>NZ_JAUZMY010000012.1:0-193767 GCF_036327455.1 Nocardiopsis codii | reverse complement strand
GCCCCGCCCCCCTGCCGCCCGTCGACGCGCCGACGGACGCTTCCCCAGGGGGCGGCGGGGGTTTCCGATGCGAAATGCGCCACTCTCCGGCCGTCGGCGGGAGCGGTTCCCGGGGCGTCGGCTCCCGCCGGATACGGGCTCCACGGGCACGTCGCCCGATCGGAGCGCGGGTGGGGGACGCCCTCCTGTCGGCGGGGGATCATCCGGTTCGGGGCGGAGGGGACGCCGGGGGGCGGGACGGGCCGAGGGGGAGGAGGCGGACCTCGCCGAGGCCGAGCAGACCGAGGGGGTCCAGGTAGTCCCCTCCGCGGAGAAGTCCCCAGTGCAGGCAGGGGCGGTCGCGGCAGTGGAGCGGGTCGGCGGCCAGCGTGCCGAGGACGTCGCCGGCGGAGACCGGGTCGCCCCGGGCCAGGCCGGACTCCACCGGCAGGTAGGTGGTGCGCAGGTTCCCGTGGGCCACGCTGACCAGCGGTGTTCCGGCCACCGTGCCGACGAAGTGCACCCGCCCGGGACCGGCCGCGTACACCTCCTGTCCGGGTTCGGCGGCCAGGTCCACACCCAGATGGCCAGGAAGCCAGCGCTGCTCGGGAGGGTCGAACGGGCGCAGCACACCGGTGGGAGGGGACACGGGCAGGCGCCAGTCGGTGTCCCCCGAGGCGTGTGCCGGGGAGGAGGGGAGCACCAGGAGGAGAGCGAACAGCGGCGGGAGTACGAGGCGGGAGAGGTCCATGCCTCAAGGTTCAGGGGAACGGGCGGGGGCCGCCAGGGGGTGTCCGGAGCTGTGGACAACCCCGGCGCCGGGGTGCCGAACGAGGGGCCGGAGTCACTCGTAGGCGCAGCACAGGTCCGGTGTGTGCCCGGCGGAGGATAGAATCGTCTGTGGCCCGTTGGGCCAACCACAATACGCACGTCCACGCGCCTCCTCCGGGAGGGGTCGTACCCACGGTCCACCCCGCTTCGGCGGGATGGCGGTGCGGCCGGGGCGTCAGGCACAACCGACGGCGGAGATCCCCTCTCCGCCACCGCAAGGAGGACCAGTCATGGCCACAGTCGTGACGACTCGCCAGCTCCTGGAGAGCGGCGTCCACTTCGGGCACCAGACCCGTCGCTGGAACCCGAAGATGAAGCGCTTCATCCTCACGGAGCGCAACGGCATCTACATCATCGACCTCCAGAAGTCGCTGGCGCACATCGACCGCGCCTACGAGTTCGTCAAGCAGACGGTCGCCCACGGCGGCACCGTCCTGTTCGTCGGAACCAAGAAGCAGGCGCAGGAGGCCATCGACGAGCAGGCTCGTCGCGTTGGCATGCCCTTCGTCAACCAGCGGTGGCTGGGCGGAATGCTCACCAACTTCTCCACCGTGCACAAGCGGCTCCAGCGCCTCAAGGAGCTGGAGGAGATCGACTTCGACGACGTCGCCGGCTCCGCGCTCACCAAGAAGGAGCTTCTCAACCTTCGCCGTGAGAAGGAGAAGCTGGAGCGCACCCTCGGCGGTATCCGCGACATGTCCCGCGTGCCCAGCGCGGTGTGGATCGTGGACACCAAGAAGGAGCACATCGCGATCAGCGAGGCTCGCAAGCTGAACATCCCGGTCGTCGCGATCCTCGACACCAACTGCGACCCGGACGAGGTCGACTACCCGATCCCGGGCAACGACGACGCCATCCGCTCGGTCAGCCTGCTGACCCGCGTGATCGCCGACGCCGTCGCCGACGGCCTCATGGCCCGTTCCGGCGCCTCCGAGGGCTCCGGCGAGCAGAAGGCCGCCGAGGAGCCCCTGGCCGAGTGGGAGCGCGAGCTCCTGGAGGGCAAGTCCGAGACCGAGGCCGCTCCGGCCGCGGCCGTGGACACGCCCGAGGTCGACAAGGACCTGACCGAGGCCCCGGCCGAGACCCCGAAGCCCGAGGTCGAGGCCGAGATCGAGTCCGAGGCTCCGGCCGAGGCCCCCGCCGAGGCCCCCGCCGAGGCTGCGGCCCAGGAGTCCACCGAGGGCTCCGCCGAGTAGTCAGCGGTTCCCAGGGACAAGGTCACCCCCGGTGCCGCCCCGCCCACGGGGGGGGCGGCACCGGGGGTGCACGTCCAGGATCCGCTCCTCTTTCCGTACAGACTCTCCACTCCAAGGGAATCCGAGAACAGTCATGGCGAACTTCACCGCCGCGGACGTCAAGAAGCTGCGCGACATGACCGGCGCGGGCATGATGGCCTGCAAGAAGGCCCTGACCGAGGCCGACGGCGACATCGACAAGGCCGTCGAGGCCCTGCGCGTCAAGGGTGCCAAGGATGTCGGCAAGCGCGCGGAGCGCACTGCCGCCCAGGGCATGGTCGTCCTCAAGCAGCCCTCCGAGGGTAAGGCGACCCTCATCGAGCTCAACTGCGAGACCGACTTCGTCGCGAAGAACGAGCAGTTCATCGCGCTGGCCGACCAGGTCGCCGACTTCGTCGCCGCTCACGAGAGCGACGACCTCGCCACCGTGGCCGCAGCCGAGATCGAGCCCGGCACGAGCCTCCAGGCCTTCATCGAGGGCAAGGGCGCGGTCATCGGTGAGAAGCTGGAGTTCCGCCGCTTCGCCAAGTTCGACGGCGTGTACGTCGCCAGCTACCTGCACAAGTCCGACCCGGACCTGCCCCCCACCATGGGCGTCCTGGTCGAGCTGGACAAGTCCGACGCCGAGGTCGGCAAGGACCTCGCCCAGCAGATCGCCGCTCTGGCCCCGCAGTACATCGGCAAGGACGACGTCCCCGCCGAGGTCGTGGAGAACGAGCGCCGCATCGCCGAGCAGACCACCCGCGAGGAGGGGAAGCCCGAGCAGGCCATCCCCAAGATCGTGGAAGGCCGCCTCAACGGTTACTTCAAGGACGTGACGCTGCTCGGCCAGCCGTTCGTCAAGGAGAACAAGAAGTCGGTCCAGAAGGTCGTCGACGAGGCCGGCGTGACCGTCAAGCGGTTCGTCCGCTTCAAGGTCGGCCAGGCCTAAGAGCTTTGAGATGATGGAGGTGCCGGGGAGACTACTCCCCGGCACCTTCGGTGGATATGGGCGGATTCCGGGACGTGTTCCCTGTCCGCCCGCAGCAGGAGCACTCGGGGGACCCTGTGCCACTCGGGGACGATAAGGGAGGCCACAGGCCGTGAACGAAGCGACGATCACCGAACCGGCGATGCACGACTCCGGTTGGAAGCGCGTGATGCTCAAACTCTCCGGGGAGGCGTTCGCCGGCGGGGGCGGGCTGGGCATCGACCCCGAGGTCGTGCAGTACGTGGCGGAGTCCATCGCCGAGGCGGTCTCCGAGGGTATCCAGGTCGCCGTGGTCGTCGGCGGCGGCAACATGTTCCGCGGCGCGCAGCTCACCGAGGGCGGCATCGAGCGCGGCCGCGCCGACTACATGGGCATGCTCGGCACCGTCATCAACTGCCTCGCCCTCCAGGACTTCCTGGAACGGCTCGGTGTGGACACCCGCGTGCAGACCGCGATCCACATGAGCCAGGTCGCCGAGGCGTACATCCCGCGCCGCGCCATCCGTCACCTGGAGAAGGGGCGCGTGGTCATCTTCGGCGCCGGTCTGGGCGCACCGTTCTTCTCCACCGACACCACTGCGGCCCAGCGCGCCCTGGAGATCGGCGCGCAGGCCGTCCTGAAGGGCACCCAGGTCGACGGGGTCTACGACTCCGACCCGCAGCGCAACCCGGACGCGGTCAAGTTCGACAAGCTCAACTACAACGAGGTCCTCACCCGGGGCCTCAAGGTCATGGACGCCACCGCGGTCAGCCTGTGCATGGACAACGGGATGCCCATCGTGGTGTTCGACCTGATGAGTCAGGGCAACATCCTGCGCGCGGTCCGAGGTGAGAAGATCGGCACCATCGTGGGGCCGACCACCGCCTGAAGCCGGTCCCAGGGCCGCCAACAAGCCACGAACACCACAGCCGAGAACCGGGAGCGCCACATGACCGAAGAGACCCTCCTCGAGGCCGAGGAGAAGATGGAGAAGGCCGTGACCGTCGCGAAGGAGGACTTCGCGACGATCCGCACGGGCCGTCCCACCCCGGCCACGTTCAACAAGATCACCGTCGACTACTACGGTGCCCGGACGCCGATCAACCAGCTGGCCTCCTTCTCGGTTCCGGAGCCGCGCATGGTGGTCATCTCGCCGTTCGACGTCAACTCGCGTACCGACATCATCAACGCCATCCGCAACAGCGACCTGGGCGTGAACCCCTCCGACGACGGCCAGGTCATCCGCGTGGTGTTCCCCGACCTGTCCGAGGAGCGCCGCAAGGAGTACGTCAAGGTCGCGCGGACCAAGGCCGAGGACTCCAAGATCTCGATCCGCAACGTCCGCCGCCGTGCCAAGGACACCTTCGAGAAGGCCGTGAAGTCGGGCGAGCTGGGCGAGGACGAGGCGCACCGCGCCCAGGCCGAGCTGGACGAGCTCTCCCAGAAGTACGTCTCGGCCATCGACGAGGTACTGAAGCACAAGGAAGCCGAACTGCTCGAGGTCTAGCCGGTGACGACTCCTTCCAGCGGCTCCGGAGGCGATGACCACTCACCGGAGCACAGACCCGACGAGGGACCGCAGGGCGATCCCGACAGGGCCGGGCAGCGCTTCGTGCTGCACAAACCGGGGGGCGAGCCTGTCAAGACCGGCCGCAACCTCCCGGTGGCCATCGCGAGCGGGTGCGCCCTGGGCGCGCTCGTCTTCTTCTCCATCTTCCCCCTGCCCCAGCTGTTCACGATCATCACCTCCCTCGGGGTGCTGATCGGGCTGCGGGAGCTCAACCGGGCGTTCGCCGGCAAGGGCACCGCCCTGGCCGTCGTGCCCCTGGCCGTGGGCGGCGTCGCCATGCAGGTGGCCGCCTACTTCGGGGGGACCGAGTGGCTGGCGGGCACCACCGCGCTGACCGCGATCATCGTCCTGGTGTGGCGGTTGCGCGGCGGGGCGGACGGATTCGTGGCGGACGCCTCGGCCAACCTGTTCACCCTGGTGTACCTGCCGTTCCTGCTGGGCACGTGGCTGCTGCTCATCGCACACCCCGAGGACGGCCAGTACCGGCTGGTGACGTTCATCGTGGTGACCATCTCCAGCGACATCGGCGGCTACTTCGCCGGGATCATGCTGGGGCGGCACAAGATGGCCCCGGTGATCAGCCCGAACAAGACCTGGGAGGGCTTCGGCGGCTCCGTGGTGGGCTGCTCGATCGCCGGTGCGCTGTGCGTGACCCTGATGCTGGACGGCCCGTGGTGGGTCGGCGTGGTCCTGGGGCTGGCGGTCGTGCTGGCCGCGACGGTCGGCGACCTCATCGAGTCGCTGTTCAAGCGCGACCTCGGGGTCAAGGACATGGGCCGGTTCATGCCGGGGCACGGCGGTCTGATGGACCGCCTGGACTCGCTGCTCATCGCGGGTCCCGTGGTGTGGATCGTGCTCAGCCTCCTCCTCTAGGGACGGCGAACCGTGTCGAAGGGGGCGGACCCGTGGTCCGCCCCCTTCGGCGTGCGCGGGGTGGCCGCTGCCGGGGCGTGTGGATACGCTCGTCGGGTGGAAGAACCGCTGATCGAACGAATGCGCGTGTACGGCGAGACGATCTTCGCCGAGATGACGCGGCTGGCCATGGAGACCGGGTCGGTCAACCTGGGGCAGGGTTTCCCCGACACCGACGGTCCCCGCTCCCTGCTGGAGGGCGCCTCCCGGCACATCCTGGAGGGGGTGAACCAGTATCCGCCCGGCCCGGGGCGGCCGGAGCTGCGGCAGGCGGTGAGCCGCTACCGGGCCCGCCACTACGGCATCGAGCTCGACCCCGACAGCGAGGTCTACATCACCGTCGGCGCGACCGCGGGCATCGCCGCGGCGATGCTCGCCCTGGTCGAGCACGGCGACGAGGTGATCGTCTTCGAGCCGATGTACGACTCCTACGCCGCGATGATCACCCTCGCGGGCGGGGTGCGCAGGTCGGTGACGCTGCGCCCGGACGCGGAGTCGGGACGGTTCACCTTCGACCCGGCGGAGCTGCGCGCCGCCGTGGGCCCCCGTACCCGCATGGTGCTGGTGAACTCTCCGCACAACCCGACCGGCACGGTGTTCACCGCCGACGAGCTGGAGGAGATCGCGCAGGTGTGCCGTGAGCACGACCTGATCGCCTTCACCGACGAGGTGTACGAGTTCCTGGCCTTCGACGGCAAACCGCACGTGCCGCTGGCGACCCTCCCGGGTATGCGGGAGCGCACGGTGTCGGTGTCGTCGGTGGGCAAGATGTTCGCCGTCACCGGCTGGAAGACCGGCTGGGTGATGGGTCCCGAGCCCCTCGTCAGCGCGGTGCGGACGGTCAACCAGTTCCTCACCTTCTCCGCCAACGGCGCGTTGCAGCTGGCCGTGGCCGACGCGATCGACAACGAGTGGGAGTGGGTCGCCGCCCAGCGCGCCGCCCTCCAGGGCAAGCGCGACCGGCTCGCGGCGGGTCTGGCCGCCACCGGGTTCGACGTGAACGTGTCCGAGGGCACCTACTTCGTGATGGCCGACATCCGGCCCCTCGGCTTCGACAGCGGGATCGACGTGGCGCGGGCCCTGCCCGGCGGGGCGGGTGTCGCGGCGGTGCCGGCCCAGGTGTTCTACGACCACCAGGAGGAGGGCGCGCACCTGCTCCGCTTCGCCTTCTGCAAGAAGGACGAGGTGCTGGACGAGGCGGTCTCCCGGCTGACCGGCTGGCACACGCGCGGGGCCTGACCCCGGCGGGGCCGGCTGTCCGCCGCACGCGGCCCCTCCCCGGGGCCGGGCCCCGCGCGGTACGCGGAGGGCCCGGTCCCGGGGAGGGACGGTCAGGGACGCGCCGCGGCTGCGGTGCGGGCGTCCATCGCCTCGACGAGGCGTCGTTCGGCGTCCGCACCTGGGGTGATCCGGGGGAGGCGCCACATGAGCGCGGCGCCAGCCACCCACCACAGGACGACCATCAGCCATTCGTGGGGCCAGGCCAGTGCGGCCGGCATCCCGGGCAGGTACAGCAGGAACAGCCCGGAGGACAGCACGAGTGCGGTCACGCCGACGGCGACACCGGCCGGGGCGGTGAACGGCCTCTTCATGGCGGGCTCGCGGCGGCGCAGCACCAGGAAGCACACGACCACCAGCATGTAGGCGGCCACGATGTTCATGCCGCCAGCGTTGGTGAGCCAGACGAGCATCGGGCGGCCGAAGAACGGGGCGACCAGCGACAGCGCGCCGATGAACAGGATGGCGTTGGAGGGGGTGCGGAAGCGCGGGTGCAGGTGGCCGAACCAGGCCGGGAGCATCCGGGACCCCGCCATGGCGAAGACGAGGCGGCTGCCGCCGATGAGGAAGGCGTTCCAGCTGGTCAGCAGTCCGGCGATGCCGCCGAGGACGAGCAGGTTGCCCATGGCGTCGCTGCCCCACATGGCGGCGACGGAGTCGGCGGAGGCCAGTTCGGACGTGAGCAGTTCGGCCGAGGAGAGCCCGGAGCCGGCCGTCAGCATGACCATCACGTACCAGGCGGTCGCGCAGAGGACGGAGACCACCAGCAGGGTGCCGACCATGCGGTGGGGGACCCTGATCTCGGAGGCCGACTGGGGGATCACGTCGAAGCCGACGAACAGGAACGGGACCGCCACCAGGACCACGAACACCCCGGGGGCGCCACCGGTGAACAGGGGCTCCATGTTCTCGACGGAACCGCCGACGAACGATCCGGTGAGCATCACCGTGCCGACGGCGACCAGGAACAGCACGGCGACGACCTGGAAGACGCTGGCGGGCTTGATGCCGACGTAGTTGACCGCGGTCATCAGCACCGCGCTGACGATGCCCACGGCGACGAGGCTGGCGTGGACGTCGTAGCCCGCGATGGTCCACAGGTGCCCGACGCCCATGTCGGGGAAGAGGTAGACGAGGGTCTGGGGGACGGCGACGGCCTCGAAGGCGACCACCGAGACGTAGCCCAGGACCATGGCCCACGACGCGGCGAAGGCGCCCTTGGGGCCGATGGCGCGCATGGCGTAGTGGTGTTCGCCGCCCGCGTGGGGCATCGCGGAGACGAGTTCGGCGTAGGTGAGGCCGACGAAGGCCATGATGACGCCGCCGATGACGAAGGCGAGGGCGGCGCCGCCGCTGCCCGCCGCGTCGATGAAGTCTCCGACGAGGACGATCCAGCCGAAGCCGATCATCGCGCCGAAGCCGAGGGCGAGTACGTCACCTCTTCCCAGGACCCGGACGAAGCTCTGGCTCTTGTCGGTCATGGGCGATCCCAACGTTCGTGCCTGTGGTGGGGGACACGAAAGCACGGCGGCGGATCAGAGTGAAGGGGTCGTTCCGGACAGATTCTGCTGCCGTGGTGTCCAGTCGGTCACGGGATCCGGTGAGCCCTTCTCCTGCGGGGCGGGGGCGGGGCGGTGGTGTCACACCGGGTGACCGCAGGCCCGTGCGTCGTGCCTGGTCGGTCGCGGGGCGCCCGGGAGCGGAGCGGCCGTCCGTGACGCCGGGTGTGCGCTCGGCTGCGCCGCCGGTGGGCCCTGCGCGGCTCCGGCGACGGGTCGAATCCGGGGACGGACGCGGGGACTCCTGGGGCCCTCCCGGCGGTCGACCGGCGGGCCCGGGTGCGGAGCGGGCCCGGCAGCCCCACGGGCGACCGGACCCACCGCTCGGAGCCGCCCCCGCGGGCGCGCCTACCTCTCGGGCTCGAACCAGACCGCGCCCAGGGGCGGGATGGTGATCGGAGCCGAGACCGGCTGGCCGTGCCACGGCGTCGGCTCGGCGTCGACGTGCGCCGGAGCCGCGTGCCCGGAGCCGCCGAACCTCTCCTCGTCGGTGTTGAGGACGGCCTTCCACCGTCCGCCGGACGGCAGCCCGATCCGCCAGTCCTCGCGGGGCACCGGCGAGAAGTTCACGGCGCAGGCCAGCACCGAGCCGTCGTCTCCGTGGCGCAGGTACGAGAGGGTGTTCCCCTCGTGGTCGCCGCCGTCCAGCCACCGGAACCCGGCCGGGTCCGTGTCCTGGGACCACAGCGCCGCCCGGGGCCGGTAGGCGTCGTTCAGGGCCTTCACCAGGCGCTGCACGCCCGCGTGGTGCTCGAACTGGAGCAGCCACCAGGGCAGGCCCTCCTCATGGGACCACTCGTCCCCCTGGGCGATCTCCCCGCCCATGAACAGCAGCTGCTTGCCGGGGTGCGACCACATGAAGGCGAGGAGCGCCCTCAGGGTCGCCGAGCGCTGCCACTCGTCACCGGGCGGTTTGTTGAACAGGGACTGCTTGCCGTGCACCACCTCGTCGTGGGACAGGGGCAGCACGTAGTTCTCGCTGTACGCGTAGACCATCGCGAACGTGACGTCGCCGTGGTGGTACTTGCGGTGGACCGGCTCCTTCTTCACGTACTCGAGCGTGTCGTGCATCCACCCCATGTTCCACTTGAACCCGAAGCCGAGCCCTCCGCGGTCCACCGGGGCCGTGACGCCCGTGTACGCCGTGGACTCCTCGGCGATCATCACCACGTGCGGGTTGCGCCGGTACACCGTGGTGTTGAGTTCCTTGAGGAAGTCGATCGCCTCCAGGTTCTCCCGGCCGCCGAACAGGTTCGGCTCCCAGGCCCCCGAGTCACGGGAGTAGTCCAGGTAGATCATCGAGGCCACGGCGTCCACCCGCAGCCCGTCGACGTGGAACTCCTCCAGCCAGTACAGGGCGTTGGCGACGAGGAAGTTGCGCACCTCGGTCCGCCCGTAGTTGAAGATCAGCGTCCCCCAGTCGGGGTGCTCCCCGCGGCGGGGGTCCGGGTGCTCGTACAGCGCCGACCCGTCGAACCGGGCCAGCGCCCAGTCGTCCTTGGGGAAGTGCGCGGGCACCCAGTCCAGGAGCACACCGACCCCGGCCCGGTGCAGGGCGTCCACCAGGTGGCGGAACTCGTCGGGGGAACCGAACCTCGGTGTGGGCGCGTAGTACGACGTCACCTGGTAGCCCCAGGACCCGTCGAACGGGTGCGCCGAGACCGGAAGGAACTCCACGTGGGTGAACCCCAGGCCGGTCACGTACTCGACCAGCTGCTCGGCGAGTTCGACGTATCCCAGGCCGGGCCGCCAGGACCCCAGGTGCACCTCGTACACGCTCATCGGCGCCCGGTGCTGCTCCACGCCCTTGCGCTCGGCCATCCACTCCTGGTCCTTCCAGGAGTACGCCGACGTGGTGACCACCGAGGCGGTCTCCGGCGGCACCTGTGCGCGGCGTGCCATCGGGTCGGCCTTGTCCCGCCAGTGCCCGTCCGAGCCGAGGATCTGGAACTTGTACAGGGCCCCGTCGCCGACCCCGGGCAGGAACAGCTCCCACACGCCGGTGGAGCCCAGGCTGCGCATCGGGAACCCGACGCCGTTCCAGTAGTTGAAGTCGCCGATCACCCGGACGCCGCGCGCGTCGGGGGCCCACACGGAGAACCCCGTGCCCCGGACCTCGCCGATGGGCGTGTCCTCGACCCGGGTGTGCGCGCCGAGGGCGTTCCACAGTTCCTCGTGGCGGCCCTCGCCGATCAGGTGCAGGTCCAGGTCGCCCAGGGTCGGCGCGAACCGGTAGGGGTCGGCGGTCACGTGTTCGGCTTCCCCCTCGTCGTAGAGGGCGGCGATCCGGTAGTCGGGCTCGTCGCCGAGCGACGTGCCCGGCACCTTGGCGGAGTACACCCCGCGGTGCAGGTGTTCGAGGCGCACCCGGGTCCCGTCCGGCAGGACGGCGTGCACGTCCAGGGCGCCGGGGCGCAGGGCGCGCACCACGGTTCCGCGGCCCTCGGCGTGCGCGCCGAGCAGGGAGTGCGGGTCGTGGTGGTGGCCGTCGATCAGCCGGTCCAGTGCCGCGACGAGTTCGGGGTCCGGCCCGGAGGCCCGCCTCCGGGCCGGCGCCGCCTTCGCCGCGCCTTGCGCCTTCGCCGCGACCGCGCCCTTCTCCGTCGCCTCGACCGGGTCCTTCCCGGCGCTCCTCGAAGCCGTCTTCGCCGGAGTCCTCGTCGCGGCCTTCGCCGCGGGGGCCCTCCGAGGGCTCTTCGCCTCGGCCCCCGGGGCCGCCTTCGACGCCGCTCCCGCGGCGGTGGAGGCCCTGGCGGACGGGACCCGGGCGGCGACGGCGGGCTTCTTCGCCGTCGCACCCTTCGCCGTCGCGCCCTTCTCCGCCGCGGACGCGGCCGTGGCGGCCTTCGCCGTCGCGGCGGCCCCCGTCGTCGTGTCCTTCTTCGGTGCGGCCTTCGCGGTCTTCGCGGAGGCCCCCGCCTTCGCGGCGTTGGGTTTCCTGTCGGACGAGGTCATACGGCTCCGTCGTGCTCGTTGCGGTCGGTCGGTACGGGAGGTGGTCGTACGGAAGGGCGGCCGCTCCCGGGTGGGGAGCAGACCGCCCTCGGACTACCCGGGAACGGGCGGCGCGGCGGCCGCTGAGGCGATGGACTCCAACGGGACCCGCAGCCAGTTCGGACGGTTCCGGGCCTCGTACAGGACCTCGTACACGGCCTTGTCGAACTCGAACGCCCGCAGCACCGTCAGGTGCTTCTCCGGATCGGACCCGCCGCCGTCGGCGTACCCCCGGCAGAAGGCCTCCCTGTTGTGCTGGGCCCAGGCATGGGCGGCCCACTCCAGTTCGGGGTCTCCCGGATGCCCCACCAGCAGGTAGCCGGCCGCGTAGTCGAAGGAGCGGAGCATCCCCGCGACGTCCCTCAGCGGACTGGAGAGGCGCTGGCGGTCCCGCACCGGCACGGTGGGCTCACCCTCGAAGTCCAGCAGCACCCACCCCGCCCCGGTGCGGACGGCCTGCCCGAGGTGGTAGTCGCCGTGGATGCGCTGGATCGGCAGCGGCTCGTCCACCTCGGCGAAGTCGGTGTAGGCCGCCATCACCCGGGGCGCGTGCTCGGCCAGTTCGGGAACCTCCGCGCTGGCCGTCGCCAGGCGCTGCACCATGGCGTCGGCCAAGGCGGCCGCCCCCACAGGCGAGAGCACGTCCGTCGGGAGCGCGGCCGCCAGCGACCGGTGCACCTCGGCGGTGGTGCGGCCCAGCCGCGCCGCCTCACCGGTGAACGCGGACTGGCGGTCGCTCCCCGTCCCGTCCAGCAGGGAGCGGACGTTGGCTGTGGCGAGCACCCACCCGTCCGTGGCCTGCGGGATGAACCTCTGGAGCATGGCCAGGGTCGTCGGTGTCGTGTACCCGGGCAGGTCGGCCTCGATCCACCCGCACGATCGGGCGACGTACGGCGATCCGGACAGCGCCATGGTGAGCTCCAGGTCCGGGTTGGGCCCGGGCCAGAGTCTGCGGAAGGTCTTCAGGATGTAGTCCTGTCCGAAGACCAGGGAGGTGTTGGACTGCTCCCCGGTGAGTATCCGACCGGTGGTACCGGGACGGATGCGCTCGCCGGGGAGGGTTCGGAAGCGGACCTGCCCCGACTGGCCGGGCGCCGCGGGCTCCGCGAACCGTCTGAGGAGGAGTCCCGTCAGCTGTGCGTCGTGGGCCGCGTCGTAGACCACCGTCGGTCTGCCGCCCGCCGTCCGGCACACGCCGATGGCGACGCGGGCCAGGTCGGGAGGCAGGGAGCCCGGCGGCCGTGAACCCAGGAGCAACTGGTAGCGGGAGCTGCGCCCCCGCTGGCCGGCCTGGAGGACGAGGACGTCGAGGTCGGGGCCGTCCGGGCCTGCCGAGACCAGGGTGTGCCTGCTCTCGACCCGGATCTGCCTGATGGGAATCCCCTTGCCGGAGAACCAGCGCTGCCGGGGTAGCCAGACTGCCAGGAGTTCTTCGAGTTGGGACATGTCAGAGCGGACCGTTTCCCTTCCCGCCACCGCCCCGGCCCGTCTGCTCCCGCGCCGGGCCGGGGAGGGCCGGGTCGGCGGACCGGGCGGGTGACCCGGGTACGCCGTCGTGGAGCGTGGGGACGGAACCGGTCGGGGCGCTGGACGTGGTGGTGACTGCGGTGTGGTGCTCCGCCTCGTGCGGTCCGGACCCGGCCGGGCGCTCGGCGGTGTGGTCGGGGGCGGTGTGCGTGCTGACCCCGGCGGCGGGCAGGCCGTAGGACACCAGGCCGTCCCGCTCCCCGTGCTCCGGCGCGACGCCGGCGGCGGGCAGCTGGAACCAGTAGAAACCGTGTCCGGGCAGGGTGAGCAGGTACGGCAGCTCCCCGATCTCGGGGAAGCGCACGCCTCCCACGCACTCCACCGGGCTGACCCCGGAGTAGCGGGACAGGTCGAGTTCGACCGGCTGCGGGAACCTCGACAGGTTGTTCACACAGAGCATGCGGTCGTCGCCGTGCTCGCGGATGAACGCCAGGACGCCGGGGTTGGTGGCGTTCAGCTCGGTGAACTCCCCGGTGCCGAACACGGGGTGGCGCTTGCGGATCTGGATCATCCGGCGGGTCCAGTGGAGCAGCGAGCCCGGGTTGTCGCGCTGGGACTCCACGTTGAGCGCCTGGTAGCCGTAGACCGGGTCCATGATGAGCGGCAGGTACAGGCGTGCCGGGTCGCCCTTGGAGAACCCGGCGTTGCGGTCGGAGCTCCACTGCATGGGCGTGCGCACGGCGTCGCGGTCGCCCAGCCAGATGTTGTCGCCCATGCCGATCTCGTCGCCGTAGTAGAGGACGGGCGAGCCGGGCAGGGACAGCAGCAGCGCGGTGAACAGCTCGATCTGGTTGCGGTCGTTGTCCAGCAGGGGCGCGAGCCGCCGGCGGATCCCCACGTTGGCGCGCATGCGGGGTTCCTTGGCGTACTCGGAGTACATGTAGTCGCGTTCCTCGTCGGTGACCATCTCCAGGGTCAGCTCGTCGTGGTTGCGCAGGAAGATCGCCCACTGGCAGTTCTCCGGGATGGGCGGCGTCTGGGCGAGGATCTCCGAGATCGGGAACCGCTGCTCCTGCCGGACCGCCATGAACATGCGCGGCATCAGCGGGAAGTGGAAGTTCATGTGGCACTCGTCGCCGCCGGCCTCGAAGTCGCCGAAGTAGTCGACGACCTCGGACGGCCACTGGTTGGCCTCGCTCAGCAGCACGCGGTCGGGGTAGAGCCGGTCCACCTCGGCGCGCACGCGCTTGAGGAACTCGTGCGTCTCCTTGAGGTTCTCGCAGTTGGTGCCCTCGCGCTCGTACAGGTAGGGCACGGCGTCCAGGCGGAACCCGTCGATGCCCAGGTCCAGCCAGTAGCGCAGGACCTCCAGGATGGCCTCCTGGACCGCGGGGTTCTCGAAGTTGAGGTCCGGCTGGTGGGAGAAGAAGCGGTGCCAGTAGTACTGGCCGCGCGTCTCGTCGTAGGTCCAGTTGGACGTCTCGGTGTCGACGAAGATGATGCGCGCCTCGTCGTACCGGTCGTTGGTGTCCGACCACACGTAGAAGTCCCCGTACGGGCCGTCGGGGTCCTCGCGGGAGGCCTTGAACCACGGGTGCTGGTCGCTGGTGTGGTTCATGACCAGGTCGGTGATGACGCGGATGCCCCGGCGGTGCGCCTCGTCGAGGAGCTCCACGAAGTCGGCCGTGCGGCCGAACTCGGGGAGGATCTTGAAGTAGTCCGAGATGTCGTATCCGCCGTCGCGCAGAGGGGACTCGTACATCGGCAGCAGCCAGACGCAGTCGATGCCGAGCCACTGGAGGTAGTCCAGTTTCTGCACCAGCCCGGCGAGGTCGCCGGTGCCGTCGCCGTTGGAGTCGAAGAAGCCCCGGGCGAGTACCTCGTAGAAGACGGCGTGCTTGTACCAGTGGGGGTCACTGGTACCACCGGAGGACATGAGCGGGCCGGTGGCGGCCCCGGTGGCTGGGGCGAGCGGACCGTGTTCGGCGTGTACGCGTCCGCCGGGCCCGTGCTCGTCTTTGCTCATCTACTGCTCCCCACCAAGAATGTTCGACATCGGATCAACGGGCCTTCCGGGCACGGGTACGGCCCCGGCGGAGGTACCGCCGGGCCCCGGTCCGTGCTCCGGGGCCGCTATCTGCCGTCGACGGTGAACACGTGCGCGGGCCCGGTCGCCGGGTCGAGGCGGACGTAGTTGTCCGCGCCCCAGGTGTAGGAGCGGCCGGTCAGCTCGTCGGTCACCTTGAGTTCCTCCCCCCACGTGTGGCCGATGGACGGCAGATCCAGGTGCACGGTCGCCTCGTGGGCGTGGTGCGGGTCGAGGTTGACGACGGTGACGACGGTGTCGTCGGGGTCGTCCGGCCCCGTTCCGGGACGGTGTTTGGAGAAACAGACCAGTTCGGGCCGGTCCACGTGGTGGAAGCGCAGGTTGCGCAGCTCCCGCAGGGCCGGGTGCGAGCGGCGCAGGCCGTTGAGCCGGGTGATGAGACCGCTGATGGTCTCCCCGGATGCCTCCGCCGCGGCCCAGTCACGGGGCCGGTACTGGAACTTCTCCGAGTGCAGGTACTCCTCGCTGCCGGGTGCGGCCGGTGTGTTCTCACACAGTTCGAAACCGGAGTAGACACCCCAGGTGGGGGAGAGCAGCGCGGCCAGCACGGCGCGGACCTCGAACGCGGGCCGCCCGCCGTGCTGGAGGTAGGCGTGGAGGATGTCCGGGGTGGCGGGGAAGAAGTTGGGGCGCAGGTAGTGGGCGGTCTCCCGGCTGAGCTCGGTGAGGTAGTCGGTGATCTCGTCCTTGCCGTTGCGCCAGGTGAAGTAGGTGTAGGACTGGTGGAACCCGACCTTGGCCAGGGTGCGCATCATGGCGGGGCGGGTGAAGGCCTCCGCGAGGAAGAGCACGTCCGGGTGGCGCTCGGCGACGTCGGCGAGCAGCCTCTCCCAGAAGGCGACCGGCTTGGTGTGGGGGTTGTCGACCCGGAAGATCCGCACCCCGTGGTCGATCCAGTGCTGGACCACCCGCCGGATCTCCGCGTACAGGCCCTCGAAGTCGTTGTCGAAGTCGAGCGGGTAGATGTCCTGGTACTTCTTGGGCGGGTTCTCGGCGTAGGCGATGGAACCGTCGGCCCTGGTGGTGAACCACTCGGGGTGCTCGGTGACCCACGGGTGGTCGGGTGAGCACTGGAGGGCCAGGTCGAGGGCGACCTCCAGGCCGTGTTCGGCGGCCTCGGCGACGAACGCGTCGAAGTCGGAGAGCGTGCCCAGGTCCGGGTGGACGGCGTCGTGGCCCCCGTCGGCCGAGCCGACCGCCCACACCGAGCCGGGCTCGCCGGGGCCGGCGGACAGGGCGTTGCCGGCGCCCTTGCGGTGGCTCGTGCCGATCGGGTGCACGGGGGGCAGGTAGACGACGTCGAAGCCCATGTCGGCGATGGCGGGCAGGCGTTTGGCGGCGGTGGCGAAGGTCCCGGAGCGCTGCTGCCCGGGGGCGGTGTCGACCTGGGCCCCCTCCGACCTCGGGAAGAACTCGTACCAGGAGCCGAAGAGTGCGCGCTCGCGGTGGACGACGACGCGGGTGCGCCGGGACCGGGTGACCAGTGCGCGGACCGGGTGGCGTGCCATCTCGTCCAGGACCTCGGGGGTGAGCGCCGCGGCGAGGCGGTCCAGCGGAGCCGCGGTGGGGTCCCGCAACGCCTTGGCCGCCCTGGTGAGGGCCGCTTTGCGGGGGACGCGGCGGCCGGCGCGGGCGAGCAGGCGCGCGCCCTCCTCCAGTACGAGTTCGGTGTCCTGGCCGAGGGGCAGTTTGACCCGTGCCACGTGGTGCCAGGTGGTGAAGGGGTCGGTCCACGCCTCGACCGAGAACGACCACGCGCCCTCGTGGGGGAGGCTGATCTCCGCCTCGTGGCGGTCGGTGCCGGGCGCGTGCTCACGCATGGGGACCAGGCGTTCGCGTCGCCCCTCCGGCGAGTACACGACGACCCCGGCGGCGAGGGAGTCGTGGCCCTCGCGGAAGACCGTCGCGCCCACGGTGAAGCGTTCCCCGGGGACCGCTTTCACCGGTCCGAGGTCGTTGTCTGGAGAGATGTCGAGGATGGGCAGGCGTCCGATCACTGGCTCCACCGTCATTGTCGTGGTTCGGGCGTTTTGGGCTGCGAATGTGTTTATGGCAGGGAGAAATAACCTGCTGTTAATACAACGCAAGACGGAGTTAACGAAGAGGTGGCTCTGAAACTGTCCGGATTACGGCTTCGGTGCCCTCCGCTGTCTATCGTCTGCCCTCTTGTGGCGTTTGGCGGAGTGTCGAGGCCGGATAATTAATGTGACTCTCATCACACTGGTAGATAGCGCTTGGGCTTGGTATTTGTCAGGTTTCACCCGGGTAAACCTCGCAAATCAGCCATAAGAAGACACCTGATTCAGAAGCCTCTGTGGTTGTTTTTGGGTGATCTGATACGAAAGGACGGAAAACTGATCGGTCATGTTGGGTGGTGCGCGGTGGTGGGTAGGGATCACCGAATGCGCCGCGTGGGTGCGGGGGTGTATTCCGGACATTCCCGTGTTCCCGAATGGTCGCCCGGGGTGCTTTTGTCGCGGATTCGGACGCCTGGCGATGTCGGCGCCGGTTCTCCGTCGCGGACCGGTCCCGGGCCGGACGGAGGGGGCTCCGGTTTCGCGGCGTCGCGCGGGCGGGGTGCGATCCGCGCGCTTTGCCGTGGATTGGGGAAGCTTTTCAGTGACACGCCCGATTCGGCAGGGCGGGCTTTACGGCCCTCCTGCGAGCGTGGACGGTGCAGTGCCCTGTCCGCGCGAGGCGGGGGCAGGGCGTCACACGGCCGAGGGGGGCGACGTGACGGAGCCGAACCAGGACGGTCCTCCGCAGGAGAAGGGGGACCAGGGCGGAGACCGGGCGCCGGGGCACGCGCCGCAGGCGGGTCGCCCCGACGAACCGGCCGACCGGGCCGACGCGTCGGAATCCGGGGCCGGGGACCGGTCGACCCCTCCGGAGCCCGGCTCGGCCGGCGAGTCCGATGCGCCCCGCTGGAGGAGGCGGGTCGACGGGTTCGTCCTGCCGTTGGCCGGCGCACTCCGTGACCGGGTGTCCGCGTGGGGCAGCGAGGACGGGCGCGGGCCGGGGAAGGGCCCCGTCGACGGACGCAAGGACGCCCTGCTGCGTCTCACGAAGATGAGCGCGGTCGCCGGCCTGCTGGCCGCCGCGCTGGTCATGCCGTGGGTGGGCGGTCTGGGGATCGTCGGCAGGGACGCGGCCGCGGCCTTCATGGGCCTGCCCAGCGGCCTGGAGCTCGGGCCGCTGGCGCAGCGCGTGGTCCTCACCGACATCGACCACAAGCCGATCGCGGAGGTCGCCGACCGCGAGCGCGAGGTGGTGCCCCTGGACGAGATCAGCCCGTGGGTGCCCGCCGCGCTCATGGCGATCGAGGACGACCGGTTCTACGAGCACTCCGGGCTCGACCTGCGCGGCGTCCTCCGCGCCGCCATGCGCACCGCGCAGGGGGACACTCAGGGCGGCTCCACCATCACCCAGCAGTACGTCAAGAACCTGCTCATCGAACAGGCCTCCACCGAGGAGGAGGTGGAGCGCGCCAGCGAGCAGACCCTGGGCCGCAAGCTGATGGAGCTGCGCCACGCCATCGACATCGAGGACCGCCTCACCAAGGACGAGATCATGGAGGGCTACCTCAACCTCGCCTACTTCGGGTCGGGGGCGCACGGCGTCGAGGTGGCGGCGCAGCGGTACTTCTCCGTCTCCGCCGCCGAACTGAACCCCGCGCAGGCCGCCACCATCGTCGGGGTCGTGCGCGGACCCTCCTTCTACGACCCGCTCACCAACCGCGACGCGGCGCGCGAACGCCGCGACATGGTGCTGGAGCGGATGGGCGCGACGGGGCACCTGGAGCCGGACGAGGTCGAGCAGCACCAGAGCAGGGGCCTGGCCCTGGACCCGACCGAGCGCGGCGGCAGCTGCTACCACGGGGAGCAGCCGTTCTTCTGCGACTTCGTCATGCGCTGGCTGCGCGGCTCCGACGTGCTCGGAGAGCTCCAGGAGGAGCGCGACGAGGCGCTCACCACGGGCGGCATCACCGTGCAGACCACGCTCGACGGCGACGTGCAGCGGGCCGCGGAGAAGGCCATCGAGAAGTACGTCCCCTCGGAGGAGTCCACCAAGTTCTCCGCCCAGGCGGTCATCGAGCCCGGCACCGGCCGGATCCGGGGCATGGCGCAGAACCTGCGCTACGGGTTCGACGACGAGGAGCTCGGCACGACCTCCATCAACCTCGCGGTGGACAGCGAGGCCGGCGGTTCACTCGGCTACCAGGCGGGTTCGACGTTCAAGACGTTCACCCTCGCGGCGGCCCTCGACTCCGGACTGGGCTACGGCACCAGCTTCTCGTCGCCCAAGAGCGTCTCCGTCGGGGGGCTCAAGGACTGCGACGGCAGCAAGATGTCCGGGTGGAGCGTGAGCAACGCGGGGGAGAGCGACGGCGGCGAGCACAACATGATCAGCGCGACCAAGGGGTCGGTGAACACCTACTTCGCGCAGCTCCAGAAGCGCGTCGGCCTCTGCGAGACCTCGGAGATGGCCGAACGGGTGGGCATCCACCGCGCCGACGGCGAACCGCTGGAGGTCTGGAGCTCCTTCACCCTGGGTGACCAGGAGGTGTCCCCGCTGACCGTCGCCAACGCGTACGCCACCTTCGCCGCCCGGGGCACCTACTGCGAGCCCGTCCCTGTGACGTCCGTGCGTATCGGCCGCGAGGGGGACGAGGGCACCAAGGAGGTCAAGGTCAGCAGCGACTGCGAGGAGGGCCGGGTCGACCGCGACGTCGCGGACGGGGTCAACCACCTGCTGCAGCAGACGTTCGAGGGGGGCACCGCCAAGGGCCTCGGTCTCGGGCGCCCGGTCGCGGGCAAGACCGGTACCACCGACAACGCCGCCTACGCCTGGTTCGCCGGCTACACCCCGAACCTCGCGTCCGCGGTGGTGGTCGGCGACATGCGCGGCGGGGAGGAGAACCCGCTCCAGGGCGTGACGATCGGCGGTCGCTACTACAACATCGTCTACGGCGGCACCCTGCCCGGCCCCATCTGGCAGGCGACCATGCGGGGGGCCGTGGCCGACCTCCCGGCGGAGAGTTTCGGCCCGTCGCCGAAGGCGTTCGGCAACCCGTCGGCGAAGCAGCCCAGGACCGGGGGCGACGAGGAGGACGACGACGCCTGACGGCGCCCGCCGAGGGGCGGGACCGTCCGGCGCTCCGGTTGCGGACGAGGGTCGTGGGGAGGGAACACCCCACGGCCCTCGTTGTTGACGCATAATGGAGTGAAACCGACAGGGGAGCGCGTGAGCGCTGAGAGTGCGGCATCAGGCCGCAGACCCTTACACACCTGATCTGGGTCATGCCAGCGAAGGAAGTCGTAGGAACCCGTCTCCGGAGGCGTGCTCCCGCGCACCCGGGACATCCGGCGCGCGGCATGCCGTCCGGCGTCGCTCTTGGCCACATGGGCCCTCGTCCACCCCGACGAAGGGACACCACCTGATGAGCACCGAAACCGGCCGTACCGGCTTCTGGCGCGACATCCTCGGACAGCTGCGCGGATGGCGCACCGTCGACATCGTCGTCGCGGCCGTGATCGGCGTCGCCGTCGGCGTCGTCTTCTGGCTCTGGAACATCGTCTGGTCGGTCACGACCCCGCTCTTCGTGGGGTTCCCGCCCGCGCAGGCGGTGGTCTACGGCATGTGGCTGCTCTCCGGCGTCCTCGGCGGGCTGATCATCCGCAAGCCCGGCGCCGCGCTGCTCACCTCGGTCGCGGCCTCCTCCGTGTCAGCGGTCCTGGGCACCCAGTGGGGTGTCACGGTGATCCTCGACGGGACGCTCCAGGGCATCCTTCCCGAGCTGGTCTTCCTCGCCTTCGGCTACCGGCGCTGGGGCATGGGGGTGGCCGTGCTCGCGGCGGCCGTCGCCGGCCTCTCCCCGGCCGTCCGCGACAACATCGCCTACAACGTGACCTGGCCCCTGCACCTCCAGGTCGTCTACGGCGTCATCGTCGTGATCAGCGCGGCGGTCATCGCCGGGGTGGGCGCCCGGCTCCTCACCACCGCCCTGGCCAGGTCCGGCGCGCTGGCCCCCTTCCCGTCGGCGCGGGGCTGACCCGTGTCCGACCAGAAGCGCCGCGGACCGGCCGGGGCGACCGCGGAGTACCCGCCCGTACCACCCCCCGCCCCGTCCCCCGGCGGCCGGGGCGCCCGCGTCGAGCTGTCCGGCTGGGGCTGGCGCCACTCCGGCCGCGACACGTACGCGCTGCGCGGGGTCGACCTCACGGTCGGGCCGGGGGAGCGCGTGCTCCTCCTCGGCGCCTCCGGGGCGGGCAAGTCCACCCTGCTGCACTCCCTGGCCGGGCTCACCGGCCCCGACAGCGCCGTCAACGGCGACCAGGAGGGGACGCTGCTGGTCGACGGCCGCCCCGCCGACCGGAGCCGGGGCGCGGTCGGCCTGGTCGGCCAGGACCCGGAGACACAGCTGGTGATGGCCCGCGCCGGCGACGACGTCGCCTTCGGCCTGGAGAACCTGGGGGTGGACCCCGGTCTGATCTGGCCCAGGGTGGACGACGCGCTGGACGCGGTCGGCTTCCCGTACGGGCGGCGCCGCTCCACCGGCGCCCTCTCGGGGGGTGAGAAGCAGCGGCTGGTCATCGCCGGGGCGCTCGCGATGCGTCCGCGCCTGCTCCTGCTGGACGAGCCCACCGCCAACCTCGACCCGGACGGCGCAGCCCTGGTGCGCGGGGTCCTGGAGCGCCTGCTGGCCGAGACCGAGGCGACCCTGGTCCTGGTCGAGCACCGGGTCGCGGACGTGGTCGGTCTGGTGGACAGGGTCGTGGTCGTCGAGCCCGGCGGCGGGGTGATCGCCGACGGCGACCCCTCCTCCGTGTTCGCCGCGCACGGGCGCTCCCTCGCGGAGCAGGGGGTGTGGATCCCCGGGAACGACCCCGTGCCCGACCTGGTCGCCGCCCCGGGCGGCGGTCCCCGCCTGGAGGCGGTGGGCGTCGCGGCGCGCACCCCCTTCCAGCTGGGGATGCGCACCGCACCCCGAAGGGTGGTGCTGGACGGCGTGGACCTCCCCGTCGCGGCCGGTACCGCGACCGCCCTGACCGGGCCCAACGGGGCGGGCAAGTCCACGCTGCTGACCCTGCTGGCGGGGCTGTCCCGGCCCCACCGGGGCGAGGTGCTGCCGCGCGGCCCCCTGGCAGACGCCGACCGGCGCCCGCTCGTGCGCTGGCCCGCGCGGCTCCTGGCCAGGCACGTGGGCACCGTCTTCCAGCACGCGGAGGACCAGTTCGTCACCGGCACCGTGCGGGACGAGCTGCGCTTCGCACCGCTGCGGGCCGGGATGGGCGCGGAGGAGACGGAGCGGTGGGTGGACGAGCTGCTGGAGCGGCTGCGCCTGGCCCCGCTGGCCGACGTGCACCCCTACACGCTCTCGGGAGGGGAGAAGCGGCGGCTGTCGGTGGCCACGGCTCTCAGCTCGGGCCCCTCGCACGCGCCGGACGTCCTCGTCCTGGACGAGCCGACCTTCGGCCAGGACACCAGGACGTGGACGGAGCTGGTCGAACTGCTGGGCGTACTGAGGGCGCAGGGGCGGGCCGTCGTCATGGCCACCCACGACGAACTGCTCCTGCGGCACCTCGCGGACGTGCGGGTGCGCGTGGCGGAGGGCCGTGCGGTCGCGGTGGCGGGGGAGGTGGAGAGGTGAGCGCGTCGGAGGGCCGGGGCGGGACGGGCGGCGACGCCCTCACCCTGGACGTGCCGCAGGGCGGGGGAGCGCGCTACTGGCTCGCCCGGCTCAACCCGGCGGCCAAGCTGCTGGCCGCCCTGGTGCTGGGGATCGGCCTGATACCCGCCGTGGACGCCGTCACCGGAGGGGTGGTCCTGGCCGGTGTGCTGCTGGTCCTGCCGTTCAGCGGGATCGACCGGCGCACGCTGCTCGTTCTCGGCGGCCCGTTCGTCCTCATGGGCCTGTCCAACGGCCTGGTCAACTACCTGTACGGCGAGCACGGTGCGGAGGGCGCGCTCGGTGCGGCGGTGCGCCTGCTCGCCATCGCCCTCCCCGGCCTCGTCGCAGCCGTGACCAGCGACCCGACCGAGATGTCCGACGGGCTCGTGCAGAGGCTGAGGGTGCCCGAGCGCCCGGCCATGGGTGTGCTGGCGGCGCTGCGGCTCATCCCCCTGCTCGCCGACCAGTGGCGGACCGTCACGCTGGCGAGGCGGGCGCGCGGCCTGGAGGCGGGGCGCAATCCGGTGCGGATGGTCGCGCTGTTCTTCGGCAGGCTGTTCGCGCTGCTGGTGCGGTCCATCCGGACCGGGACCCTGCTGGCCACGGCGATGGACGCGCGGGCGTTCGGCACGGGGCCCCGCACCTGGGCCAGGGAGAGCCGCTGGCGGATCGGGGACACCCTCCTGCTCGCGGGGGCCGTCCTGCTCCTGGCCGCGGGGTACACCCTGTCCGCGCGGCTCGGCACCCTGGTGCTGCTGTTCTCCTGACCCGGGTGGTTAGGTAACCCAGGACAGTGACGTCGAAGTGGAAGAGGTGGAGTTCGTGGGCGAGTTCGTGCGCGTGGAGACCGATCCGGACCACCCGGCGGTGGCCGTGATCCGCCTGGACCGGCCGAAGGTGAACGCGCTCAACGCGGTTCTGACGGCGGAGATCGCCGAGGCCGCCACCAGGGTGTCCACGGACCCCGCGGTCCGCGCCGTGGTGGTCTACGGCGGCGAGCGCGTGTTCGTGGCGGGCGCCGACATCAAGGAGATGGCCGACCGCACCCACGCGGAGATGCTGGAGTACGGGCGCAACCTCCAGAACGCCCTGACCCTGGTGGCCCGCATCCCCAAGCCGGTCGTGGCGGCCGTCACCGGCTACGCGCTGGGCGGAGGGCTGGAGCTGGCACTGGCCGCCGACTTCCGGGTCGTGGGGGAGGGCGCAAAGCTGGGCGTCCCCGAGATCCAGCTCGGCGTCATCCCCGGAGCGGGCGGCACCCAGCGCCTGCCGCGCCTGATCGGACCCGCGCGGGCCAAGGAGATGATCTTCAGCGGACGCCACGTGGGCGCGGAGGAGGCGGGGCGGATCGGGCTGGCCGACGAGGTCGTCCCGGACGGGGACGTCTACGCGGCGGCCGTGGCCCTGGTCGCCCGGTACGCGGAGGGGCCGGCCGTCGCGCTGGCCGCGGCCAAGGAGGCCGTCGACAGGGGGCTGGAGACGGACCTGGACTCGGGGCTGGAGATCGAGCGCCTGCACTTCGCCGGGCTGTTCGCGACCGAGGACCAGAAGACCGGGATGCGGAGCTTCGTCGAGCAGGGGCCGGGCAGGGCCGAGTTCCGCGGGCGCTGAGAGGCGGGGCCGAGCAGGACGGGGCGGGTGTCGCCGGCCGCCTCGGCCGGGGCGCCCGCCCCGCCCTTCCCCAGGTCTTTGTTCTTTTTTGGCATGGTTTTAGTCATTTGTCAGGTTAAGTAGCGATACGGGACCTGCTCCGGTCGTCCGGATCCGGCCAGTCGAGACGAGGAGGGAGGAACCGGCCACGTCAGTTTTCCGTCATACTCGGTGGTGGTCGTCCGAGGGCGGACGGGCCGCCGGACCCCCATGAATCTCCGGCGGCGCCGAACGGGCCACACCGGTCCGAGACGGGCCACACAAGCCAATGTTGACCCATCCCCCGGCCGATAAGCTGGACGTGGCGGTATGCGGTCTTTTGAGGGGATGAGTTCTCGATGGCAATGTCGGCAGGTTTCCCCACGGGTGAGGAGCTGCCGGAGCGCATCGGCCACTACGTGATCCGCCGCCGTATCGGGCAGGGCGGAATGGGCGTGGTGTACCAGGCCGAGGACCCCCGGACCGAGCAGTTCGTCGCGGTGAAGGTCCTCAAGCCGGAGGTCGCGGGCGACCACATCGCCCGGGCGCGGCTGGCCCGTGAGGTCGAGACCATGCGCCGGGTGCAGAGTCCCAACGTGGCCGAGGTCATCGACGCCGACACCCAGGCCGAGCTTCCGTGGGTGGTCACCGAGTACATCCCCGGACCGACCCTGGACGCGACGGTCACCGACCACGGCCCGCTCCGCGGCCGCGCGCTCACGCGCTTCATCACCGGGCTCGCCCGGGCGATCAAGGACATCCACGCGGTGGAGGTGATCCACCGCGACCTCAAGCCGGGCAACGTGATCATCTCCAACGGCGAGCCGATCGTCATCGACTTCGGCATCGCGCACGCCGTGGACGGCGCCAAGCTGACGCAGACCGGCACGTTCGTCGGCACCCCCAGCTACCTGTCCCCGGAGGTCATCGAGGGCACCGACCTCGGGCCCGCCACGGACATCCACGCCTGGGGCGGCACGGTCGCCTTCGCCTCCACGGGGCGCCCGCCGTACGGTTCGGGCTCCTTCGAGGTCATCTTCTTCCGCATCCTCAACGGCGAGATCGACATGGACGGGATGCACGAGGCGCTGCGGCCGCTGGTCAACCGCGCGGTCTCCCGTGACATGCGCAACCGCCCCTCGGCCGGCGAACTGGTCAACGAGGCGGGCAGCCTCAACCTCGACCTGCCCTGGACCGAGGACCGGGGAGGCCGGCCCACCGGGCTCACCGGAAGCCACACCGTGTACAACCCCTCCGTGGGCGGGGGCCCCGAGGCCTCCGACGCGGCGGGCAGCGTCGGAGGCGGGTACGCCTCGGGCGGCAGCGGCGGGCTGGGCGGCGCCGCGGCCGGGGCCGCGCTCGGCGGGGCCGCCGGCTACCTGGCCGGACGCGGGTCCCGCGGCGACGAGGGCTGGGGCCCCGCGCACACCGGCAGCGGCGCCGATCCGGCGTCCGGCGCCTGGTCCAACCCGGCCGAGGCGCCGGGCTCCACCCACGCGGCCAACGCGGGCGGGTGGCGCGCCGACGAGGAGGCCACCGACGACCTGTCCGGCGGCAGGGCCGCCCAGCGCGGCTGGAGCGACCCGGAGTCGACCGACGACCTGAGCGGGCTCCAGGGGACCGAGCGGATCAGCCCGGGGGGCGCCGACGACCTCGACGACCCGCAGGGCACCATGCGGATCGGTGCGGTGGGCGCCGGGGACGACCTGGACGACGCGGGGAGCACCCGGCGCATCCGCCCCGACGAGCCCTCGCGGGACGACCCGCAGGGGACCATGATGATGAACCCCGTGGAGCCCGGCCGCGGGAGCCACCAGTACGCCGAGCCCGAGGACGACTACCAGGCGCCTCACACCCAGTTCTTCAACACCCCCCTGCACAAGGGCGACTTCGCGGACATCCTCACGCCCGTCGACGAGGGGCGCAACAGCCGCAGCACGCAGGAGTTCAGCGAGGACGACTACGAGGAGCGCGGCGGCTGGCTGAGCCGCTTCAAGCGCGGCAGCAACGACCGCGTCGGCGACTACTTCCGGGGTGACGAGGAGGGCGTCGACGCCGACGGCGACGGCTACATCGACGAGGAGTACGAGGCCGAGGCGTGGCGGATGCACCCCCTGGTGCTCATCCCCGTCATGGTCGCCCTGGCCGGCGTGGCCCTGTGGTTCCCGTGGTTCGGCATCGTGCTGGGCGTCGTGATCATCGCGGGCCTGGGCGCGCTGGACGTGGTCAAGGCGGAGCACGCGCGCCGCCTCCAGACCCGCGGGCCGCGCAACTCCGACAGCATGGTGGTGGCACTGAGCTTCCCGTGGGCGTTCGGGCGCATGGTGCTCCGCACGGTCGGGTTCGGCCTGATCTACCTGCTGGCCGGAATCCTGGTCGGCATGGTCTACGCCACGATCGTGGACGCGACGCCGGGCCAGGGCGCCAACTACACCGGCGCCTTCGCGATCTTCGTGATGATCCTGCTCAGCTACATCATGCCGAGCGGCCGCGAGGCGCGGCACCAGGCGGTGTGGCTGGTGGAGCGGGTCCGGTTCCGGAGCCTGTACCTGTACATCGGCGTGATCGTCGGCATCGTCCTGCTGACGATGCTGATCCTGTCGATCGGGTTGACCTCCACCCCGGACTGGGCGCCTCTCGGTGGACCGTCCGACTGGTTCGGCAACTAGCGGAGCAGGCCCCCTCCCGGCAAGGGAGGGGGCCTTTCCGTTCTCCGGCGGTCCACTGGTGGTGCGACCGGTTCGCCCCCACCGCGCTGCGCCTAGGGTGGTGGACACGCCGACGATCGCGTCCGCGCGGAGTCGGGCCTGGTCGCCCGCTCGCCCGCGGGGTCGCGGAGTCCGGCGGCACCGTGTTGGTTAGGGTTTCCTAAGTCACACTGGGGGCCATGGGTTGGCCTTCAAGCTACTAGCCAGTAACATCTGGTGTATCGGTACACCGCGGGACCGTCCTTGACGTGAAAGGCGGCCCCGCCGTCGAATGACCGAACGGCATTCGGCATTGTTGGCAGAACGGGGCGCACCAGCGTCCGCCCGCCACACGGCGGATCAGAGTGCAGGGAGGTCGGCCACCGGCCATGAATATTGTCGTTTTGGTCAAGCAGGTCCCGGACACGGCGACCGAACGGAAGCTCAACGCCGACGACAGGACGCTCGACCGCGCAGCGTCCGACGGCGTCATCAACGAGCTCGACGAATACGCGATCGAAGAGGCCCTTCTCCTCAAGGAGAAGCACGGCGGCGAGGTCACCATCCTGACGATGGGACCGGACCAGGCCACCGACTCCATCCGCAAGGCCCTGTCCATGGGTGCGGACAAGGCCGTCTTCGTCAACGACGAGGCGCTCCACGGATCGGACGCGCTCCAGAGCGCCTACGCGCTCGCGCAGGCCCTGGGCACCATCGAGTTCGACGTGGTCGTCCTCGGCTCCGAGTCCACCGACGCCCGCACCGGCGTCATGGGCGCCGCGCTCGCCGAGTACCTCGGCCTTCCGCAGCTCACGCTCGCGGGCAAGGTTGACGTCGACGGCGGCGCCATCAGGATCCAGCGTCAGACCGACTACGGCTACGACGTGGTCGAGGCTCAGCTCCCGGCGGTCGTCTCCGTCGTCGAGAAGATCAACGAGCCCCGCTACCCGTCCTTCAAGCTCATCATGCAGGCGAAGAAGAAGCCGGTCGACAAGAAGTCCGCGGCCGACGCGGGCATCGACACCGGCAAGGTCGGCCTGGCCAACGCCACCACCGAGACCGTCGACTTCGCCGCCGCGCCGCCGCGCGCCGCGGGCACGATCGTCAAGGACGAGGGGGACGGCGGCGTGAAGATCGCCGACTTCCTCGCCCAGAAGAAGTTCGTGTAGGTCAGGCGAGAGACTCAGGAAGGTTCAAGGATTATGGCTGAGGTCCTCGTCCTCGTCGACCACGTCGACGGACAGGTCAAGAAGGTCACCACCGAGCTGCTGACCGCGGCCCGCCGCATCGGCGAGCCCGCGGCCGTGTGGATCGGTGACGGCGCGGAGTCGGGCAAGGCCGCGCTGGCCGAGTTCGGCGCCGAGAAGGTCTACGTCGCTCCGGCCGAGCTCAACGACTACGTCGTCGCTCCCAAGGCCGAGCTGCTCGCGAAGCTGGCCCAGGACAAGGGCGCCGCCGCGATCCTCGTCTCGGCCACCGCCGAGAACAAGGAGATCGCCGGGCGCACCGCCGTCAAGCTCGGCTCCGGTGTGCTCACCGACGTCGTCGACGTCAACGCCGACGTGGTCACCGAGCACAGCATCTTCGGTGGCGCCACCGTCACCCACGCCCGCGTGAGGACCGGCGTGCCGGTCGTCGCCGTCCGCCCGAACTCGGTTCCGGCCGAGGCCGCCGCCGGCGCCGCGGTCGAGGAGGCCGTCTCGGTGGACGTCTCCGACTCCGCCAAAACCGCCAAGGTCGTGGAGCGCGTGGTCCAGGAGCAGGGTGAGCGCCCCGAGCTCGCCGAGGCCGCGATCGTGGTCTCCGGTGGGCGCGGCGTCGGCTCCGACGACTTCTCCGTCGTCGAGGGCCTGGCGGACTCGCTGGGCGCCGCTGTCGGCGCCTCCCGTGCCGCCGTCGACTCCGGCTGGTACCCGAACCAGTTCCAGGTCGGTCAGACCGGTAAGACGGTCAGCCCGAACCTGTACCTGGCGCTGGGCATCTCCGGTGCGATCCAGCACCGTGCGGGCATGCAGACCGCGAAGAACATCGTCGCGGTCAACAAGGACCCCGAGGCGCCGATCTTCGAGCTCGTCGACTTCGGTGTCGTGGGCGACCTGCACACGGTCGCTCCGCAGCTCACCGAGGAGATCAACAAGCGCAAGTAGGCACGCGCGCAGAACACCGCGAACGCCCGGCCGGGGTCACCCGGCCGGGCGTTCGCGCTGTGCGTGACACCGCCGGAAACCCCGTTAAGGACAGCCCGCTATCCCGTTCGCAGGATCGGTGAATCGGTGCGAAGCGGGGCGGGAACGCCCCGCGCCGGGGCCCGGCGGTTTCCGGAGGATGACCGCGTGGAGAGGATGTCGTTGCGCGCGTAACCGCCCCGTCACCCGCGGGATCGGTGAAGGCTTTCCCGGAATCCAGGAGGGCCGGTACGCGGGCGATCCCCAGGCGCTCGCGCGCCTCCTCACTGAAAGCGGCCGTGATGACCGACCAGCAACCGCCCGTCGTCGAACCCTTCGGCTTCCTCGCACCGGCCCCGCCCGCCCCCGAGCCCGCGCCCCGGCCGGACGCCGTCTGGGACCTTCCGGGCGGCACGGCCTGGGTGTACCTGAGCAACCCGAAGCTCGGCCTACGGCGGCCGGTGATCCTCTCCGACGGCTTCGAGAGCGGACCGAGCGAGCTCGCCGTCCTGTGGTCCGGGCTGGAGCGCGGCGACTACGCCTTCGTCACCGAGCTGCACCGCCGGGGCCACGACCTGATCCTCGTCGGCTACGAGGAGCGCAGCGCGTCGATCCTGCGCAACGCGGAGGCCGCCACCGAGGCCGTCCTCCGCGCCATCGCCGAGCGGCGGGGCGACGCGCCCCTCACCGTCGGCGGGTTCAGCATGGGCGGGCTCGTCACCCGGTACGCGCTGGCCAAGATGGAATCGGACGGCATCGACCACCAGACCGCCCTCTACCTGTCGTTCGACAGCCCTCACCGGGGAGCGTGGGTGCCCGTCGGGCTCCAGGCGCTCGCCCACTTCCTCACCGGCGCGCCGGCCCTGTCCCGGCAGATCAACAGCGACGCCGCCCGGCAGCTGCTGTGGCGCCACATCGAGACGGTCGACGGCGAGCCCGCCGAGGACGCGCTGCGCACCGAGTTCCTGGCTGAGCTGGCCAGGGTCGGCTCCTGGCCGCGGCGCCCGCTCCTGATCGGCGTGGCCAACGGGACCGGGAACGGCATCGGCCCCGGGGTCCCGGAGGGCGAGGACGCGGTCACGGTCGCCAGCGGATGGTTCAACGGAACGGTCCTGCGCACCCAGGCGGAGGGGGACAAGCAGCTCGTCGCCCGCCTCAAGGGCCTGCTGTCCGAGCACGAGGTCCGCACCACCGGGATGCCCGCACTCGACGGCGCCCCGGGCGGAACCCTGGAGACCTTCGGTATCGCCGGGGACAAGCTCAAGTTCACCGGGCGCACGGACATCGCCGTCCGGTCCATCGCCTTCGTCCCCTCGGTGAGCGCCGTCGCCATCGGCGACCTGGACGAGCCCTGCATCGCGATCGACGCGCTCGACCCGGGCACCAGCGAACTCGACGAGTTCAGGCTGGCCGACACCAACGAGCCCCACTCGCACATGAGCGAGGCGCTGGGCTCGTGGATCCTGGACCGCCTGCCCGGTTAGGTCGTGGTCGGCGCCGTCCCGGTCCGCCGGGACGGCCCCGCCGTTTCCGGGACCGTTGCGGGCCGCCGGGTTTTCCGGTGGAGGGGGCCGGGTAGGCGCAGCCCACGGAACCGGCGGGGGCGCCCTCGCCGGCCGGACCTGGGAGGGGCGATGGCGGCGAAGGGGAACACGGCCCGGGTGCGCGCGGGGCGGCGCGTCGTGGACGTGCGCAAGCCGGAGAAGCCGCTGTTCGGTGAGGGCGGGCCGACCAAGGAGGACCTGGCCCGGTACCACGTGCGGATCGCACCGCTGATGCTGCCGCAGCTGAGGGGGCGCCCGGTCGCCCTGGAACGGTACCCCGACGGGACCGGTGCGAACGGGTTCTTCGTGAAGCACCCGCCCACGCCGGAGTGGGTGCGGACAGTGGGGACCAGCGGCGGCACGATGATGGAGTGCCGGGACGCGGCGACCCTGGCGTGGTGCGCGGACCAGGCGGCGATCACCCTCCACGCCTGGCAGTCCAGGGAACCGGACCTCGGCGTCCCCGACCGGATGGTGCTCGACCTCGACCCCGCGGGGGACGGGGAGGAGGCCTTCGCGGAGTGCAGGGCCGCCGCCCGGGACGTGCGGGAGGTCCTGGACGAGGTGGGGCTGGCGGCGTACGTGATGACGACCGGTTCGCGCGGGCTGCACGTGCGGTCGCCGCTGCGTCCCGAGGTCGACGACCAGGAGGTGCGGCGCCTGGCGGAGGGGATCGCCGACCGGGTGGCCGCCCGCAGACCGGACGACCTGACCACCAAGGTGCGCAAGGCGGCCCGGCGGGGGCGGCTCTTCGTGGACTTCCTGCGCAACGGCCGCGAACAGCTGGCGGTCGCCCCGTACTCGGTGCGGGCCAGACCGGGTGCGCCGGTCGCCGCGCCCGTCACCTGGGAGGAACTGGACGGTCTGGAGTCGGCCCGGGCGTTCACCGTCGACCTGGAGCGCGAGGAGTGCCCGTTCGCGGGGATGGGGCGCCATGCCCGATCCCCGCGCAGAGCCCTGGAGCGCCTGGACCGGCTCGGCTGAACCGTCTCGGCCGCACGACAGCCTCAGGACCCGGGGGTGCCCTCCGGCCACACGCAGGGAGACGAGGCGCCGATGGAGAGGCTGCCCTGGGCACTCGACTGGACGGACATCCGGAAGGCGTCGTCCTCGCTCTCGACGGAGACGAACACGTCGTCCGGTCTGGAGTCGGACAGCACCCGGTAGCCGTTGGACGACCAGTACTCGTACAACAGGTCGATGTTGGCCTCGTTGTCCTCGACGGGAAGGCCGTCCAGCCAGTAGGAGCGCCCGACGGTGACCCGGTCCCTCGACCCGCCGTCGGTGGGGTCGTCACAGGCGGCGAAGTTGACGTCCCCGACCGGTTCCAGTTCCAGCCCCTGGGGCAGGACGGCCACAGCGTTGTCGATGTGCTCCTGTACCCGCTCCGCGGCCTCGTCCTGATTCATGGTCGGCTCTCCCCCGGATTCCGTCGATGTGCTGGCCCCGCAGCCGCTCACGCCTGCTGCCAGGGCGAGGGCGCAGATCCATTGTCGTGCTCGACCCATGTCGTGTCGCCCCTACCGTTGTCCTGTGAGAACCGAAGCCATGTGCCTCAGCGACGTCGAGTTCTCGTCGAAGTACTCCGAGTGGGCGGCACCGAGCGGCCAGGAACCGCCCTCGCTGCCCGGGTCCGAATCGAATTCGGTTGCGCCGAAGTCCGCGTCCGTCGGGTCGGGACCGTGCGTGAAACCGGTCAGGTTGCTGATCCCGTCGTTCTCGGCCGTCGACACGTGGACGTTCTCGGGAGCGAAGCCCAGGTCGCTCACGTGGTCGGCGTTGGCCCCCGGGCTGCCCACGAGCACGATGTTGTCGGCATCGAGCCCCCCGTCACCCTGTGCGGTGTGTCCCACGACGGTGGAACCGTAGCTGTGGCCGATCACGGTGTTGTTCGACGGTGACGTGTTCTCGTGGGTGGCGCGCAGCCCGTCCTGGAAGCTGCTCAGCTCGCCTACAGCGTCCTCCGCCCTGCCTGCGAAGGCCGCCTCCGGTACGTTGGGCGCGTCGTAACCGATCCAGCTGATCACTGAGTGGCTGCCCTCACGGTCCGCCATGTTGGCCGCGTCCACGAGGGCGTCCGCTCGGCCCATCTGGCCGTTGACGCTCTGCCAGGTGGTCGTCGTGCCCGGGACGAGCGTGGCCACGTTGTCGGCGGTGTCCGGGTTGCCGTTCGCCACGATCGCCCGTCCGCGGTCCTCGGTGTCGAGGGCGAGCAGGTACCTGTCGGCGCCGTCCTCGCCGAGGTTGCCGCTCAGGGTCCTCAGCGTGTCCAGTTCGTCGTTGAGGTCGTTCAGATCCGACTGGGCGTTGTAGAACTCCCACCCGCCACCGGAGTCGCTCAGGTCCTCCAGGGCCTCGTCGCGCTCCTCCTCCGCGTCCGCGACCTCCTCCTCCAACCGCCCGATCTCGTCGTCCAGGTGGTCCCGGTTGAGTCCGTCGCGGACGGTGGCGGGGATGCCGTCGAGTTCGCGGAGCAGTTCGGCGTGGTCCCGCAAGGCCTGCTGCTGCTCCTCCTCGGTCATGGAGGTCCACCACAGGTTGACGACGGACGGGTGCTCGCCGCCGGTCAGCTCGTCCGGGACCATGCCGGGAACGGCGTCACCCAGGTACAGCAGCTGGCTGCCGGACAGGAGGGAGGACTCGACCAGGCGCTCCAGCGTCTCCTGGACCGGGCCGTCACGCAGATCCTTCTCGGCCTGTTCGGCCCGGTCCATTAGGGTTTCCCAGTGCCCCGTGTGCTCGGTGAGCAGTTCGTCGCGCAACGTCTCCAACGCGCTGACCTTGGCGCTCTCCAGGGCGGAGGAGGACAGGTGGCCGTGCATGTTGGGCAGGGAACCGACCCTGGACACGGCCGACTCCGCGTCGGACCGGGCCTCGTCCCAGCGCTGCTGGAGTCTGGCCCGCTCGGCCCGGTAGGTCTCGATGTCGAGACCCCACTGGCGCAGGACCGCCGCACCGTAGGTCAGGGAGCCCGCGGCGTCCTGCCAGGAAGCCAGCTCCTCCGACGAACCGGAGACGATGTTCCACGCGATGAGCTCCGTGAACTCGCCGGCGGACGACTGGAACCGGGTGTGCGTGTCCTCCGACCGGCCGGTCATCTTGCGGCAGACGGCGTCGAGGTCGTCGGCGCCCGACTCGATGGCGCCGACGTCGGCGTCGATGTCCGCGGGAAGGCCGAGGGACATGGAGGCGACGTCACTCACGGGGGTCTCCGGGGGAAGCGGTCGGGGTCAGAAGTTGATCTGGATGTCGAGGGTCTCCAGACCCTCCCGGTACTCCTCGGCGCTCTCGTGGTCCGAGTCGGTGATCGCGAGGTCGGCGCCCTGGACGTTCTGGGCCAGGTTGATGCCGTTCTGGGCGACCCGCCGGATGTGTTCCATGGTGTCGAGTTCGTAGTCGTCCAGGCCGGACGAGACGTGTTCGGAGACCGCCGCGGCCAGCCCTTCGAGGGCGGCCTCGAAGTCGGTTCCCAGGAAGACCATCGCCTCGGCCAGCGCCTCGGCCTCCTCGGCCTCGGACATGGCTTCGACGGGGTTGACTCCGGTTCCACCGGACACGAGGGCTCCCAGGGGGTCGGGGACGGCTGGCAGGGGAAGCCTACAGACCGTACCCGAACGGTGTCAGATCCGGACATGTGCACCCTGTGGGAGGTGTGCGGGCCCGAACCGCTGTTCCCGGTCGAAGGGTGGGAACGCCGCGGGTCTGCTCGCGTACGCGCAGATGGGCGCGTGCGGCGGGACGCCCCCGGGGCCGGGGAACGACAGGTGTGGTGGCGGGGATTCCGGGAACGATGCCATCACTTCGGCCCCACCCGGCCGAGGCACTGCTTCCGACAGAACCCCGGGGGAATCCCATGGAGGGCTACGAGGCCCAGATCGGCCTCGTGCTGGTCTTGGTCGTGGTGAACGCCGTCTTCGCCGGCAGCGAGATCGCGCTGATCACGCTGAGGGAGGGGCAGCTCAGGAAGCTCGAGGAGAGCGGCCCCGGCGGCCGGGCGGTGGCGCGGCTGGCCCGCGATCCCAACCGGTTCCTGGCCACCATCCAGATCGGCATCACCCTGGCCGGATTCCTCGCCTCGGCCACCGCGGCGGTGGCGCTGGCCAAGCCGCTGGTCGAACCCCTCGGCTTCCTCGGCTCCTACGCGGCACCGGTCTCCGTCGTCCTCGTGACCGTCGTACTGACCTTCGTCACCCTGGTCCTGGGCGAACTCGCGCCCAAGCGCATCGCCATGCAGCGCGCCGAACCCTGGGCGCTCCTCGTCGCCAGGCCGCTCAACGCCCTCGCCGTCCTGTCGCGCCCCGCCGTGTGGCTGCTCAGCGTCTCCACCGACCTGGTGGTGCGTCTGGGCGGGGTGGATCCCAAAGCGAACAAGGAGGAGGTCTCCGAGGAGGAGCTCCGGGAGATGATCTCGTCGCGCGGCGACATGACCCCCGAGCAGCGGACCATCCTCTCCGGAGCCTTCGAGATCACCGACCGCATGCTCCGCCAGGTCCTGGTCCCGCGCCGCGACGTGGACACCGTCCCCGCGTCCCTGCCCGCGGGCGAGGCCGCCCTGCTCCTCGCCGAGCACGGGCACTCGCGGGCGCCCGTGGTCACCGAGGGCGACGTGGACGACGTCGTCGGCATCGTGCACTGGGTGGACCTGATCCGGGGCGAGGGGGCCGCGGGCGCCCTCGCCCGCGAGCCGCTGCTCCTGCCGGACTCGCTGTCGGTGTCGCAGGCGCTCCGCCGGATGACCGGCGAGCGCCAGCAGATGGCGGTGGTGATCGGCGAGACCGGGGCGGTCGGCGGCATCGTCAGCCTGGAGGACCTGCTGGAGGAGCTGGTCGGCGAGATCTACGACGAGACCGACTCCGACGAGCGGGTCCCCACCCGGTTGGACGGTGGTGCGCTCCGGGTGCCCGGCACCTACCCCGTCCACGAACTGGAGGACCTCGGAGTCGTCCTCACCTCGCCCCCCGAGGGCAGCTACGTCACGGTCGCCGGGATGGTCCTGGTCGTGCTCGGCCACATCCCCGAGGGGCCGGGGGAGAGCGTCGACCTGGGCGGGTGGACGGCCAGGGTCACCGAGGCCGACGGCCGGGTCGTCAGCGAACTGCTGCTCGTCCCCGACGGGTGACCACCAGGCCGGCCCGCGGGCCCTGCCCCGGGTCGCGGAGCACCCGCGGGCGCCGAACGACACCGACTCCCTGAACAGTTCACCAAGGAGCGGCACGCCCCGTTGCCCGCGCGGTTCTTCCGGGACACCGTTGCGGAGAGCGACGCCGACACCAGGGGGACCCCGATGAACGCCGACCAGACACCCACCCCGTACACGGGACTGGACCGGATGACCATCGGCGGCGAGTGGCGCCACGGCTCCTCCGGTGAGGTCCACGAGGACGTCGACCCCTACGACGACATGGTCCTCGCGGAGATCCACCTGGCCGACGCCGGCGACGTCGACCTCGCCTACCGGGCGGCCGAGCGCGCCTGGCCCGTCTGGGCGGAGACCCCCGCCTCCGAGAGGGCGGAGGTGTTCCGCCGCGCGCTCCGCGTCTTCGACGCCCGCCGCACCGAGATCGTCGACTGGCTCGTCCGCGAGGCCGGGGCCGTCCGCGACCGCGCCGAGTTCGAGTGGGGGCTGGTCCGGAGCGGGATGGCCGAGGCCGCCTCCTACCCCACCCGCGTCGAGGGCCGCATCCTGCCCGGACTCACCCCGGGGAAGGAGAACCGCGTCTACCGCGAGCCCCTGGGCGTCGTCACCGTGATCAGCCCGTGGAACTTCCCGCTCCAGCTCTCCCACCGCTCCGTCGCGCCCGCGATCGCCCTCGGCAACACCGTCGTCCTCAAGCCGGCGGAGAACACCCCGGTCACCGGCGGCATCCTCCTCGCCCGCATCTACGAGGAGGCCGGGCTGCCCCCCGGCGTCCTCAACGTGGTCCTCGGCAAGGGCGGTCAGATCGGCGACGCGCTCGCCACGCACGAGTCCTCGCGGATGGTGTCCTTCACCGGATCGACCGACGTGGGACGCCACATCTCCCGGCTGATCCCGCTCAAGAGGCGCGCGCTCGAACTCGGCGGCAACTGCCCCGTCGTGGTGCTGGACGACGCCGACCTGGACCTGGCGGCCGACGCCGCGGTGTTCGGCTCCTACTACCACCAGGGCCAGATCTGCATGGCCACGAACCGGATCATCGCCACCACCGGCGTCCACGACGAGCTGGTCGACCGGATCACCGCGCGCGTCCGGGCCCTGCGGGTCGGGGACCCGAGGGACCCCGCCACCCAGATCGGCCCCGTCATCGACGACGACCAGGCCGCGGGCATCCGCGACCTGGTCGACCGGTCGGTCGAGGTCGGGGCGCAGCTGCTGCTGTCCGGTGAACCGGGCGGGCCGGCAGGGAGGGTGCTGCCGCCCTACCTGCTGCTCGCGGGCAACCACGCGCCGTGCGCCGCCGAGGAGGTGTTCGGCCCGGTGGCCACGGTCATCAGGGCGACGGAGGAGGAGGACGCGCTCCGCATCGCCAACGACACCGAGTACGGGCTGTCCAGCGCCGTCCACACCCGGGACGCCGAGAGGGGCGTCCGGTTCGCCCGGCGGCTGCGGGTGGGGATGACGCACGTCAACGACTCCACCCTCAACGACGAGGCCAACACCGCGTTCGGCGGGGAGGAGCACTCCGGGCACGGGCGCTTCGGCGGGGAGTGGGCGATCGAGGCGTTCACCACCGACCACTGGGTCAGCGTCCAGCACGTCCCCCGCGCCCTCCCGTTCGGGTTCGGCGGCAGGTGAGGCGGGGCGGCGTCAGCGCTTGCGCAGCACCAGCAGCAGGTTCCAGGTGACGACCTCGCGTACGAGGGGCACGTGCACGACCGGTTTCGCCCACCCCGGCAGGTAGCGGGGGCGGATGTCCACCGCGTCCACGTCGGAGCGCCCGCGCGCCCAGCGCAGCATCTCCTTGGCGTACGTGGCGTACATGCTGCGCCCGAAGTCGTTCTTGGGCCGCCGGCCGTTGCGCCGGGCGTACCTCTCCGCCGCGTACGAGCCGCCCAGGTAGTGCCAGGGGGAGGTCTCGTGCCCACCCCACGGGGACAGCCACAGCGTGTACGACAGGTAGACCAGCCCGCCCGGCCGCGTCACCCGCACCATCTCGTCGGCCATCCGCGCGCGGTCCGGCACGTGCTCCAGCACGTTGGAGGAGAAGCACACGTCCACCGAGCCGGTGCGCAGCGGCAGGTCCAGGGCGCTGCCCTGGACACCGTGCGTGTCCGCCTCACGGCCGTGCAGTGTCATCTCGCGGGCGTCGGAGTCCACGCACAGGCAGCGGGCCCCGGCGGCGCGGAGCTCGTCGGCGAAGTAGCCGGGACCGCCCCCCACGTCCACGACGAGTCGTCCGTCGAGGGGTGTGTAGGAGCGCAGTTGGGCGACGGTGTCGCGGGCCAGCCCGCCGTAGAAGAACGCCGGGTCGGTCTGTTCCCTGCGGAACGCGGAGAACAGGGCCACCGAACGGCCCAGGGTGGCGCGGAACGGCACGGTCCCGTCGGGGCGGGCGTCGGTGGAGGTCACGCGGGGCCCTCTCCGGTGGTCGCGGGCCCGTCCATCACCACGAAGTGGCGCAGGTGCCGCCAGTGGTCGCCTCCCCAGTACTCGTCCGAGGCCGCGATCCGGCCGCCGGGCACCAGTTCCGCGATCCGCGCGGTGCGCAGGGTGTGCATCCTCATCGGCGCCGGGTAGCGCAGCACCACCCTCTGGGCCAGCGCGACCAGGGGCCACGGCACGTACCGGAACACCATCCCCTTGAAGGTGCGGCGCTCGGTCTCGGGCACGCCCAGGACCATCACGCCGCCGGGGCGCAGCACCCGGGCGAACTCGCGCACGTAGCCCTCGGCCAGCACGGTCGGCAGGTGTTGCAGGACCAGGTCGGTGTACACCAGGTCGAACGAGCCGTCGTCGAACAGCGCCAGGTCGGGGCGCTCGTTCAGGGTGAAGGCGATCCGCCCTCCCGAGCGGTCCAGGCGGCGGGCCTCCTCCAGCATCGGTGCGGAGATGTCCACCCCCACGACCTCGTCGAAGTGCGCGGCCAGAGCGTTGGACAGCCGTCCGGCGCCGCAGCCGAAGTCGAGGACCCGGCCGCCTCCGGGGCGCAGCCCCAGCTCGTCCAGGCGGGCGACCGCAGGGTCGACGTCGGAGCGCCCCGAGGCGAGGAACTCGTCGTCGTCCCACCCGCCGTCGCGCTTGTCCGGGTCCACGCACACCGCCCACAGCGGCTCCGTGGAACCCAGGCGGGTCCAGTCACGGCGGACCTGTTCGAGCCCCACCGACATCACCTCCACGGTGCTCACGACCCCGTCGGAACGCTGTTCTGCATCATGTTCCTGTTATGGGGAAGCAGGTCATGGAGGCGTGCGTCCGAGGCCAAGGTAGAAAGTGGAACGTGTTGTATTCTGGCACCCATTTTCCGGGTTGGCCAACCTACGGCGGGGAGAGATCGATGCCGCCTGTTTCCCCCACGGCGAGCGGACACGACGGCGCGGAGGCCCAGGCGCCCGGCGGGGCGCCCGGGGCACGCCGCCCCGTCGGGGGCCCCGGCGAGGAGGGGCCCGGCTTCGGGGACCTGGCCGGAGCGGCCCTCGCGGCGTTGCGCCGCCCCGCGCGCGACCGGCTGGTCCTGGCGGGGCTGCTGGTCGTCGCGGCCGCGGTCGGCCTCAAGGCGTACGTGCTCACGCAGTCGTACTTCGTGGAGGACGACTACCTCTTCTTCGCCTCCGCGTACGCGAGCGACCTGGGCCCGGACTACCTCCTCACCCTCCACAAGGGCCACCTGATGCCGGGGGCGCTGTTCCTGGTGTACCTCCAGACCACGTTCTGGCCGTACGAGTGGTGGGTCAGCGCGGGAACCATGCTCGCGCTCCAGGCCGCCGCCCTGCTGGGGTTCCTCCGTCTCCTGTGGGAGCTGTTCGGCCGCCGGTGGGCGCTGCTCGTCCCGCTGACCGTGTACGCGCTGGCCCCGCTGACGGTCCCCGTCCTGGGGTGGTGGTCGGCGGCGCTCAACGCGGTGCCCCTCCAGCTCGCGCTGGTGCTCGCCCTGCTGTGGACCGTGCGGCACCTGCGCACCGGCGACGCCCGGTTCGCCTGGTGGGCCGTCGGCGCTGTCGTGTTCGGCATGCTGTTCACGGTCAAGGCGATGTTCCTGCCGCCGGTGCTGTTCGCGGTGGCCCTCGCCTTCCTCTACCCGAGCTCCCCGGTCCTCGGGGTCCGCCGGGCCTGGGTGGTCCACCGTCCCTTCTGGACGGCGATGGGCGTGCTCTTCGCCGCGTACGCGGTGTTCTACCTGGTGCGGATGCGCGCGGGGGAGGGCGGGGAGGGCGCGGGCGTGCCCGAGAGCGAACCCGCCCTGACCATGCTGCGGGGGCTGCTCACCGAGGTCTTCCCGGTCGGCGCACTGGGCGGTCCGCCGGAGTGGGGGCCGGTCACCCCGACCGGTGGGCTCCTCGACCCGTCCGGCCCCGTGCTGCTCGTCGCCTGGGCGGTGTTCGCCGCGATCGTGCTGGCGAGCCTGTGGCTGCGGCGCCGCTCCTGGCGGGCGTGGGCGCTGCTGCTGGGCTACCTGCTCGTCGTCGACATCGTCCCGACGATCATCGCGCGCGGCAGGTTCCAGGACGTGGCCGCCGCCGACCCCCGGTACGTGGCCGACGCCGCCCCGGTGTTCGCGCTGTGCCTGGCGCTGGCCTTCCTGCCGGCGCGGGAGGAGCGGGCGCGCGCCCTGACGGGAGGCGCGGGGGAGCGCGCGGGGACCGCGGCCGGGCCCTACCGGGTCCGTCCCCGGCGTGCGGCCCGGACCGGAGCCGTCCTGGCGACCCTCGCGTACACGGCGTCGGCGGTGTGGTCCACGCACGCCTACGCGGAGACGCTCGGCGGGGACCGCCTCCAGTGGTACCTGGACACGGTGCGGGCGTCCCTGCGGGACGTTCCGGAGGACGGCGGCCTGTACGCGCGTCCCGTGCCGGAGGACGTGGTGCTGGAGTGGAACGGCCAGCGCCGCCTGAGCTCGTGGGTGCTGCCGCCGCTGGCCGGGCCCGACGTCGCGGAGCGGATGGTGACGCCGGAGGAGTCCGGGGCCGCGTACGTGTTCAACGACGCGGGCTACCTGGTCCCGGCGCGGCCGTCCGACAGCAGCTACGTCTTCGGGCCCGGGTCCGGCGACCGCTGCCTGGAGCCCTGGGAGGGGCTCATGTCGTGGCCGGTGCGGGTGCACGGCGGCCTCGCCCAGGTCGTCACCCTCGGCTACACGGCGGAGGAGGACGTCCCGGTGGTGGTCGCCCTGGGCGACGACTGGATCGAGGTGGACCTGCCCGCCGCGGACGAGAACGGCACCCGGTACATCCCGGCGGGAGCGCCCGGCGAACAGCTGTCGGTGTTCGTGCCCGAGGACCCCGGCGACCGGGGCGGACTGTGCCTGAACTGGGTGTCCGTGGGCGGTATGGCCCCCGCGGTCGAGGGCAACCCCTGGGAGCCCGAGGCGGACGACCGCACGGGCGGCGGCGAGGGGACGGAGTCCGGGGGCGCGGACGCCGCCGGAGACTAGGTCCGTGTTTCCCGGGTTCCGTGTCCGCCCAGGGCCTCCGCTGCGCTTCGGCCGGGGTTCTCCCCGGCGGACGGTGCCGCGCTGCGCGGATCCCGTCCGGTCAGCGCCGGGGGCCGTTCCGGAGGCCGGCCCCCGAGAACCTGCGCGACCAGCGCCGGCTGGGCTCCTCGACCCAGTGGAAGGTCGCCACGGCCAGCAGGACCGTCCCGACCGTCACCGGCACCATGTCCAGCCAGAACGAACCGGTGAAGATCTCCTGCCCGGTGAAGTCGCGCCACAGGTACAGCACGACGAACTGCCAGAGGAACACGCCGTAGGAGATCCGGGCCAGGAACTGGGACACCCGGTGGCGGAGCAGCGACTCCAGCCAGCGGCCCTCCTGCCAGGCCGCGGCCTGTCGGAGGGGGACCGGCGGGGCGGTGGGACGCGGGGCCAGCGCCGCGGGCGCGACCACGAAGAACGCGAAGCCCACCCCGGTCAGGGAGGCCGCCGCGGAGGTCCAGATGTCGCCGGAGCCGATGAACCGCCCTCCGGTGGCGTCGGTCGCGGTCAGGGCGAGGAAGCCGCCCGCCAGCAGCCAGCACACGCCGGGCGACGCGGCGACGGTGCGGCAGAAGCGGCGCACCGGACCGTCGGTGCCGGGCTCGCGCCAGGCCCACTCCGACAGCACCGCCAACGCCATCCCGGCGGCGAACAGGCCGAGCGCGCGCGGCAGCCAGGCGTGCATGTACTCGCGGGGCTCCGGATGGAACTGCGGGACCAGCGCGGCCAGGGCGAGCACGCCCATGAGGACGAGCCCGGTGAGGAGCCGCCTCCCGCGGGCGTCGACGGTCTTCCCGCCCCTCGCCCACAGGGCCAGGAGCAGGGCGAACAGCGGCAGCAGGAGGTAGAAGCTGACCTCGACCGACAGGCTCCACATCTGGCCGAGGCCGTAGGGGCCGGTGCCCACCCATGGGGGGTCGGTGTCGAAGGGGAAGGCCAGGGTCAGGACCTGGAGCCAGTAGGCGGGGGAGCCGAGTTCCTCACGGGAGTAGACGAGCAGCGCCGTCACCGCCACCACCCAGTAGGCGGGGAAGACGCGTACGACCCGGCGCCACAGGTAGGGGCGGGCGCGGGGCCCGCGCGTCCCGTCCAGGGCGGCGCGCGCCCAGGGCCGGTAGAGCAGCACGCCGGAGAGGGTGAAGAAGAGGGGCACGGCGAGGTCGAACGCGGACAGCAGCCCGCCCAGGACCCCCGGGGCGAGGGAGTCGCCGGTCTCCGTCGCGACGTGGAAGACCAGGACCATGAGGGCGGCCATCGCGCGGATGCCGTCGAGGGTCTCGTGGCGGCCGTCGACCTGGGGGAGGACCAGCGCCGGGTCGGGGGTCCGCGGAGAGGGGCGGACGCCGGCGGCGGAGGCGCCGGGAGGTGTGCCGTCGGAGGTGCTGCCGGTGGAGGCGCCGGTGGGGTCCTCGGGCGCGGAGGGAGTGGGCGCCATGGGCCTTCCAGAACGGGAGAGTGTTGAAACGCGCTTCACTAGAACGTGTTATAAAAATTCAGACACGCCCTGGTGACGTCGTTCACTACTGGGCAGTACTCTACCCGGAACTGGACCTAGTTCCACTGGAAGCTGTTTCAGATCTGGACTCTCATCCGCCCAGGAGGGCACATGCGCCGTACCGTTGCGGTCGTTCTCATCGCGTTTGGAGTCTTCTTCCTCGCCGCCGCACCCATGATGCGCACATGGATGTCGAGCTCCCTGATGAAGACTCCCCTTGACTACTACAGCGAGACAGTCAACGTCGCGGAGGGGGCCACCTACTTCAACATCGAGGACGTGGAACTGGTCGAGAACGCCACCCTCGAAGCCCACGCGACGATCCGTGCCGACGTGGCCTCCAGCACCGACGAGATCGTCGTGTGGGACCAGTTCACCTGGCTCAAGGACGCCGACACCGACTTCGGCATCAGCTCCACGAGCCGCCGCGCCGGACACGACCGCGAAACCGGTGAGGCCGTCGACTGCTGCGACTCCATGGTCAACGAGGAGTCCGTCGTCCAGAGCGGGCAGGCCTGGAAGTTCCCCTTCTTCACCGAGCAGCGGGACTACGACTTCTTCGAGACCACCGTCCAGGAGGTCGTCCCCATGGAGTTCGAGGGGGTCGAGGCGATCGAGGGCGTCGAGGCCTACCGGTTCGTCCAGACCGTCGAGCCGACCGTCATCGACGAGCGCACCCTTCCGCGCTCGGTCGCCGGCCTGGACGGCGACGGGGACGTCACCGGCGACGAGGTCTTCTCCATCACCCGCACGTACTGGATCGAGCCCACCACCGGTTCCCCCCTCAAGGTCAGCGAGCACCAGAACCGCGTCGTCGTCGTGGACGGCGAGGAGGTCCTGACCCTGCTGGACGCAGAGCTCGTCTTCGACGACGAGTCGGTCCGGAACGCTGTCGCCAACTCCGAGCAGGGCCGCACGATGCTGCCGCTGCTGCACACCACCCTCCCGATCGCCTTCCTCGTCGTCGGCGTCGGCTTCGTGGGCATCGCCACCGTCCTGTACGTCTCCGGCCGCCGCAGTGACCACCACAACTGACCCCCGACCCCGACCCCGCCCCCGGCTCGCACCGGCGTGCCCACGCGGGTGCGCCGGTGCGCCCGTTCCCGCGACGGGGCACCGGTGACGAAGAGCATGGAGCGGCCCGGACCCGCGGGGAGCACACCCGCAGGCCCCGGCGATCCGGCGGCCCCGCGCGGCGCCCGCAGGACGGCCCGCGCACTCCTCCGGGCCTGCCGTCCCCGCCAGTGGCTGAAGAACCTCCTGGTCCTGGCCGCCCCCGCCGCGGCCGGGGCGCTGGGCAGCCCCGGCGCTCTGCTCACCTGCGCCGCGGTGTTCGCGCTCTTCTGCGTGGCCGCCGGCGGTACCTACCTGCTCAACGACGTCCACGACGCCCCCCGCGACCGCGCGCACGAGCGCAAGCGCCACCGGCCGGTCGCCTCTGGCGCCCTCCCGGTGCCCGTCGCCGTCACGGCCGGCGTCGCCCTCGGCGCGGCGGCCCCACTGGCCTCCCTCGCCCTGGGGAACCCGCTCCTGTCGGCCCTGCTCACCGGATACGTGCTGCTCACCCTGGCCTACACCCACCGCCTCAAGGACGTGGTGGTCTGCGATCTGGTGGTGGTCGCCGCCTGTCACGTGCTGCGCGCCGTCGCGGGCGCGGTCGCGGTCGGCGTACCGCTGACCTCCTGGTTCGTCATCGTGGTGTCGCTGGCCGCGCTGCTCGTCGTGGTCGGCAAGCGCGAGGCCGAACTGAGGGCCTTCCGCGACGCCGGCGCCGACGCGCCGCCGGTCCGTGAGACCCTGCGCGGATACACGGTCACCTACCTCGCCCAGACGCGCACCATGGCCTCGGCGGCGATGATCGTGACCTACTGCCTGTGGGCCCTGGAACGGGGCGACGGACCGCAGGCCGTGTTCCACGCGGTGAGTATCGTTCCGTTCATCATGTTCGTCCTGCGCTACAACCTGCTCGTCGACCGCGGTGCGGGCGAGGAACCAGAGGAGATCGCCCTGCGCGACCGCCCCCTCCAGGTGATCCTCCTGGCACTCGCCGCCCTCGTCGGACTGGGGATCCACCTGTGAGCCGACCACTGCCCGACCGGGACAGGACGAGCCCCGACCTCCTCACCGGCTGGGGCCGCACGGCCCCCACCGCCGCACGCGTGACACGGCCGCGCACCGTCGAACAGGTCGCCGAGGCGCTGTCGCGGGCCGGGGGCCGGGGCGCCCTCGCCCGGGGACTGGGCCGCTCCTACGGCGACGCCGCTCAGGCCGCGGGAGGGCTGGTCCTGGACTGTACGGAGCTGACCGGCCCGGTCCGGCTCGACACCGTCCGGGGCGAGGCGTCCGCCCCCGCGGGGACGTCCCTCGGAAGGGTCCTGGCGCACCTGCTCCGGCGCGGGTACTTCGTCCCCGTGACCCCGGGGACCGGGCACGTCACCCTGGGCGGGGCGGTCGCCGCCGACGTCCACGGCAAGAACCACCACGCCGACTCGTCGATCGGCGCCCACGTCCGCTCGCTCACCCTGGTGACCCCCGACGGGCGCGTCCGCGCGCTCGGACCGGACGGCGACGGATCCGAGTTGTTCTGGGCGACTGTCGGCGGAATGGGGCTGACCGGGGTCGTCACCGAGGTGACCCTGGCCGTGTTCCCGGTCGAGACGGCGTACATGAGGGTGGACACCGACCGGACCGCCGGGCTGGACGCCACCCTGGAGCTGATGTCGCGCCCCGGCGCCGACCGCCGGTACTCGGTGTGCTGGGTGGACCTGTTGGCCGGGGGCGGCGCGATGGGCCGGGGGGTGTTCGCCCGGGCCGACCACGCGCGGCTCGGCGACCTCCCCTCCACCCTCCGGCGCGAACCCCTGCGGCACCGGGCGGGCTCGGTGCTCGCGGCACCGCCCTGGGCCCCGCCCGGGCTGCTCAACCGGTGGACCGTGGGGGCGTTCAACACCGCCTACCTCCACGCCGCGCCCCGGCGCAGACGGGGGGAGGCCCAGCCGGTCGCAGGGTTCTTCCACCCGCTGGACGCGGTACGGGGATGGAACCGGATGTACGGTCCGCACGGACTCGTGCAGTACCAGTTCGTCGTCCCGTTCGGTGCCGAGGACACCCTGGCCTCCGTCATGGAGGACCTCTCGCGGGCGGGAGCTCCCTCTTTCCTGACGGTCCTCAAGCGCATGGGCGAGCCGACCCCGGGCCCGCTGTCCTTCCCCCGGCCGGGGTGGACCCTCGCCGTGGACCTGCCCGCCGACCTGCCCGGACTCGGTCGCCTGCTCGACGGCCTCGACCAGAGGCTGCTGGCCGCCGGCGGGCGCCTGTACCTGGCCAAGGACAGCAGGGCGAGCGCCGAGACCGTGCACGCCATGTACCCGGAGCTGCCCGCCTGGCGGAGGGTACGCGAACGGGCCGACCCCGAGGGCGTGCTCGTCTCCGACCTCGCCCGCCGCCTGCGACTCGTCTGACCCCGGGACCCGCCGCCCGGTGGCGGCGCGCGACCGCGCGGACACCGGACGGACCCCGCACACCACGACACCCCACACGACCGGAGGAACCCCATGCGCGACTCGGTGGGAAGGGCACGGACCGTGCTGCTGCTCGGCGGACGCAGCGAGATCGGCCTCGCCATCGTCGAACGGCTGGTCCGCGACGGCGCCCGGGAGGTGGTGCTGGCCGCGCGCGGAGGGGTGGAGACCCCGCCGGGCGTGCTCGCGGCGCTCGGGGCCTCCGTGCACTCGGTGGAGTTCGACGCCGCGCAGCCCGACGCCCACACCGGCACGGTCGCCGGGGCGGTCGGCCTGGTCGGCGACCTGGACGTGGTCGTGGACGCGTTCGGCGTGCTCGGCGACCAGGCGGCGTACGAGGCCGACCCCGCCTCCGCCGCCCGCGCCGCCGCCGTGAACTACACCGGGCACGTCTCCGCCGGGCTGGCCGTCGCGGCACGGCTGCGCGAACAGGGCCACGGCGTCCTGGTGGTGCTCTCCTCCGTGGCGGGGGTGCGGGTCCGCCGCTTCAACTTCGTGTACGGGTCGGCCAAGGCCGGACTGGACGGCTTCGCCCAGGGGCTCGCCGACTCCCTGCACGGGTCCGGGGCGCGGGTACTGGTGGTGCGGCCGGGCTACGTGCCCACACGGATGTCCGCCCACGTGGCCCCCGCGCCGTTCCCGGCCACCCCTGGCCAGGTGGCGGAGGCGGTGGCGTCCGGGCTGCGCTCGGGGGCGACCACCGTGTGGGCGCCGCGCGTGCTCCGGCCGCTCTTCACGGGGATGCGGCTGATGCCCCGCGCGCTGTGGCGGCGCCTGGGGCGCTGAGCCCGGCGGCGCGCACGGGGTGCGTCGCGATCCGGGCCGGACCCGGTGCACGCCGGGCCGGCGGCGCGGCTGCGCGCGATGGGCGACCGGGGCCTCCTGAACGTCCCGGGCACGGTGGCGGCTCCCGGGACGCAGGGCCGGTGCGGCGGCGCCCTCCGGGGCGCGGAGGGAAGGCTCGCCGGGCGCGCCCGCTCCCGGCGGTCTACACGCCGGAGGCGCCCTCCCTGCCGGCCCCGGGCTCCGGAGCCGACCGGGAGCCGTCGGCGGTCAGCCGGTAGAACGCCAGGGGCACCAGGCAGCACAGCATCACCACGGCGGGCACCAGCGTGCTGCCGATCAGCATGCCGCGCAGGGCCTCGTCGCTCTGCCGGACGGTCTCGCCCGCTCCCGACTCCACGTAGCCGCTGACCGCCAGCGACAGCGACAGCAGACCGGTCCCGACCGCCTGCGCCATCGCCTCGCCGGACGTCCACACGCCCGACAGCACGCCGCTCTGGCGCTGCCCCGAGCCGTGCGTGTCCGCCATGCAGTCGGCCAGCATCGACCACGGCAGCAGTGTCGTTCCGGACAGGCCCACGCCCACCAGCACGGACGAGAACACCGCTCCGGGGAACCCCCAGACCGGGATCAGCAGCAGGCCCAGGCCGCCCAGGGCGAACACCGCCGCCGCGCACCCGGCCGCGCGGCGCTTGTCCACGCGCACGGACCACCGCTTCCACAGCGGGGCCGACGCGATCAGCGGCACCAGCACGCACACCATGAGGACGCTCGTGTAACCCGGCTCGCCCATGACGTTGGCCGTCACGTACGGCACCCCGGCGACCATGGTTCCACCGGCCGTCGCCATCAGCAGGTTGGCGGGGAACAGCACACGGAAGTGCCGGTGCGCGAACGCCACCCGCAGTTGGACGAGGAGGCCCTCGGTGCGGTGCGGGAAGACCGGCCGCGGGGCCCTCCGGGTGCCGATCACGGCACCGAGCATCGACACCAGCACCACGGCGCCCATGACCAGGCCCATGAGCCGGTACCCGGCCGCCTCGTCACCGGGGGCGGACTGGATGACCGGCGCCAGCGCACCGCCGAGCATCAGGGCCAGCCCCACGAACGCGGTCCGCCAGGTGTTGAACGTGGACCGCTCGTGGTAGTCGGAGGTGATCTCCCCGGGGAGGGCGGCGTGCGGGACCTGGAACACGGACGACGCCAGGGCGGCGGCCACGAACACGACCGCCACGTACAGGGCGGCGGCGTTCCCCTCCAGGGGCGGGCCGACGAACATGGCTCCGAACAGGGCGGGCAGGGTCAGCGCACCCGCCAGCATCCAGGGGCGGCGCGGTCCCCACGAGGAGCGGGTCCTGTCCGACCAGATGCCGATGTACGGGCTGACCAGGAGGTCGACCAGCTTGGGCAGGAGGATCACCGGGCCCGCCAGGGCGGGACTCACCGCGAGCGTGTCGGTCAGGTAGATCAGGAGCAGCAGACCCGGCACCGTGTTGAAGATGCCGGTGGCCACGGCGCCGCTGCCGTACCAGGCGTGCACCGAGCGTGGCAGCGCCCCGGCCGGACCGGGGGTCCCGGGGGCGGCTCCGTCGCGGGCGGGGTCGACGGCCGTGGTCACGCGCGTCCGTCCGCGGACGCCTCGACCGGGGCCCCGTCGGGCGCGCCCTTCGAGGACCCGGCGGCCTCCGCCCCGTCACCGGACGCTCCGGCATCCCCGCCGTACAGGTCGGCGTGGCCGACCGGGTCCACGTCGTGCGCCACCGGGCACCCCGCCGGGAACGTGCCGATGCGGTTGACGTCGTAGCCCTCGGGGTAGCTGCGGATGTTCGGGTTGTTGTCCGCCCACAGCGGCTCCTCGCGCGGCTTCATGCGGCGCACGACCTTGGCGCGCAGCCTCAGCGCCGTGTCGGCCGTCCTGCGCCAGGCCCTGCTGGGCGGCTCGTACCGGAAGGTCTCGATGAGCGACTCGTCCAGGATCGCCATGGAGAACTTGCGTGCCAGCCCGGCCACGCGCGGCGGGTAGAAGGTCACCATGAGGTCGAGGGTGGAGTCGGAGACGGCGCGTCCGCCCTCGGTGTAGGCGAAGTGCTCGCGCTCGTAGGCGTCGAGGAGGTCCCGGAACTGCTCGTAGGTCTCGGGGATGTCCTTGATCCCCATGTACTTGCCGAGCCTGCGGTAGTAGTGCGTGATCGCGGCGATCTCGTGTTCGGACAGCGTGCGCCAGCCGTAGCCGTAGTCGTTGAGCCAGCGGACGGGCATGACGACGAACGTGCTGAGCACGTACCGGTAGTCGTCGTTGCTGATGTCGTAGGAGCGGTGCATCTGGTTCATCCGGCGCAGGGAGTCGCGTCCCTGTCCCGGCTCGAACCCGTGCCGCATCATGCTGCCGAGGATGAGGGCGGTGTCGTCGTAGCGCTTCTGGGTGCTGCCGGTGAACTCGTCCGTCCTGCCGAGCAGCCCGCCGATGCTGGGGACGGCGTAGGTGCGGTACAGGGCGATCCCCAGGGCGCGGCCCATGTCCCACGGGAACTCGTGGGAGTTGAGGATCTGCATGATGCGCACGCAGTCGGCCTCGGCGTCCAGACGGTGGATCTCGTCGCGGAAGTCGAAACGTTTCATGGGAGGTTCCTTCGGGAGGGGGCGGGGGTGCGGGTGGCGTGCCCGGGGAGGCGCGCGGCGGCGTGCGGGGGCACGCCGGGAGGGGTTACGGCTCGGTCGTCCCCGTGGTCTCGGGGGCCGCGGCGGTGTCGGTCGATCCGGGAGCCCCGGGAGCCCCGGGACCGTCCGCGGCCTCCCCGGCGCCGTGGGTCCCCGCGGTTCCGGCGGCGGAACCCCGCGGGGCGACGGCCTGGCCGGGCGCCGGGACGCGGGCGCCGGTGGGCACGACGTCCCGGGTGAGCATGTCGTGCGGGACCGGGCACCCCTGCGGGAAGGTGCCGATCCGGGAGGGCTCGTAGCCCGCGGGGTAGCTGCGGATGTTCGCGCTCTGGCGTGCCCAGCGCGGCTTCTCGCGCGGAGGCATCAGCCGTACGGCGCGGGCCCGCAGCTTCAGCGCGCCGACGCTCAGCCTCCGCCACGCGGCGGACGGCTCCGGGTAGCCGAAGGCCTTGATCAGCCGCTCGTCCAGGAGGGCCTTGGTGAAGGGGCGCACCAGCGGGCGCTGCCAGGCCGGGTAGAAGTCCACCATGAGGTCGAGGGTGGAGTCGGAGACGGCGCGTCCGCCCTCGGTGTAGGCGAAGTGCTCGCGCTCGTAGGCGTCGAGGAGGTCCCGGAACTGCTCGTAGGTCTCGGGGATGTCCTTGATCCCCATGTGCTTGCCGAGCTTGCGGTAGTAGTTGGTGCTGGCGGCGATCTCGTGGTCGGTCAGCCTGCGCCAGCCGTAGCCGTAGTCGTTGAGCCAGCGGACGGGCATGACGACGAACGTGCTGAGCACGTACCGGTAGTCGTCGTTGCTGATGTCGTAGGAGCGGTGCATCTGGTTCATCCGGCGCAGCGCGTCCCGCCCGCGCCCCGGCTCGAACCCGTGCTCCAGGATGTCGTTGAGGAGGAGGGCGGTGTCGTCGTAGCGGTGCTGGGTGCGCTCCGTGAACTCGCGGGTGTGCGCGAGGAGCTCGCCGATGCTGGGGACGGCGTAGGTCCGGTAGAGGGCCAGCCCCAGGGCCTGCTCGATGTCCCACGGGAACTCGTGGGTGCCCAGGATGCGAACGATGCGCTCGCAGTCGGCCTCGGCGTCCAGGGCCTGGATCGTGTCGCGCCACTCGAACCGCTTCATGGAGTACTCCAGTCGCCTTCGTGCGGGCCCGCCCGAGACGGGTCCATGGTCTGCGGGTGTGCAACGCCCGGCGGCGTTCCACGGGGCGCACTTTACCTGGAGGGCCCGCGTGTACACCGGTTCCCGTGCTCCCCGAACCGAACCGGCACCCGAACCGTGTCCGGAACGTTCCCCGATCCGCACCGCGCACGGACCCCCGGCCGGACACACGGAAGGGGCGGAGGGCACCAGCCCCCGCCCCCGTCCGTGCGCACGTCCCGCTGCCGAGCCTCAGGCGGCCATCTGCTCGGCGACCCTGTTGACCAGCGTCAACAGCACCTGCTTGGACGACTCCCGCTCCCGGGCGTCGCACAGCACCACCGGGATCGCCGGGTCGAGGCTCAGCGCGTCGCGGACCTCGCCGGGCTCGTAGGCGTGGGCGTCGTCGAAGCAGTTCACCGCCACCACGAACGGCACGCCGCGCCTCTCGAAGAAGTCCACCGCCGCGAAGCACGTCTCCAGACGGCGGGTGTCGGCGATGACGACGGCGCCCAGCGCGCCCTCCGACAGCTCCTCCCACATGAACCAGAAGCGCTCCTGGCCCGGGGTGCCGAACAGGTACAGCACCAGGGCGGAGCTGATGGTGATGCGCCCGAAGTCCAGGGCCACGGTGGTGGTCGTCTTGGACTCCACCCCGGACAGGTCGTCGACCCCGTAACTGGCCTCGGTCATCACCTCTTCGGTGCTCAGCGGGGCGATCTCGCTGACGGATCCGACCAGGGTGGTCTTACCGGCGCCGAACCCTCCCGCCACCAGGATCTTCAGGGCCGAGGGGACGATCGTCTGCGTGTCGTCAGAGTCGCTGGATGCCATCGAGAACCGCCTGGAGTACGTCCCGGCTCACCGGGCTCTTAGCTGTGTAGGGGGCACGGGCCAACGCGAGGCCGCGGTTGAGGAGGTCGCTCAGCAGCACCTTCACCACGGCCACCGGGATGTCCAGGTGGGCGGACACCTCGGCGACCGACTGCGGTCGGCGGCACAGCTCCAGGATGCGGAGCTGTTCCGGCTCCAGAGCCATCTCGTCGACCTCGGCCCGCTTGGCCGCGATCACCACGCTGATCATGTCCAGCCGCACCGTGTCCGCGTGCTCGCGGCCCTGCGCGATCACGTACGGGCGGACGAGCGGTCCGGCGTCCTGCTGACCGGCCGGACCGGGGGCCGCAGGCGCGTCGGACGCCCCGGGTGCCCCGGGTGTCCCGGGCGAACTCCCGCCGTACCCGCCGACCGCGTCGCGGCTCGGCAGGCCGTGCGGTGTCCCGCCGTGCGGGAACTCGTTGTGCGCTTGCATGACCGTCCCCTATCGCGTGGGTTCCCCTGAGGCGTCCTCGTGTCTGGGAGCGGCGTCCAGGTACCGGCCCACCTGCCCGACCAGAACGTTCATCTCGTAGGCGATCAGCCCGACGTCGGCGCTCTCGTCGGCGAGCACCGCCAGGCAAGCCCCGCGCCCGGCGCCCGTGACGAACAGGTAGGCGCTCTCCATCTCGACCACGGTCTGGAGGACCTCGCCGCCGCCGAAGTGGCGGCCGGTGCCGCGCGCCAGGCTCTGGAACGCGGACGCCACCGCGGACAGGTGCTCGGCGTCCTCCTTGACCAGCTCGTGGGAGCGTCCGATCAGGAGGCCGTCGGCGGACAGAACGATCGCGTGCCGGGATCCGACCGCGCGGTCCAGCAGCTCGTCGAGCAGCCAGTCGATGTCCTTCTTGGCCGCGCCGTTTCCGCTGTCGCGCGCGGCGCCTTCGGGAGTACTCGTCACGGTTAGGAGTCCTTGTCGGTGTCGTTGGTCTGCTGCTTGCCTTCGCGCCGTCCGCGGTCGGTCCCCTGCTGGAACGCGGACATGTTCCGGCGCAGGCGCGCCAGGCGCTCCCCGTTGTCGGGGGCCCCTCCCGCGGGGGCGCCGGAGACGGGGCCGGTCCGGCTGTCGGGCTCGGGGTCGGTCGCCAGCTGCGGCGCCAGGTTCTCCTGCGGGCGCCGCTTGGGCAGCGGGGGGCGACCTCCGTCGGCCTCGACCGCGCCGTCGGGCGCCTCTGCGGGGGCGGCGCCGGGAGCGGGGACCGCGCTGATGTTCTTCCTGCGGGTCGGAAGCGCGGGGCGCCCTCCGTCCGCGGGGGCGGAGCCGCTGTCGCCGAGGGGGCCCAGGAGGTCGTCCGGCATGCCGCTGCCCGAGCCCTCGGCCGACGTGTCCTCGACCGGCGTGGAGACCGAGGTCAGGACCGGCTTGGCGACGACGGGCGCGGACTCCAGTTCGCCGGGGACGCGGTCGATGATCTCCCGCACCTCCCAGACGTCCTCGCGGGCGGGCTCCGAGGACGGCAGCGGGGTCCGGTCACCGGAGATCAGCTCGTGCGGCAGCAGGACGATCGCCTGCACGCCCCCGTACGGCGACGGGCGCAGGTGCACCTTGATGCCGTGGCGGTGGGCCAGGTGCGAGACCACGAAGAGGCCGAGGCGCATCTTCTCGTTCAGGCGCATCACGTCGAACTCGGGCGGGCTGGCCAGGAGCGCGTTCGCCGAGGCGAACTCGCTCTCCGTCATGCCCAGGCCCCGGTCCTCGATCTCGATCGTCACGCCGTTGGGCACGTCGTCACTGCTCAGGCGCACCTGCGTGTGCGGCGGCGAGAACATGGCGGCGTTGTCGACCAACTCCGCGACCAGGTGGATGACGTCGGCGACGGCCGGGCCGTTGAGGTGGACGCGGGCGATCCGGTCGCGCTTGACGCGCGTGTAGTCACCGGACTCGGAGATGGCGCCGCGCAGCACGTCGATCAGCGGCATCGGACGGTGCCAGGTACGGCCCGGCGCCTCGCCGCCGAGGATCAGCAGGTTCTCGGCGTTGCGCCGCGAGCGAGTGGCCAGGTGGTCGAGCTTGAACAGCTGGGCCAGCTGGTCCGGGTCCTCCTGCTCGCGCTCCATCTTGTCCAGCAGGCGGAGCTGGCGGTGGACCAGCGTCTGGCTGCGGTGCGCGATGTTGAGGAACACGCGGTTGACGCCCTGGCGCAGCTCGGTCTGCTGCACCGCCTCGTCGATGGCGGCGCGCTGGGCGGCGTTGAACGCCTTGGCGACGTCGCCGATCTCGTCGTCGGTGGTGTGGAGCCCGGTGAGGGAGGTGTCGGTGTCCACCCGCTCGCCGTCGTGCAGGCGGCGCATGAGGTCGGGGAGACGGTTCTCGACGAGGTCGTTGGAGTCGTCGCGCAGGCGCAGCAGGCGCGCGGTGAGGACGCGAGAGGAGCGGCGGGCCAGCAGGAAGGCGGCCAGGATGACGGCGGCGACGCCGAGGCTGCCCCCGACGGCGAGCAGGACCGCCTGGTTGGCGGCGTCCCGGGTGACGGCGGCCGCGTGCATGGCCTCGTCGGCGCCCAGAGCGGTCAGCTCGGCCAGGACGTGGTCGTAGTCCGCCTGCCACGCGTCCTGGTCCACCGGCATGGAGAGGTCCTCGACCTCGCCGGGCACCAGGGTGATCGGGTCGGTGACCGTCTCCGTCGTGACCTGGCGGTCGATGATCTCCTGCTGCATGTCCAGGAGCCGCGCGTACTCGGGGCCCTCCAGCACCGCCCGGAGGCGCTCCTCCTGGCCCTCGCCCTCCAGGTAGTGGCCGTTGCCGTCCAGGAGGTTCCGGTAGGCGCCGACCAGTTCGGTGAACTCCCGCTGGTCGGCCGCGGTCAGCTCGTCGCCGGCGAAGGCGCGGGCGATCTGGGCGTCGGACCGCGCGAAGACGTCGACGGCCCGGAACATGTACACGGCCGTGAAGGAGGGGCTGGTCGCGTCGCCCGCCATCCCCCTGCGGGCCTGGCTGTCGAAGCTGTCGGCGCCGTGGAGGATGAGCTCGTTGTAGTAGTCGAGGACGTCCTCGCGGGAGGCCTCTCCGGAGTCGATCGCCTCGCGGAGGGCACCGATCTCCCCGTACTGCTCGTGCAGCATCCTGATGTGGTCGCCGCCCTCACCGGGGGCGAGGTCGGCGAAGCCGATCAGTTCCCCGATGACCACGCCCATGGTGCTGTCGGTGAGCTCCCGGGCCTCGGCGAGGTCGCCCGCGAGCTGTTCGCTCCCGGGGTTCTCGATGAAGGCGATCGACTGGGACCGCTCCTGCATGACGTCCACGAGGCCGACCGCGGAGGGGGTCACCAGGTCCTCGGTGGCCTGGGCGCGGATCAGCTGCATGACGGCGTCGCCGGTCAGGGCGAAGGTGAGGATCAGCCAGAGCGCGACCAGCGCGGTGGTGGGGATCATGACCATTGCGCGAATACGGGCGGTGATCGTCCGTCCGCGTCGCTTCGGTACTGCCTGCACGGTTCTCCTGTCGATCCGCGTCTTCGGTCTGGGGTTGCGGTGCGGGGCCGCGAAGAGCCGGGTGTCCTGGGGGCGGCACCTCTCGACCTGGCTGCGCGCGGCCTCCTGCCCCGCGGGGCGGCGTCCGTCGGGGGTTCTCGACGCGGGACGTACCGCAGGGTAACCACTAACGCGGCATTTCGGCGTTGGGGATCGTATCTCGCACGTGAAGCGCCGAAATATCCGGGTTGGTGAAGGCAGTCTGCCATGAAGGCAGCGATTGTCCACCCTTTGGCTTGAGGTGCTGGTGTCGCCTGCTGTGAATAAATGGTGACAATGGGACAAACGTCACATATGTCGGAGAGTGTGTGGGCACCCTGTTTCGCGTGACATCCCCGGGGGCCTCCCGGGGACCGGTGAGCGGGTCCCGGGAGGCCGCGCGAAGGAGCCCAAAGTCGTCGTTCGGTCCCCGCCCGGCAACGGAGCGTACTAGCGTTGCGGCCCGGAGTCGGGAACGGCCACGCGGGCGGGGAGCCCGGAGGCACCGGAACGCCGGAGCGACCGGGGACCGGGCGGTGGCGCCGGCGCGGCCGGAGGACAGGGGAAGCACCATGGGTCGACCGTTCGGCGGGGGACAGGCCGCCATCGATGTGGCGCTCGCCGTCGTACCGCTGCTGGTGGTCGTCGGCGCCGCGCTCTACCTGCGCGGGCAGCACCGGCGCTACGGGCGCCAGCACGGCTGGCCGGGAGCCCTCACCACCGCCGCCCTGGTCGCGGGGACGGCCCTGGCGGCCTACGCGGTCTGGCCGCTGCCCGCGTCCGTCGACGCACTGTGCACCGGGGGGCCGGGCCCGGACGGCGCCGCGGGCGCGTCGGCTGCGGCGCCCTTCGGCGGGGCGCACACGGCCGGGAACCTCGCCCTCGCGTTCGGGCTCTTCGTGCCGGTCGGCCTCCTGGCGCGCCACCGCTTCCGGCGGGGACCGGTCGTCACCCTCCTGATCGGGGCGGGGCTCGCCGCGTCCGTCGGCGCGGTGCGCGCGACCGGGGTCCTCGGTCTCTACCCGTGCGCGTACGCGCCCACCTCACCCTGGCTGGTCGGACTGGGCGTGGCGGGGGTCCTGGCGGGGTGGCTGACCGCCCGCCTGCTCCTGCCCCTGTGGCCCGGCGGCCTCGCCCGGGGGTGGCCCGTCGCGGTGCCCGACCGCGTCGCCCCCGACCTCAACCGGCGCATGGCGGGCACCCTGCTCGACCTCGGCCTGTGGTGGTTCGGGTCGGCCGCCCTGATCGCCCTGCTGAACGCCTACGGCCTCGTGGGCCCCGGTGCCGACGGACGCACCCGGGCGGCCGTGCTCCTCGGTGTGGCCTTCGTGGGCGCCGTCGTCCTGCCCCAGCTGCGGCGCGACCGCGCCACACCGGGCCCGGCCGCCCTCGGCCTGGGACTGGGCGGGCGCGGGCTCCCGAGTCCCGCCCCGCGCCGGAGGGTCCTCCTCCGCACCCTCCTGCTCCAGGCGCCGGTCGCCGTCCTCGTCACCCTGGGCCTGCCCTGGATCGCGCTCGCCGTGGCGGCGGTGCACGCCAGCAGTGCGCTGGTCCGCCCCGACGGGGCGGGAGTGGCCGACCTGCTGTGCGGGGTGCGCGTGCGCACCCGTTCCAGCCTGGACGGCGGCCTGCCCTCACGGCTGGTCCGCTACTCCGAGCCGCGCGAGGAGGCCCTGGCCGGGGCCGGGACGGCGCGGGGTCCCGGGGAGACGATCTAGCGCCACTCCAGGTAGCCGAGGAGGAGGCCGGTGCACGCCAGGATCACGCCCAGCCCGCCGAACAGCCCCCGCACCCAGTGGCTCAACCACGGTGCGGAGACGATGCGCGCCCGGGCGGGTTCGTCCGGATCGTAGGCCACAGTGACGATCTCCCCGGCGCGTGAGGCCGTCCAGCCGGTGTTCTCGTGCTCGGCGTGCACCTCCTGGCCGTCCTCCGTGCGGAACTGCACGATCATGCGTGAGGCGGTCGAGGTCTCGTTGTAGCCGATCACCCGGCCCTTGGCGCGCATTCCGTAGCGGACCAGGCGCAGTTCGAGGCGCGTGTCGCGCGCCACGAGCCAGAGGATCACGACCCCTGCCACGAGGGGGAGCAGCGGGTACAGGTCGGCCATGGGGGCGTCCTCTCAGACGTTCTTCGGTGGGGACGCGGGTGTGCCGACCAGGCCGGCGGTCATGTGGGCCAGGGTCGCGTGGATCTCCTCGACCGGCCGTTCGGGCTGGAGCGTGCGCCAGTCCAGGGCCACGGTCACGACCATGCCGAACAGGGCGGACCCCGCGAGCCCCGTGTCCAGGCCCGGGTGGGGTGCACCCTCGGCGGCCAGCCGGTCCAGTTGGCCGGAGATCACCCCGATCGCCTCGGTGCGGATCTGGCGGACGGTGGCGTACCAGGCCTGGTTGGTACGCCAGGCCTCCGCCATGAGGAGCCGGGCGAGGGCCTCGTGCTCGCCGATGAACACCACCCCCGCGCGCAGGACCGCGGTGAGCCCCTCGCCGGGGGACGCGGAGGGGGGCACCGCGGCCTTCAGGGTGTCGGCGAGCCGCGTCACCCCCCACTCCATCAGCGCCGTGTACAACTCGCTCTTGCCGCCGAAGTTGTAGTAGACGGTGCCCTTGGCGACCCCGGCGCGCTCGGCGATCTCGTCCACGGTCGTGGCGCCGTACCCCTGTTCGGAGATCAGGTCGACCGCCGCCTCGAACAGGCGGCGCCGGGTCGCCTCTCGGCGACCGCTTCTCGGCCGTTCGGTGCTCGCGCTCATCCGGCCCATTCTGCCCGTGTCGGCGCTGGTTGCGCCACGTCGGGGCGTCACAGCTTGAGCGCGGGATGGAGGGAGGACATAGTCCACACCCGTTTCCGGTCCACCGCCAGCCACGTCAACAGCAGCGGAATCACCAGCCACAGGCCCATCACCCCGAAGGTCGTCCACACCAGCGTCATGTCCCCGCCCCCGAGCAGGATGCGCATCGCCGTCACGCCCCAGTGCAGCGGAAGGTAGGGGCCGATGGCCTGGAAGAACCCCGGGCTGGTCTCGATGGGGTACGTGCCGCCCGCCGACGTCAGCTGGAGGACCAGGAGGGCCAGGGCGATCACCCGGCCCGCGGCGCCGAACCGCACGTTGAGGTACTGCACCACGGCGGTGAACGCGGCCGAGGTCAGCACCAGGAACCCGATGACCAGAAGCCAGTTCCGGGCCTCCAGGCCCAGGAACAGGTGCAGCGAGCCCAGCATGACCGCCACCTGGCCCACGCCGAGCAGCAGCGGGACGACCCGGCCGGCGAGGGCGACCCGCCAGGAGGGCGCAGAGGACGCCAGTGCGCGGGAGGAGAGGGCGGGCAGCACCATGAACACCACCATCGCTCCCACCCACAGGGACAGCGGGACGAAGAACGGGGCGAACCCGGTCCCGTAGTTCGGGGACTCGTTGGAGATCTCGCTGTCGAGCCGGATCGGCTCGCTCATCGTCCCGGCCGCGTCGGTCCGGCCCCGGTCGGAGTAGGTGGGGATCTCGCCGGCGCCCTCGCCGAGCCCCTCGGCGAGCTCGCCGGAACCCGAGGCCAGCTCGCCCAGCCCTTCGTGCAGGTCGCCCGCGCCGCCGCTGAGCAGGCCGAGGCCGGAGTCCAGGTCCGAGGCGCCCTCCGAGGCGTCCGCCAGTCCGTCTCGTAGAGCGGCCGAGCCCGTGGCGAGTCCGGCCAGCCCCTCGTCCAGCTCGTCGGCCTTGTCGCGGGCCTCCTCTGCCCGGTCCACCATGTCGGGGAGGTCCTCGGAGAGCGCCGCCGCCTGTTCGCTCAGCGAGGCGGCCTCCTCGGCGGCCGACTCGATGCCGTCCCTGTTGTCGTCGATGTACCCGGCCACGGACAGCGCGGTGTCCATGGCCTCCTGGAGGTCGCGCAGCAGTGTGTACAGCTCGGGGTTCTCGGTCTCCAGCTCCGGGTTGTCCCGGAGGAAGGAGGCCAGTCTCGTGTCGACCTCGGTGAGCCCGGCGGTGTCGACGTCCTCGGGCAGCGCTTCCAGGGCCGTGGACAGGGCGCCGGTGACCTCGGCGGCCGTCTCGGCGCGCTCCTGGATCGCGGGGATGTCCTCCTCCAGCTGGGGGAGCCGCTCGTCGGCCAGTTCGTCCAGTTTCGCGACCTGGGCGGAGACCTCCTCCGACGCGGTGCCCGCGCCCTCGGCGAGGGACTGCGAGCCGGTGTGGAGCTCGTCCAGGCCACCGCTCAGCGACCCGGCCCCGGTGTGCGCGTCGTCGACACCCGTGGACAGCTCGCCGGCGCCCTCCTCCGCGCTGTCCGCGCCGCCGGACAGCTCGTCCGCGCCCTCGGCCGCGTCCTCCGTCTTCCCGTGGATCTGGTTGAAGCCGACGAAGATCTCGTCGAGGTAGTCGCTGATCGCCGACGCCGCCGCGGCGTCGCGGACCTCCTTGAAGGCGCTCCCCGCCAGTTGGCGCACGATGAAGCTGTTGGAGTCGTTGTAGTGCGCCTCCAACACGGCCTGGACCGGCGCCTCCCTCTCGCGGGAGGGCGAGGACAGGTCCTCGCTGAAGTGCGAGGGGATGGTGAGGGAGACGTAGTAGTCCCCGTCGGCGACGCCGCGCGCGGCCTCGTCCGCGTCGACGGCGTGCCAGTCGAGGTCCCCGCGGTCCAGGAGCGTGTCGGTGAGCTCGCCCCCGGCGTCCATCTCCCGGCCGTCCACCTCGACGGGCCGGTCCTCGTTGACGAGCGCCACCGGCAGGTGCTGCATCCTGCCGAACGGGTCCCAGAAGGACCACAGGTACATGCCGGAGTAGAGCAGGGGGATGAGCACGAGCGCGGCCAGGGCCGCCGTGGGCAGCGGTGAGCGCAGGAAGGAGCGCATGGTGAGCAGGCCGAGCCGGGGGACGGCGAAGGGCCGCATGCGCGGTCTGTGCCTCTTATGCCTGTTCACGGTCGGCACCGTCCCCCCGGTGGCCGAGGAGGTCGTCGACGCGGACGGCCCCCGGGCCGGCACCGTCACCGGCGCCGGTCGTGCCCCCGCCGTCCGCGGGGTCGTCGGATCCGTGGCCGGAGTGCCGGCGGATCGGGATCGGGCCCCGGGTGTCCTGCCCGGCGACGCCGTCCAGCGCGGCGGAGTCGGCGCAGGCGGCGACCACGGTGAGCCCCTCCGCGGACAGCCGGCCGAGGGTGAGCCACATGGCGGCCTGGTGTTCGCCGCTCAGCCCGCCGTCGACGTCGTCCACGGCCAGCAGACGCGGTTCGGCCAGCAGGGCCAGGGCGACCCCGAGGCGCCGCCGTTCGAGCATGGACAGGTCCTTGACCAGGGTCCGGCGGTCCAGGTCGCCCAGGTCGGCGGCCTCCATGGCCTCGTCGGCCAGCCCCCGCGCCGCGGGGCGCATCCGCAGGAGCAGCCCCTCGGAGAGGTGTTCGTGCACCCGGAGGCGGTCGTCGAGCGCGTTGACGTCGTCCATCAGTCCGAGGGAGCTGATCCGCCGGACCCTGCGGGCCCGGCGGGGCAGCACGTGGCCGTCCACGTGCACGGTTCCCTCCGACGGCCTCATCCTGCCGGTCAGGGTCAGGAGCAGCGCGCTGCGGCCACCGCCGGAGTCGGCCTGGAAGACCGTGAGCGTGCCCGGCAGGGCGACGAACCCGATCCCGGTGTAGACGGGACCCTCGCGTGTGGCGAGTGTGACGCCCTCGGCCTGGACACGAGCTCCGGTAGCCCGACGCATACCTGCGCCCCCTTCTTTTTGAACTGACCAGTCAGTGCAAATTCAGGTCCACGTTACTGCGACCCCGGCTCCCGTCCGGGCGTCCGGGACTGTGGGGTGTCGCACAGCGTCGCGGAGGGGCTTTCGCGTCGGGCGTGCGCGTGTTCCCGCGCCTCCGGAGTCTGGGTTGTGCGGATATTCGTAATTACGTAAAGTTGCAAAAACGAAGGGCGGTACGGATCCGCCCGGACGGAGGAAAGCCATGCGATCGGCGGCCAGGGTGTGCGGACTCCTCGTCCTGTGGAGCGTCGCAGTGACACTGGGAGTGGTCCTCGCCCGTCCGCTCCTCGGCTTCTCGGGGTGGTGGAACGCGGCCGCGCTGACGCTGTTCCTGGTCCTGGGGTCGCTGACCCTGCTGTTCGGTCGCCTGGCGCGCAGGAGCACGACGCCGGAGGCCGTCGAGGTGGCGCCGCCGGTCAGCGGCGCCTGGCTGGCCCTGAACAGTCCGGCCGACCGCGTCCCCAGCCACGGCACCCGCGCCTACGGCCAGGAGTACGCGATCGACCTCCTGACGGACTCCGAGGACCGCCCGGCCTTCGGCTGGTGGCCGCCGGTCCGGCGCAACCAGGACTTCCCGACCTTCGGCGAGCCGCTGCTGGCCGTGGCGGACGCCGTGGTCGTCCACGCCTCCGACCACCGGCGCGACCACCTGAGCCGCAACTCCTACCCGGCACTCGCCTACCTGGTCGTCGAGGGGGTGGTCCGCGGTCTCGGAGGAGCCGGGCCCGTGGTCGGCAACCACGTGGTCCTCGACCTGGGTGACGGCGTCTTCGCCCTCTACGCCCACGTCCGGCGCGGGTCGCTCAGGGTGCGCGAGGGCGACCGCGTGCGGACGGGCCAGACGCTCGCGCTGTGCGGGAACTCCGGCAACTCCACCGAGCCGCACCTGCACTTCCACCTGATGGACAGGGCCGACCCGGACCTCGCCCAGGGCGTCCCCTTCACCTGGCGCGGCGTCGGCGTCCCCGCGAACGGAGAGCGGTTCGAGGCGCCCGGGCCGGCCCGGGACTGAGGCCCGTCCCGGCCGGGGTCCGGGCCCCCGGGGGCGTACGGTTGGATGGACGGGCGGAGCCGGACCGCGCGAACGAGGGGGCAGGATGTCGGAGATCGCCGAACGGGTCGCACGGGTTCTGGACGACCCCGAGAACTGGCCTTCCGACCCGCGGGAGGCCGTCGCGCGCCAGCGGGCGCTGGCGGACCGCGTGAGGGTCGAGCCGCTGGACGCGGACGCCGTACGGCTGGTGGCCGGACTGGACGTCAGCTACGCCACGGACAACTCCGCGCTCTCCGCGGCGGCCGTCATCCTCGACACCCGGACCCTGGAGGTCGTGGAGTCCGTCGCGATCTCCTCCGAGCCGACGTTCCCGTACATCTCGGGGCTGTTCGCCTTCCGGGAGCTGCCGCCGGTCCTGGAGGCCCTGGGCGCGCTGCGGACGACACCCGACGTGTACCTGTGCGACGGGTTCGGCCTGGCCCATCCGCGCCGCTTCGGGATCGCCTCCCACCTGGGGGTCCTGCTGGACCTTCCGGTGGTCGGCTCGGCCAAGTCCGTGCTGTACGGCAGGCACTCCCCGCCGGGGAACGAGCGCGGGTCGTGGACGCCCATGGTGGCCGGGCGTTCGGAGGTGGTCCCCGACTCCTCCGCGCTGGAGCGGGAGGGCGCCGAGGTGATCGGACGCGTCCTGCGCACCCGCACGGGCGTCAAGCCCGTCTACGTGTCCGTCGGGCACCGCGTCGACCTGGAGGGCGCGGCGGACCTGGTGCTGCGCCTGTCGCCGAAGTACCGCGTGCCCGAGCCGGTCAGGCACGCCGACCGCCTGTGCGGCGAGCACCGCAAGGCGCTCCTCGCCGCCCAGGAGTAGCCCGGGGGCGCACGCCTCGCCGGGCGGTACCCCGCGCGGGGGCGCCCGGTCTCCCGGACGCCCCGCACCCCGGGCCTACCAGCTGGTCGGAACCGGCCGTCCCTCGTTGTACCCGGCGGCGCTCTGCACGCCGACCACGGCGCGCTCGCGGAACTCCTCCAGCGAGGTGGCGCCCGCGTACGTCATCGAGCTGCGCACGCCCGCGATGATCTGGTCGATCAGGTCCTCCACGCTGGGGCGCTCCGGGTCCAGGTACATGCGGCCCGTGGAGATGCCCTCCTCGAACAGGGCCTTGCGCGCCCGCTCGAACGGGGAGTCGTCGGCGGTGCGCAGCCGTACCGCGCGGGCCGACGCCATGCCGAAGCTCTCCTTGTACTGCCGGCCCTCGGCGTCGCGCATCACGTCGCCCGGCGACTCGTAGGTCCCGGCGAACCAGGAGCCCACCATCACGTTGGACGCGCCCGCGGCCAGGGCGAGCGCCACGTCGCGCGGGTGGCGTACGCCGCCGTCCGCCCACACGTGCTTGCCCAGGTCGGCCGCCGCCTCGGCGCACTCCAGCACGGCCGAGAACTGGGGCCGACCGACGGCCGTCATCATGCGGGTGGTGCACATCGCGCCCGGTCCCACACCGACCTTGACGATGTCGGCGCCCGCCTCGATGAGCTCGCGGGTGCCCTGCGCGGTGACGATGTTGCCCGCCACGATCGGCACCTTCGGCGCGAGGGCCCTCACCTTGGCGATGGCGGAGAGCATCTTCTCCTGGTGTCCGTGCGCGGTGTCGATCACCAGGGTGTCGGCGCCGGCGGCCAGCAGGTCGGCGGCCTTGCCCGCCACGTCGCCGTTGATGCCCACGGCGGCGGCCACGCGCAGGCGGCCCTCCGCGTCCACGGCCGGCGTGTACAGGGTGGAGCGCAGCGCGCCCGTGCGGGTGAGCACGCCGACCAGGGCGCCGGCCCCGTCCACGACCGGCGCGAGCCGGTGGCGGAAGTCGTGCAGCTTCCCGAAGGCCTCCTGCGGCTCGGTGTCCGCGGGGATGGTCAGCAGCTCGGTGGACATGACGTCGCGCAGCTGGGCGAAGCGGTCCACGCCCGCGCAGTCGGCCTCCGTGACCACGCCGACGGGGCGGCGCGCCTCGTCGACGACGATCACCGCGTTGTGCGCCCGCTTGGGCAGCAGGTTGAGGGCCTCACCCACCGTGCTGGACGGGTTGAGGGTGATCGCCGTGTCGTGGACCAGGTGCCGCTGCTTGGTCCAGGAGACGACGTCGGACACCACCTCGATGGGGATGTCCTGCGGGATGACCGCGATGCCGCCGCGCCGGGCGACGGTCTCGGCCATGCGGCGTCCGGCGACCGCCGTCATGTTCGCCACGACCAGGGGGATGGTGGTGCCGGTTCCGTCCGGGGACGACAGGTCCACGCTGAGCCGGGAGCCCACCGAGCTCCGGTTCGGGACCATGAACACGTCGCTGTAGGTCAGGTCCTGCTGCGGGACCTGGTCGTTGAGAAAACGCAATGCCTCTACCTCGGTCGAGACCGAAGGGGGTGGACCATCCGCTGCTCCGCACACGGCCGCCTGTTGATCCCCCTCTTACCAGTCAAGTATGCCGTCACCGATTAGGCCGGACGACCCTCGATCTGGCATGATGACTCGATTCCCGCCGACACAGCCCTTTCCCCTGTCCTGGTCAGCGCTTCGTTGAACGGTGGAGCGGCCGGAGCTCCGGGGGGAGTGTGCCCTCCTGGAGAGCCCGCATGCCGCGTTTCACGTTCGCGCAAGTCAAGGAAGAGACCTACAAGGCGAAGGACGCCTGGTGGACGGTCTTCCTGGTCGATCCCCTCGCAGGGCGTCTCGTGGTCTGGACCGCGAACCGCACCAACATCACCCCCAACCAGCTGACGTTGGGCGCCGGTGTCCTCGGCCTGCTCTCCGCCCTGTGCTTCGTCGCCCCGGTCCTCGTCGAGGGCACGGGCTGGGCCTGGCTGGTGCTGGGCGGGCTGCTGTTCCACCTCAGCTTCGTGCTGGACTGCATGGACGGCAAGATCGCCCGCCTCAAGGACAACGGCTCCGTCTTCGGCAGCTGGGTCGACTTCGTGTTCGACCGCATCCGGTTCTTCGGCTGTGTCATGGCGCTGCTCGTCACGCAGTGGGCGGTCACCGGAAACGCCGCCTACCTGATCGTGGCGCCGGTCGTGGTCTTCTTCGACCTGCTGCGCTACCTCAACGGCTCCCAGGTCGCCAAGACCCGCCGGGCCATGCAGCAGACCCTCGCCGAGCTGTCCGGCGACACCGACACGCAGCGGCCCGGCGCGCCCGGCCTGGGCGACGCCGACCCGGAGGACGACGAGATGGCGGACGCGCCCGCCCGTCCGGACGCCCCGGCTCCGGCCGGCCTCTACCCGCGGGTGCGCGCCTTCCTGCTCCGGAACAGGGTGCGGCCCCACCTGTTCAGCGGCATCGAGTTCGAGATGTTCCTGTGCGTGGTGGCCCCGATGACCGTGGTGTTCGCCCTCTTCACCCCGCTGAACAGCCTGATCATCCCGACCGCCGTGTTCTCGGTCCTGGCGCTGGCCTTCTTCGAGGTCGTCCTGGTGCTGCGGCTGTGGAAGGACACGCGCAGGTTCGAGGTGCGCCGACGTGAGCTGCTCGCCGCGGGAGCCGTCGGGGCGGCCCCCGCCGTTCTCCGCGTCCCGTGGGCCGCGTCTCCTACTGCCCCCGTGTGCTCCGGGCCTACCGGCGAGTTCCACGCCGGGGGAGGGCCGGGGTCAGACCCCGGCGGCCTCCTTCTTCTTGTTCGTGTCGTCGGGGCCGCCATTGTTCCCCCCGGTCTCCGCGTTCACGCGGTTCTCCGGGCGGAGCGTGGAGTCCTTGCGCAGGAACCATGTCAGCTGTGGTTCGACCGCCCACTGCATGCTCTTGCGTACCCACGGGGTGCACAGGAGCAGGGTCAGGGCCACCGCGCCGACGGCAGTGATCGCCGTGCCCGTGGGGCCTCCCACCATGTCGTACCAGGGTGAGGCCTTGAGCAGGAGCAGGACCACCGAGTGGCCGAGGTACACGTAGAGGGTGTAGGCGCCCAGCGACGTGAACCAGGTGCGCTGCTTCGGGGTGAGCGCCAGGACCGCGATGGTCATCAGCAGGGCCAGGCCCATGAAGGCGAGGCGGATGCCGAAGCTGGGCAGGAGCGGGTCGATGTCGCGGTCGGTGAGGCTGTCCTTCCAGAAGAGCCAGTCGCGGCTCAGCCGGTCGGAGATGGGCACTGCCAGCACCGCCGTCGTGCCGAGCACGAGGACGGACACGATCCGCACCCACAGCCGGTCCAGGAGCGCGAAGTGCTCGCGTCGCAGGCTCAGCCCCAGGACGAAGAAGGGGAGGAAGCTGACGACGCGGCCCATGGACAGCGTCTCGCCCAGGCTCGCGGTGGCGCCGAACATCGCGACGAGGACGGCGATGAGCACGGGCCAGCGGAGCTGCTTCCACACCGGCACGCTCAGGCGCCAGAGGAAGAGGGCGACCAGGAACCACAGGGTCCAGGTCGGCTTGAGCGCCGAGGCCGCGTCGGGCAGGCCGCCGCGCTCGAAGAAGTAGATCGTCTGGTGGATCGTCCAGAAGATGAGGTAGGGGACCGCCACCGTCAGGACCAGCTTCTCCACGCGGTTCGACGAGGCGTCGAAGGACCGCGACAGGTACCCGCTGATCATGATGAACGCGGGCATGTGGAAGAAGTAGATCCAGTAGTACAGGGCTCCCGTGGGCCCGTGGTCGCGGAGCGGCTCGATCGCGTGGCCGACGACGACCAGGGCGATCAGGATGAACTTGGCGTTGTCCAGGCGGGCGTCGCGGCCTGACGCCTGGGCGGGCTTGGGATCCGGACCCGGGTTGGTCGCGCCCTCCCCTGGTTCCGGAGGGCGGGCTGCCGGACTGGTCATGGATGAGGCCACGAGTGGACTCCGAAGATCACTGATTTCTGGGGCATGTGCGTGGTCTGGCGGACCCTGTACAAGGGGCCTGAACCGACCGCGGGGGCCGGGGCGCGGATGGGAAGGTGCCGCGTGGCGCGCGAGGGGGGCACCGGAAGGTCGGATGAATCATCGTGCTGCGTTACCTTACTGTGATGTTGCAAGGTATGCCAGCGGTTCGATCAAATCTGTGGAAACTTCCCCGGCTCCTCCCCCACACACGGTGAAGGTGGGACAAGGGAGACACACGGAACGTGATCGGCTCGGACGGATGATGGCTTTCCGTGTGCAGACCCTAACCCATGCGACGCACCGTGGCGGACGCTGGGTGAACGTGTCAGTGTGTGGCCGTGACGGCCTCGCCGCTAGGCTGAGCCGTCAGGTAGTGCCCCCCTCCAGTCGAGATACGGAAGAAGGCGGTGGAAACCGTGCCGCACGCGGTGGACCCCGACCGTGCCGCCCAGCACGGGAGCGTGGTCATGCGACTCCTCGACGAGCTCTTCCCGCTCGTGGAGGGGTTCTACGTCGATCTGCACAAGAACCCGGAACTCTCCCACGCCGAGCAGCGGACCGCCAGCGGCGTCGCCGAGTGGCTCACCCGGACCGGCTACGAGGTCCACAAGGGAGTCGGAGGCACCGGTGTGGTGGGCATCCTCCGCAACGGCCCCGGCCCCACGGTGATGCTCCGCGCCGACATGGACGCGCTCCCCCTGGAGGAGAAGACCGGCCTCCCCTACGCGAGCACGGCCCGCGCCCTCGACGCCGACGGCGTCGAGGTGCCCGTCATGCACGCCTGCGGACACGACGCCCACACCGCCTGCCTCGTGGGCGCGGCCGACCTCCTCTCCGAGACCCGCGACGAGTGGGCCGGCACCGTCATGATCGTGGCCCAGCCCGCCGAGGAGACCCTCGACGGCGCCCAGGCGATGCTCGCCGACGGCCTCTACGACCGCTTCGGACGCCCCGACGTCATCCTCGGCCAGCACCTCGGCCCGCAGCCCGCGGGACTCATCTCCCACCGTGCCGGGATCATCCTGGGCGCCTCGCGCGCCTACCGGGTGCGCGTGCACGGAGAGGGGGGCCACGCCTCCCAGCCGCACACCACCGTCGACCCGGTGGTCATCGCCGCGAACATCGTCACCCGCCTCCAGGGCGTGGTGTCGCGGGAGATCAGCCCGAGCGAGATGGCGGTCCTGACCGTCGGCAAGCTCCACGCCGGGACGAAGGCCAACATCATCCCCGACGAGGCCTACCTGGAGATCAACACCAGGGCCCTCAACGACAACGTCGCGGACCAGCTCGAGGCCTCCATCGAGCGGATCGTGCGCGCCGAGGCCGCCGCCTCCGGGGCCACCCGCGAGCCCGACGTCGAGATGTTCATCTCCTGCGGCGTCACCCGCAACGACGCCACCTCCTCGGCGGAGGTGGCCGCGGCCCACCACGCCTACTTCGGCGACGACTACGTGATCCACCTGCCGGACCCCTCACCGGGCACCGAGGACTTCAACTACTTCGGCCTCCCCGGCGACCCGCAGCCCATCCCCTACGTGTTCTGGTTCGTCGGCGCCACGCCCCACGACGTGTGGGAGGCCGCCCCCGGCGACACCCCGTACGAGAAGATGGGCAACGTCCCCAGCAACCACTCCCCGTTCTTCGCGCCCGCGCGCGAACCCACCCTGCGCGCCGGGCTCGCGGCGATCACCGTCGCCGCCCTGTCCTACCTGGGCTCCGACAACGGCCGGAGCGGCGCTTCGGCGGTCCCGGCGGGTGTGTCCTTCCCGGGGCCCGCGCCCACCGGGGACCCGGTCGACCCGCTGGGCGGCACCCCCGCCCGCGGTGAGGGGACGCCGTCGCAGGCGGACCCGTTCTCCGACCCCCTCTCCGACCCGTTCGGCCCGCCGCCCGGCCAGTCCGCCACCGCCGGGCAGCCCTCCCACAGCGGGCTGCCCGAGCCCAACGACGCCTACGACAGCGCGTTCCTGGCCTCCTCCTGGCCCGAGCCCCCGGAGGACCCGGCCAAGTCCACCTACGACGCGGACATGGACGCCGTGATGGGGGCCCAGGACGAGGAGCTGCGCAACGAGTGGCGCAGCGGGAAGGCCGAGGAGTCCACCCTGTCGGCGGACATGGCCTCGATCCTGGACGACGACGGGGTCCCCCAGGCTCCGCCGCAGGCCCCGCCCGCGGGGCCGTCCTACGGCGGGCCGCCGCCCCGGGGCAGCGCCCACCACGCGCCGCCGCCCCCCGGCCCCGACGACGACCTTCCCGACGCCGAGTACCGTCTCTGACCGCGGATGGGGGACGACCCCTGGCGGTGGGGTGACCGCCGCGTGCGCAGGTCACTGCGCCATCCCCGGGAGGTCCCCGTCCTCGTGGCATGCGTCGCGGTGACCGTGTTCGCCGTGGTGGGCGCGGTCAGCCGCGCCTACTCCGGTGACCCGAACGAACCCCTGCTGCTGCTCAGCCTGCCCGCGCTCGTGTACTTCGTGCGCGGGCAGCTGTACGCGCGGCAGAGGGTCAACGGGGTGCGCATCACCGAGGACCAGTTCCCCGAGGCGCACCGGATGGTCGCCGAGGCCGCGGCCGCGTTCCGTATGCGGCAGGTGCCCGAGGCGTACGTCGTCCTGGGCAACGGCGTGGTCAACGCGTACGCGTCGGGGCACGGGTTCCGCCGCTACGTCGCGGTCAACAGCGACCTGTTCGAGGTGGGCGGGCGCCTCGCCGACCCCGACGCCCTGCGGTTCGTGATCGGGCACGAGGTGGGGCACATCGCGGCGGGCCACACGTCGTTCTGGCGGCACTTCGGCATCTCGGTGGCGAACGTGATCCCCGGCGTGGGCAGCTCCCTGGGGCGCGCACAGGAGTACACGGCCGACAACCACGCCTACGAGTTCTGCCCCGAGGGCATGCAGGGGCTGCGGGTCCTGGCCGTGGGCAAGTACCTGTACCCGTCCGTGGACTTCGACGACATCGCCGCGCGCGCCCGCACCGACACCGGGTTCTTCGTGCTCCTGGTCAACCTGCTGTCCAGCCACCCCGTGAACACGTTCAGGTTCGCCGCCCTGGCCGACCGCAGCAGACCGGGCCGCGTCTTCTAGCCGGCGCCGCCGGGACGCGGGGCCGCCCCCGTGCCCCGGCACCGCCCCCGCCTCCCGGTACCCGTGCCCGACCGGGCACCGGTGACACGACCGGGAGCGGTCGCCGGAGGCTTCCGGGGCGGCGGGCGGCCGTCCGGGCGATCTCCCCCCGGGACGATGTGCGACGACCGGCCTGCTCCACGAGCGCGGAGGCGCGGCGGGAGGAAACCCGGTGGACGCGGGCCGGGGCGCAGGCGAAACCCCCGTCTAGGCCCGGTCGTCGCCCCGCGGCCCGGGCAGCCTCGACGCCACCTGCGGCGGCAGGGGCTCATGGCGCAGGTACTCCCGGGTGAACACGCCGGTGCCGTGGGAGAGCGACCTCAGTTCCACCGCGTACCGGGTGATCTCCAGCTCGGGGACCTCCGCGCGCACCACCGCCCGGCCGCCGGAAGCGGTCTCGGTGCCGACCACCCTGCCCCGTCTGGCCGACAGGTCGCTCATCACCGGACCCAGGTAGGAGTCGTCCACCTCCACCGCCACCTCCGCCACGGGTTCCAGCATGGCCAGCCTCCCGGCAGCGGCGGCGTCCCGGAGCGCCAGGCGTCCCGCCTTCTGGAAGGCCATGTCCGAGGAGTCCACCGAGTGGGCCTTGCCGTCGTACAGCGTCACCCGGATGTCCACCAGCGGATACCCGGAGTCCATGCCGTCCGCCATCTGGGCGCGCACGCCCTTCTCCACCGACGGCACGAACTGGCGGGGCACCACGCCGCCGACGATCTCGTCCACGAACTCCAGCCCCGCCCCCGACCCGAGCGGCTCCACCCGGATCCGGCAGACGCCGAACTCGCCGTGCCCGCCGCTCTGCTTGACGTTGCGGCCCATGCCCTGCGCGGGGACCGCGAAGGTCTCCCGCAGCGGCACGCGCACCTCGCCGGTCCGCACCCGGACGCCGTGCCGGTGCTCCAACCGGTCCAGGGCCGCGTCGAGGTGCGCCTCGCCCAGGCTCCACAGCACCATCTGGTGGGTCTCCGGGTTCACCTCGACTCGCAGGGACGGGTCCTCGGCCACCAACCGGGCCACCGCCTGGGAGAGCTTGTCCTCGTCGGCGGAGGAGGCGGCGGTCAGCGACACCGGCAGCAGCGGCTGCGGGAACCGCCACGGCGACACCCGCAGCGGCCGGTCGGGGCTGGAGAGGGTGTCGCCCGTGCGGGCGTCGGGCAGCTTCGCCACCAGGCACACGTCGCCGGCGACGGCCCGCCCCACAGGGCGGCTGTCCCTCCCGAACGGGACGGACAGGGCGCCCGCGTGCTCGTCGTTGCCGACCCGGTCCAGTTCACCCGCGCCCGTCAGGCCGCAGGGCACCCCGTGTCCGTGCAGGTGGACGGCGGCATCGGGGGTCAGCGTCCCCGAGAACACGCGCACCAGGCTCACCCGGCCCACGTACGGGTCGCCCGCCGTACTGAGGACCTCCGCGACGAGCGGGCCGTCCGGGTCGCACGACAGCCCGGGGACGGGCCTCCCCTCCGGGGTCGCCACCGACGGGAACGGGCGCAGGGTCGGGTCCGGGCACGACAGCGGCAGCTCACGGAGCAGCTCCCGCACGCCCACGCCCTTGGTGGGGCTGATCGCCAGGACGGGGTGGAACCCGCCCGCCGCGACGGCCTTCTGGAGGTCCGCGATGAGCAGGTCCGGATCGAGTTCGCCCCCCTCCATGTAGCGGTCCATGAGGGCCTCGTCCTCGCTCTCGGTGATGACCTCCTCGACGAGGGCCTCCCGGAGCGGTCCCGCGGTCCCGCGGAGCCACTCCGGTGCCTGCCGCGCACCGGGTCCGGCGTCGGGCCCGCCCCCGCGGCCGCTCACGTCCGAGCGGTCGGAGTAGTCGTAGTAGCGCTCGGAGACGAGCCCCCAGACGCCGACCACGCGGCGGTCGTCCCCGCTTCCCTCGACCGCCGGGACGTAGGCGGGGTGGACACCGGACCCGAAGGCCTCCTGGCACTGGGCGACCACGTCGTCGTAGTCCGCCCGGGGGTGGTCGATCTTGGTGATCGCCACGGCCCGGGGCATGCCGATCGCGGCGCACTCCTCCCAGAGCACGCGGGTGCGGCCGTCCACGCCCTCCAGGGCGGAGATGACGAACAGGGCCGCGTCCGCGCCGCGCAGTCCCGCGCGCATCGCCCCGATGAAGTCCGCGTACCCGGGGGTGTCCAGCAGGTTCACCTTGACGTCGCCTACCATGACGGGGCTGACGGTCAGGTGGACCGACCTCTTCTGGCGGACCTCGACGTCGTCGTGGTCGCTGACGGTCGTGCCCTCCTCCACGCGGCCGGGGCGGCCGATCTCCCCGGCGGCGACGAGCAGGGCCTCGACCAGACTCGTCTTTCCGGAGCCGGTCGGGCCGACCAGCGCGATGTTGCGGATGTCCTGGGGCCTCTCGGCCCTCGGTACCTCTACGGCTCGGTCTGCCATCCCTGCTGCCCAGCCCTTCGGAATCCGTGGGGCGGAGGTCACGGCGGGCCGGACGCCGCCGTCCGCTGGTGACCTGTGACACTCCCACCGTCACTCTTTGCGGGCTCCACGGCAAGAGGGTCTCGGCTCCGGAATCCGGCATGTGCACTATGACGGGTTTCGGACCCCCTACTATTGCCCCCGTGCCATGGTCGGAGACTCTCCCTCACTTCAGTTTCGCCGGGACCGTCCTCACGGTCCTGCTGCTCCTCTTCGCGGCGGTCGGCGAACCCCTTCTCGGCAGGAAGGCCTTCGCGTGGCTTTCCGGTAGGCGGGGTGGTGACGTACGTGCGCTGACACAGGTGCACGCCGTCACCATGGCGGTCCATGCCCTCTGGGGCCTGGTCGTCCTCGGGGTTCTGCTGCTCTCGCCCGAACTGGTCCCCTCCGATCTCGGGCTGCGACTGCCCGACGCGTGGGGGCCGGTCGTCGGCGGCGCCGTCGGAGGCCTGACGGCCCTCGCCGCCCTGTGGATCCTCGTCAACGGCCTGCCCGAGAACCTTCCCGGGCTGGCGGGCCTCGCCCCGGGCAAGGGCAAGGGCAAGGGCAAGGGCAAGCGGGGTGCGGGTGGCCGCAGGGGGAGCCGGTCCGGTCGGACCGACACGGACGGCCCCGAGGCGCCGACCGCCCCGGAGGACCCGGAGGGCGCCGAGCCGCACGAGGACCACGGAGACGGCGGGACCCCGCGAGCCGGTGGGCGGCGGGCCACCGGGCACCGCGGACGCCGTGCCGCCACGGCCCCGATGACCCTCCCCGAGCCCGAGCGCGACCGCGGCCTCCTCGTGCCGCGCACCACGCGGGAACGGGCGATGGCCGCGGGAGTCGCCGTCACCGGGGGAGTGTTCGGCGAACTGCTGTACCGGGGCCTGTTCATCGCCCTCGTCGCGGGCATGGGCGTGCCGCTGTGGATGGCCGCGGTGCTGTCGGTCGTGCTCTTCTCCGTCGCCCACCTCTACCAGGGCTGGTGGGGGCTGGTCAGCGCCGGCACGTCGGGAACCCTCTTCACGGTCCTGTACCTGGGCACGGGAAGCATCTGGGTGCCGATCATCGTGCACGTGGCGCTCGACCTCCGCTCGCTGGTCTTCCCGCCCCCGGCCGTCCGCGAGGAGGGGGAACGCCTCCACGAGGACTACGACGACGAGTACGACGACGGCTACGACGACTACGACGAAGCCGGCTACGAGGACGGGTACGACGAGTACGAGGACGGGCCCGCCGCCGGTGACACCGGGGCGATGCCCGCGGTCGACGACGAGTCCCCGGCTCCCTCGGACGGGTTCCCCGCGACCGCGCCTCCCGCGCACGGAGGAACCCCCGCGCACGGCACCCGCGCCTTCGGGGCGCCGCCGCAGGGGCTCCACCCCGGCGGCCCCGCGCAGGACCGCCGGGGTGACGGGGTTCCGCCGTTCCAGGGTGGTGCGGAGGGTGTTGGTGAGACTGTCGTGAACAGTGGGCCCTACGGGGGTTCACCTGGGTACGACGCTCCCGGCCCAGGTGCACCGGCCTCCGTCGGCACCCCCTCCCACGGCGGGCCGTCCTGGGGCGACCCCTCCCCGTCCGATCCCGCGCAGGGCGGTGCCGATCGCGGCGCCGCCGGGTGGGAGGACCCTGCCCCCGGCGGCGCCCACGAACGGGGCGCCCCCTCCTGGAACGACCCCCTCGTCGGGGGCGGCCCCTCCCACGGCGCACCCTCCTGGGGCGGTCCGGCCCCTGCGGGTACGCCTTCGCACGGTGTCCCGTCACACGGCGGGCCTTCCTGGGGTGCGCCCGACCAGGGCACTCCGACCTGGGGTGCGCCCGCCTCTGCGGGTACGCCGTCACAGGGGGAGCCGTCCTGGGGCGGTCCGGCGCAGAGTGGTCCCGACCAGGCCGCCCCGACCTGGGATGCGCCCGCCCCTGCCGGCACGCCTTCGCACGGTGTCCCGTCACACGGCGGACCTTCCTGGGGAGGTCCCGCGCAGGGTGGTCCCGACCACGGTGTCCCGTCACACGGCGGACCTTCCTGGGGAGGTCCGGGCCAGAGCGGTCCGGACCGTCCCGGCCAGGGCGGTGCCGGGTGGGAGAACCCGATGCCCGGCGGTGCTCACGAGCAGGGCGCCCCGACCTGGGGCGCGCCCGCCCCTGACGGTGCCCCGACCTACGGTGGGCCCTCCTACGGCGCCCCGTCCCACGGTGGGCCGTCGCACGGCGGGCCGTCCTGGGGCGGTCCGGAGCAGGGCGTCACCTCGCAGCACGACCCGCGGCACGGCGGTCCCGCGCAGAACGGTCCCGGCCACGGGGCCCCGCCGTTCCGAGGCGGCGCCGGTGAGACCGTCGTGAACAGCGGGCCCTACGGTGGACAGCCCGCGCACGGCGCTCCGACGTGGGACGGCCCCGCGCCGACGGGGACGCCCTCCCACGGCGGCCCCCGCCACGCCGGTCCCGGCCAGGGGGACGCCGGATGGGAGGGCCCCGTCCACGGCGGCCCCGTGCGGGGCGCGCCCTCGTGGAACGAGCCCGTCGCCGACGGGTACACCGCCCACGGCGCCCCCTCCTGGGACCCCGCACCCGACCACGGCCACGCCACTGACCACGGTCCCGTCTCCGACTACGGCTCCGCTCCCGACTACGGCCACACACCCGGGTACGGCGGAGGCCACGGTCCGTCGCACGCCGCACCTTCCCCGCAGGGGCCGGACCCCTACGCGGACACGGGCGACGCCCGTCACCCGGAACCCCCGCCCCACGGCGGGCGGAGGCTGTATCCCGACGAGTGGATCGATCACAGGTACGGCGAGGGCGGCGACACGCCGGGTCCGGGTTCGGCCCCCCGAACCTGATCGGGCACGATGGAGAGGTGTCCGATGCCATTCACGACCCAGTCGACCAGCCCCCAGAGAGCCGTTTCTGGCTGACCACCGCGGACGGGGTCGGAATCGACGCCGTGCTCCGGCGCGGCGCCCGGGCCCGCACCGAGGCGGTGATCCTCGCCAACGGGTTCACCGGTACCTACCGGAGCCCGCACACGCGCGCCATCGCCGAGGCGCTCCTCCCCGTCGGCGACGTGATGACCTTCGACTTCCGCGGTCACCACGGCTCCGGCGGGCGCAGCACCGTGGGCAACGAGGAGATCCACGACCTGGAGGCGGTCGTCGTGCGTCTGCGCGAGCTCGGCTACACGTCCATCGCGGCGGTCGGGTTCTCGATGGGGGCGGCCGTGGCGCTGCGCCACGCCGCCATCTACGGCGGGATCACCGCCGTGGTCTCCGTCAGCGGGCCCAGCCGCTGGTACTACAGGGGCACGCGCAGGATGCGCCTGCTCCACATCGGGATCGGGCGTACCTTCGGCCGCTTCGTCCTGCGCACCTTCCGCAAGGTGCGGGTCACCGACCGCGGGTGGGACTCCCGGCCGGCCGAACCCCGCGAGGTCGCCGGTGAGCTCTCACCGACACCGCTCCTCGTCGTGCACGGCGAGGCCGACACCTACTTCCCCGTCTCCCACGCCACCGCCATCCACGACGCCGCCCGCGAGCCCCGCGAGCTGTGGATCGTCCCCGGGATGGGGCACGCCGAACGCGCCGTCACCCCCGAGCTGGGCGTACGTCTCAGGGACTGGCTCAGCGAGCGGATCGTCCGCGAGGACTGACCCCGCGCACCCGGTCGCGGACGGCGGACGGCCGGTCGGAGGCGGCATCGACAGGCATCCCCCTGTGCACTAGAAAGGACGGATGATCCGATCTGGTTCGCCCTCCCCGGAGGACGGGGCGACGCCCGCCGAGTTCACCACCGATGACCTGCCCGGCCTCAGGGGCAAGGGCTTCGCGCTGCTCATCGCGGCCACGGCCATCGGCCTCTGCGGGTTCGCGGCCGTCCTCCCCCTGGTTCCCCTGTGGGCCATGCGAGGGGGAGCGGGCGAGTTCGGCGCCGGAAGCACCACAGCCGCGTTCATGCTGACCACGGTGCTCACCCAGCTCGCGATGCCCTGGATGCTGGAACGGGGCGGCTACCGGTGGGCGTTCCCGGTCGGGGCACTGGTCATGGGCCTGCCGACCCCCCTGTTCGCCCTGACCACGGACCTGGGCCCGCTCCTCGCCGTCTCGGCCGTGCGCGGCGTCGGTTTCGGCATGGTCAGCGTCGCGGGCACAGCGCTCGCCGCGCGGCTGGTTCCGCACAGCCAGGTCGGGCGTGCCACCGGCTACTACGGGCTCGCGGTCGGCCTGCCGCAGGTGCTCATCCTGCCCGGCGGTGTGGCCCTGGCCCTCAACGCGGGCTTCGCCACCGCGTTCTGGATCACCGGGATGTGCTCGGTGGTGGGCGCCCTGCTGGCCTGGGGCGTCCGGTTCGCCGACGGCGGCCGCAACCGGGCGGCGCTGCGGAACCCCGTACGGGCCGCGGCCGACACCTCGGGCGCGCCCTCGGGCCTTCCGCTGCTGCTGGCCCTCGCCGCCCCACTGGTCCTGATGCTGCTGACCGCCTCCGCGGCCAGCGCGATCATCACCTTCCTGGCGATCCCGTTCGAGCAGGCGGCGTGGATGGTGGGCGCGGCCCTGGCCGCCTACGCGCTGGCGGTCGTCACGGGCCGGTGGACCGCCGGGATGCTGCACGACCGGTACCGGCGCACCCTCCTGCTGCTGCCCGGCACCGTGGGCGCCGTCATCGGCATGACCCTGGTCACCGCCGCCCTGTGGACGCACGGCGGCGGAGGCGTGGGCGCAGGGACGGCGGTGCTGGTGGTCTTGGGCGCGATGGTGTTCGGGCTCGGCTTCGGGGCGGTACAGAACGAGGCCGTCACCCTCATGCTGAACCGGGCCGGCCCCTCCGGCTACGGCCGGGCCAGTGCGGTGTGGAACATCGGCTACGACGCGGGCGCCGGCGCGGGTGCGATGCTCCTCGGCCTGCTGATCCAGCTCTTCGGCTACGCCCCCGCCTTCGCGGTGACGGCGGTGGCGCTGCTCGCCGTGGTCCCGCTCGCGCTCACGCGCCGCGGTTCGCACCCCGCCCCCTGACCCGCCTCCCGGGACGCTCCGCGAACGGCGGGGCGCCCGGCCCCTGGGCGTCGCGGGGCGGACGCCCGGCGGGCGCGGGTCCGAGGGGAGCCGGAGGACGACCTAGTACGACGAGATGTGCACGTGGTCGTAGTGGTTCTGGGTGTTGTCGCCCCGGTCGCTCATCCAGGTCCACGAACCGGCCTGCCAGATCTGCTGCTCCCAGATGATGTACTTGACGCCCAGCCGGTCGGCGTTGTCGATCGCGTACTGGGAGATCTGGGCGCCCAGGGCCTGGTTCTCGGCCGAGGGGATCGCGCCTCCGGCGCTCATCATGAAGTCGCAGGCCTGGCCCACCCCGTGGTCGTCGGCGCTGGAGCGCAGGCAGCCCACCGGGAAGGGGGCGCCGAACTCCATGACGATCTCGTCGCGGATGGCGGCCATGCGCGGGGTGGCCCCGCTCCAGCCCCAGCCCATCGCGCTGTCCGGGATGCTGCCGGTGCCCGGTGTCTCGGGCACCTGCTCCGCCTCGTACTCCTCGATGCGCGCCTCGACGTCCTCGCGCTGGGACTCCAGGTCCTCGATGAGCGTCTCGGCCTCCTCCATCTCCACCCGGAGGTCCTCGGCGACCTCCGCCGCCTCGTCACGGGTCTCGATGAGCCCGGAGATCTGCTCGGACTGGCTCTCTCCCAGGTAGGAGAGGGTGGCGGCGTCGCTGAACATCTCCTCCGGGTCGCTGGAGAACATGACGTGGAGCGCGGGGTCGAGACCGGTCTCGTTCTTGTACTGGGAGGAGGCGATGGTGGACACCCCGGCCCGTGAGGCCTCCAGGCGGCCCTCGACCTCCTCCAGGTCCTCCTCGGCCTGCTCGACGCGCCCCTTGATCTCGGTGAACTGGATCAGTTCGCCGTCGTAGCTCTCCTCCAGCTCCTCGGCACGCTGGGTCAGCTCGTCGATGTCGACCTCGTCGTCACCGGGCTCCGCCTGTGCGGTGCCGGGCATGCCGATCAGGAGCGCCGCCGTGACGGCGGTGAGGGACAGTGCGGCACGCGTGCCGCGCGAGGTGTGGGGAGGAGTGGTCGTCATGTGTGCTCCGAGGACGGTCCGGGCGTATCCGCTGGGCCGACGGCGCGGTGCGCGTGCCGTGGGATGGGAGATGCTCAGCAGACCTTACGAGATCGTGGCGTGACGTGACTAGTGCGTTGGCTCACGTGACTGAGGGGGTGCGGGGGATGAGTCCGAAGATACCCGGAACGAGGGACTGAACCGACCCCCCGCAGGTCGGACCGCCCGGCGGAGGCGTGGGACTCAGCCCGCTCCGCCGAAGGCGCTGGGAAGCCCGGCCCCTGCGGGCTCGGACGGTCCGGTCGGCGACGCGGGCATGAACCAGTCGGAGCGGCGGATGTCGCGCATCGCGCGCTTGCGGGTGTCGGGGTCGAGCCGCTCGACGTAGACCATGCCGTCGAGGTGGTCGGTCTCGTGCTGGAGGCAGCGGGCCATCAGCCCCGTGCCCTCCACGGTGACCGGCTCGTTGCGCAGGTCCACCCCGGTGACGACGGCACGCTCGGCCCGGCGGGTGGGGTACCAGAGGCGGGGGACCGACAGGCACCCCTCCTCGCCGTCCTGGACCTCCTCCGACAGCTCCGCGATCTCGGGGTTGATCACGTAGCCGATCCGGTCCTCCACGTTGTAGCTGAACACGCGCAGTCCCACCCCGATCTGGGTGGCGGCGAGCCCGGCCCGGCCGGGGGCCTCGACCGTTTCGAGGAGGTCCCGGACCAGTGCCTCGGTGTGCTGGTCGAACCGGGTGACGGGTGTGGTCGGGGTGACGAGGATGGGGTCGCCGAAGCGGACGATGGGGCGCATGGTCATGAACCCCAGGTTAGTCGGGCCGACCGGGACGGAGCCCACCGTCCCCGGATACCGCGGCGGACCGGGGCGGGGAGCGGTCAGGCCGCCAGACCGGGGCGCAGGGAGTCGTCCAGGACCATCTCGATGTAGTCCAGGGCGGCCCGGCGGCGGGCGAGCGCGCTCTCGTACAGCGAGGGGGCGTTGGCGTTGCGGCGCACGCGCAGGCACTCGTTGACGATGTGCTGCCACTTCTCCGGGAACGCGTGCAGGGCGTAGGCGCCCGCGCCCGACTTGGAGGTGATCTCCCCGGTCTTCAGGGTGAAGTGCAGGCGGCTGACGCTCAGCACGCTCCAGGAGGGCGCCAGGGAGCCGAGGGCGGCCAGGCCGCGCGGGGTGACCAGGCGTCCGGCCTTCTCGCGCCAGCGCCGCCACTGCTCGTCCAGGGACCCCAGGGACCAGGCGCGCAGGCTCTCGGGCTCGTCCCACACGTCCAGTTCGAGCGGGTGGGGGCCGCGCACGGTGACCCCGTGCTCGGCGAGGATGTGCCAGGTCGCGGGGTTGACGTCGGCGCTCGCCCGCGTCCTGAACCGGCCTCCGACGACCGAGGCGACCGGGCCGCAGGCGGCGGGGTCGCGGGTGAGGTCGTCCCAGGTGACGTGGACGCCGTTGAACTGCGGCCGGGGAACCGCCGCCCGCGTGCGCGCGTGCGCGCCGCGCAGCAGCTCCAGCTCCTCAGGGTTCGGGGCCCTCCCCGTGACGAGGACGAAGTCGACGTCGCTGGTGTGCGGGCGGAAGTCGCCGAGGGCGACCGAACCGGTCAGGTAGAGGCCTTCGACCAGGCCGGGGGCCTCCTGGTCCGCGTGGGCGAGGAAGGTCTGGGCCAGCGTCTGCACCCGAGGGTGGACGGCCATGCTCACTCCAGTCTGCACGGTGCGGTGTGGGTCGCGGGGGCCACCGCCGGTGGTGGGGTCCGGCGGGTGGTTGCCCGTGAGCGGTTCCGGGGCACGTGGGCCGGCCGGGATGTGGTCCGCTCGGTACCAAGTGTGGGCGGGCCGGTGGCGCATGGCAAGTGATCACGCCGGACCGGCATCCTGTCTCCCCACGTCAGGTGGTGTGCGGCTATGACGTTGTGGGGGAGTGCGCACCCTTGACAGAAAAGGGTCGGGTGTGGAAGGGGTTGCCGGTCCCGCGGCCCCTCCCGGAGTGTAGTGCCGGAGTGCTTCGGTAACACAGGGAAACCGTTCCCGTGTCCGGCAGCACACCCGGCGCACATTCGGAGGCACGTGCATCCGCACCGGGCGAATGCATGGGAAATTGTTTGCTCGTTATTTCTCTATAGAACTCGGGAGGAAAGGGAGTTTTCACCCGAGTTGGCAATGGGTGGTGCGGTGCCGGGTGCGCCGTCCCTGTCGGAGATTCGGCGCGGAGGCGGGGGTTTCGACATCGGGGCAGGTGGAGGTCTGCGTTCCCGTCGTTTCGGGAGTCGCCCGTTCCGTCGGACGGTCGAACTGAGGCGTACGCCACTTCCCGGACAAGTGGACACGTTCCAGTTTTTCGGCGATTGTTATGGTTCACCAAGACTTCCCCAGGTGATAACCATCACAGCCATTGTCTGCTGTTTCCCTCCATGTAACACGAGAGCACTTCCCTGAAACTGTGCCCCTTTACTCTCGGTGGACGACGGTAGATCTCACAGCGATTCCAAGGAGCCGTGCATGGTCCCGACGATGGTCCTCGTAGCCGACGACTCACGTGACGCCCACCGGCGGGAGGCCCTGTGCGGCCTGGCCGCGGCGGTTGCCGGACGGGGCGAGGTGCCGGTCGCCCCGGCCTTCGGCAGTCCCGCCGAGGTCACCGCCGCCATCCGCGCCGTCCGCGGGCCCAAGGTGGTCGTCCCCGCGTTCGTCGCCGGCGGCGACGTCGCCAGCGCCCACCTCCTCTCCAGGCTCGATCTCCGCGGCCTGGGGAACGCCTGCCGCACGCCGCCCCTCGGAGCGGTCCCGTCCATCGTCGCCGACCTCGCGGGGCGCCTCACCGACTCGGGCTGGAGCCGCGACGACGGTGTGGTCCTGGCCGCGGACGGCACCACCGGCACCGAGGAGCGCCAGGTCGTCATGGACGTGGCGCGCATGCTCAGCCGCCGCCTCGGTTCCCCGGTCCAGGTCGGCTACCTGCGCACCTGGGCGCCGTCGGTGTTCGACGCCGTCGACCGGCTGCGCCGCGACGGCCGCGACAACGTCGCCGTCGCCGCGTGGAGGCTCGTCGACGGGCCCGACTTCGACCTGCTGCGCGGGCTCGACGTCACGGCCCTCACCGCGCCTCTGTGGCCCTCCGAGCTGGTCGTGGACACGCTCCTCGCCCAGCACCGGGCGGCCAAGGGGAGGCTGGTCTGACCCCGCGGAAGGTGCTTCCGGACGCCCGGGGCGAAACCCACGGGGTGTGACAGCCTCACACCGTTCGGTAACGAAGGAGGTTCGGGTCGCGGCCGCGCCGTTACCGGGACCACGAGGCTGGGTAGGTGTCGAGAGGGCGGGAACTCCCCGCACCCACAACGCGGCACCCGCACCCCGTCCGCGCCCCGGCGGCGCGGAACGGCCCGGGTGCGACTCCTCCGGAGCTGTGAACTCCCCCGTCGGCAGGGAGGCCTCCTGTGACCGACCCGGGCCCTGACGGCGCTCGCGCGGTTCGGGCAGGGCGGCCCACCGAGCCGCGGCGGGACTCGACCCCGACAGGCATCGTCGTGAGCGAACCTAAGGTGGATGTATGAACCACGTCACAGCGCAGTTCGTCGGCGGCCGGCAGCGTCGGCGTCTGGAACAGCGCTTCGGCAGCCACGTGGGCGAGTGGCTGACCGAGCTGCCCGCGATCGTCGACGCGCTCGCCGCCGAGTGGCGGCTGACGGTCGAGGTCCCCGCCCCGCGCGGGCGCACGTCCGTGGTGATCCACGTCAGGCGCGCCGACGGGTCCGAGGGAGTGCTCAAGCTCTCCCCGGAGAGCGGGCTGGCCGTCTCCGAGGCCAGGATGCTCCGCATGTGGGCGGACTCCCACCGGGTGCCCCTCGTGTGGGGTCTCGACGACGACCGGGGAGCCGTCCTCATGGAGCGGATCGACGGCGACACGATCGCCTCCCGGGGCACGGTGCCGTCGATGGAGACCGTCGGTGCTCTGATCGCCCAGCTGCACGCCACGGACGTGCCCGCAGGGGAGCTCGCCGAGCTCCGCCCGCTGACGTCGCGGGTGCAGTTCGTCTTCGACTTCTGGAACCGCGAGCGCGGCGAGGGACCCGCGGCCGAGGTGGTGCCGGTCTCCGCCATGCACCGCGGCTTCTGCCGCGCCCGGGACCTGGCCAACGGGACGGTCGACGTGGTGCCCGTGCACGGCGACCTGCACCCGGGCAACGTCATCGATGGGGGCGCGCGGGGCCTGGTCGCCGTCGACCCGCGCGCGTGCCTCGGCGACGGCGCGGTCGACGCCGTCGACTGGGCCCTGTGGAAGGCCACCGGGGTGGCCGAGGTGGAGCGCCGGGTACAGGTGCTCTCCGAGGCCATGGACGTGGACGCCGACCGGATGTTCGAGTGGGTGCGCGCCTTCGCCCCCTGCCAGGCGGTCGCCAAGGCCAACCGGGGCCACGTCGGCACCGACGAGTTCGACGTGCTCATGGAGCTGGCCGAGGGCGCCGCCGTCGCCCGCTGACCCGGAGGGGCGGGCCCCTCGCGTCAGCCCGCCCCCTCGAAGCGGTAGCCCCTGCCCGCCTCCGTGATCAGGTACCGGGGACGGGCGGGGTCCGGCTCCAGTTTGCGGCGCAGCTGCGCCATGTACACCCGCAGATAGTTGGTCTCGCTCTGGTAGGCCGGTCCCCACACGTCGTGGAGGAGCTGGCGCTGGCTCACCAACTGCCCGGCGTGGCGGGCCAGGATCTCCAGGATGTGCCACTCCGTCGGGGTCAGCCGCACCTCCCCGCCGTCGCGCAGGACCCGTTTGGCGCCCAGGTCCACCGTGAAGCACGACGTGCGCACGACCGGGGCCTCCTCCGCGCGGACCGACCGGCGCTCGGCCGCCCTCATCCGGGCGAGCAGCTCGTCCATCCCGAACGGCTTGGTGACGTAGTCGTCGGCGCCCGAGTCCAGGCACCGCACCTTCTCTCCGGCCGAGTGCCGGGCCGAGAGCACGATGATCGGCACCTGGGACCAGCCGCGCAGGCGCCGTATGACCTCCAGGCCCTCCATGTCGGGCAGCCCGAGGTCGAGGAGGACCACGTCGGGGTGGTTCGCGGCGGCCAGGGTCAGCGCCGTGGCGCCGTCGGCGGCCGTGTCCACGTCGTGCCCCCGTGCGCGGAGGTTGATCCGCATGGCGCGGATGATCTGCATGTCGTCGTCAACGACCAGGACCCGCATCGGTCCCCCTCTCGCCACCGATGTCCGTCTTGTCGGGTTCTGTCGCCCGAAGGGTGAAGACCATCGTCAACCCGCCCCCCGGGGTGTCCTCGGGGTCGAGTGTGCCGTGCATCGCCTCAACGAAACCACGGGCGACGGCGAGTCCGAGCCCCACCCCCGTCCCCTGGGGCGCGTCGCCCAGGCGCTGGAAGGCCTCGAACATGCGCTGCTTGCCCTCGTCCGAGACACCCGGCCCCCGGTCCGCCACGCGCAGCTGAACACTGTCGCCGTGCGCGCTCGCGGCGACCAGGACCGGCACGAGCGGGTCGGGGTTGTACCTCACCGCGTTGGCGACCACGTTCGCCACCGCCCGCTCCAGCAGCCCGGCGTCCGCCAGCACGCGCGGCAGGCCGTCGGGGACGTCCACGGTGACGGCATCGTGGGGCAGTCCCAGGAGGGTGATCGGGACGACCTCGTCGAGGCCCACCGCGTGGAGCTTGGGGCGCACGTTGTCGGTGTGCACACGGCTCATGTCCAGGAGGTTGTCGATCAGGCGGTTGAGCCGGTCCGTCGACTCCTCCGCGGTCTCCATCAGGTCCTCGCGGTCCTCCGGGGTGAGCGTGATGTCGGTGGCCCGCAGGCTCGCCAGGCTCGCCTTGATCGACGTCAGCGGCGTGCGCAGGTCGTGCGACACGGCGGCCAGAAGGGCGGTGCGGATGCGGTTGCCCGCCGCCTGGCTCTTCGCCTCGGCGGCGTCCCACTCCAACCGCTGGTGCTCCAGGGCGATGCCGATGTGCGCGGCGAACGCGCGCAGCACGCCCCGGTCCGCGGCGGGCAGTACCCGGCCGCGCAGGGCCAGCGCCAGGTTGTCGGAGACCGACACCAGGACGTCCGACTCGTCGGGGGAGTCGCAGGCCGGGGCCCCGACGCTGTGGGCGGGGCGCCACCGGCCGTCGTCCAGCCTTTCCAGGAGGGTCGCCGACCGCTGCCCGAACGTCTCCCTGATACGCCGGAGCAGTGCCTGGAGGGGTTCCTTCCCGGACAGGATGCTGCCCGCGAGGAGGGTCACCGCGTCCGCCTCGGCACGGGCGCGTGCCGCCTGCGCCGACCGCCGGGCCGCCATCTCCACCACGATCGCGACGAGCGTGCCGACCAGGGTGAACGAGGTCAGCGCGACCACGTTGTCCAACGACACCGACGGCCGCCCGTGCAGCGGGGACACCAGGACGGTGAGCAGGATCGCGCTCCAGAGGGCCGACACCAGTGCGGGGCTCAGCCCGCCCACGGCGGCGGTGGCGACGGTGATCAGCAGCAGGAGCATCGTGTCGGAGGCCGGTCCCACGTTCGAGAAGAGGGGCAGCGCCATCACCAGCGACACGAGGGTGGGGGCCAGCAGAGCCAGCGACCACCCGGCCACACGGCGGTGCTCGCCCAGCCCGCGGCCGGGAGGCGGCAGGGGCCACCGGCCGCTGCCCACCCTCTCGTGGGTGACGATGTGCACGTCGATGTCGCCGGAGTCGCGGGCGACGATCGCGCCGACCCCGGGGCCGAACACGTACTGCCAGGTGCGGCGGCGCGACGAGCCGAGCACGATCTGGGTGGCGTGCACGCCCCGGGCGAACTCCAGCAGGCCGGTCGGGACGTCGTTGCCGACCACCTGGTGGTAGGTCCCGCCCAGTTCGGCGAGGAGCCGCCGCTGCCGCAACAGGTCGTCCGGGGGCGTCTCCGGGATCCCGTGCGGGGGGACGACGTGCACCGCCAGCAGGTGGCTGGGCTGGGGGTGGCCGCCCCGGGACCTGGCCGCGACGCGGGCGGCCCGGCGGATCAGCGTCTCCCCCTCGGGGCCCCCGGTGAGCGCCACGACGACGCGCTCGCGGGCCTCCCAGGTCCGCTGGATCTCGTGCTCGCCGCGGTAGCGGGCCAGGCCCTCCTCCACGCGGTCGGCGGTCCACAGGAGCGCCAGCTCGCGCAGCGCCGCCAGGTTGCCCTCCCGGTAGTAGTCGGCGAGGGCGGCGTCCACCCGCTCGACCGGGTGGATGTCGCCGTGCGCCATGCGGCGGCGGAGCTCCTGCGGGGTGATGTCCACGAGTTCGACCTCGGCCGCGCGGCGCACCACGTGGTCGGGGACCGTCTGCCGGGGTCGTACCCCGGTGATCTGGTGGACGACGTCGTTGAGGGACTCCAGGTGGTGGATGCCCACGGTCGACAGGACGTCGATGCCCGCCTCCAGCAGCTCCTCCACGTCCTGCCAGCGGTTCGGGTTGGGCGCCCCCGGCGGGTTGGTCCGCGCGAGGTCGTCGACCAGCGCCATGCCGGGCGCCCGCGAGATCACCGAAGCGGTGTCCACCGAACCGGACGGATGCGGCGGGACGTCCTCCAACCCCTCCATGAGGGCGGACGTGCGTTCCCGGCGGTGGGTGTGGACGGCTGCGACCACCACGTCGGTGCCGTGCGCGGCCCGTCGGCGGGCCTCGACCAGGACGTTGTGGGTGGTGCCCACCCCCGGGGCCGAACCCAGGTAGATACGGAGTTTTCCTCGTGCCACGGCATCCATTGTCGGGGTATCCGGGGGCGCCCGGGCCTGGTTCCCGGCGTGAGGTCGGTTTCGTCCGGTTCCGGCCTTCGGTGTGACGGACGGCGCGCGGTTGGCGATACTGGGTGTGACATGCGGACGCACCCCGCGTGGCCGCAGCGCGGTGCGGGCGGCGGCCCGGGCCGTTCCGTGCGACACGAGACCACCTGTGAGGAGGCGCGGCGACCACCCGCCCCCCGGGTCGGGTGCGCCCCAGCCGCGAGACCGATGACCTATCCCCCCAACGACGGTTCGTTCCCCGGTCCCCCCGGAGGGCAGCCGTTCCCGGGTCAGCCCGGCCGGCCCCACCAGGGGTGGTCCCCCCACCCCGGCCAGCAGCCCCCGCCCGGCCCCTACGGGCCGCAGGGCACGTCGCCCGGCGGATACCCGGGACAGCAGTACGTCCCGCCCGTCCAGCCCGGCCACGGCTTTCCCGGAGGCGTCCCTCCCCAGCAGCCCCCCGTGCCGGGCCGGCCCGGACGGCCGAGGCGTCGCGGAACGGGCGCGGTCGTCGCCGCCGTCGCCGCCGTCCTGGTGGTGGCGGCCTCCATCGGCGTCGTGGTGTGGAACGTCGCGGGCGGGCGCCCCTACGCGGACCTGCCCGGCTGCCGCCAGCTGCTGCCGGCCGACGTGGTCGACGGCATCCCGGGAGCCGGCAGCCCGAGGGCCGAGGGCGACTACTACCCGGCGGAGGAGACGGGCTACGAGGAAGGCGGCCAGATCGGCTACCTCGCCTGCTCCGTCAGCGACTCCGACGTGTTCCTCCTCGACGTCCACGCGACCCTGTACGAGTTCGAGGACGACGGCGAGGCCGTCGCCGACCTTCGCGAGGAGGTGGGCGACGCCCGGGAGGACCTGGGGAGGGACAGGTCGCCCGAGGGCATGAGCGGCGGGATCCTCGACTGGCGGTCCGTCTCCGCGGGGGACGGGGGCTTCGCGGTCCTGTACCAGGACGAGGACTACTCCGAGGAGATCTTCGCGGCGGCCTCCTTCACCCTCGTGAACGTGGCCGTCCTGATCAGCTTCCCGCTGGAGGACGGCGGGATCGGCGAGGGCGAGGCCCTGGACTTCCTCGACGACTTCGCGGGACAGGTCGAACGCCAGATCTCCCGCGAGGCCGAGAGGGCCTGACCCCGGCCCCGGGCGGGTCCCGGGCGGGCCCAGCCGCGTGCCGGGGCGCCGCCGGGGCCCTCCGGCGGCGCCGCGCCCGCGGCCCGCTACCCGGGGTCGGGGATGAGCTTGCCCGGGTTCAGCACGCCCTCGGGGTCCAGCGCGGCCTTGACCGCGCGCAGCACGTCGCCGCCCAGCGGTCCGATCTCCGCCGCCATCCACGGCCGGTGGTCCGCCCCGACCGCGTGGTGGTGCGTGATCGTGCCGCCGTTGGCCATGATCGCGTCCGAGGCCGCGCGCTTGGCCCGGCCCCAGCGCGCCACGGGATCCGCTCCGGCCGCCGTCGCCACCGTGAAGTACAGGGACGCGCCCGTGGGATAGGTGTGCGACACGTGGCACATCACGACCGCGCCGCCCTCGTCGCCCTCCAGCGCTCCGGTGAGGGCCGCCGACACCGCCGCGTAGAGCGGTAGCAGGCCGGTCCACGAGGCGGCGGTCTCCAGCGTCTCGGCGAGGATCCCCGCCGACAGCAGCGTGTCGCGCAGGTAGGGGGAGGAGAACCGGTTCTCGCGCCAGTGCGCCACCGGTTCCGGGCCGAGCGGTGTGCCGCCCGCCCCGGCCATGAGCTCCCGCACCGCGGCCGCGCGGGCGTCCACCTCCGCGGACGCCCCCTCGAAGCCCAGGACCGCCTGGCACCCGGGGGAGGCCTCACGGCCCCCCATGGCCGCGCCCACGAACGTCTCCGACTCGTCCAGCACGCGCGCCATGGTCGGCCGGGTGTCCGACTGCGCCAGGACGCGCAGCGCGTCCACCCCCGTCCTGAAGTCGGGGAACGTCCACGCCTCGTCCAGCACCCGCTCGGGCGTCCTGCGCACGCGCACACCCACCTCGGTGATGACGCCCAGGGTGCCCTCCGAGCCCAGCAGCAGGCGGCGCAGGTCCGGGCCGGCGGCCGACGCCGGGGGGCCGCCCGCCTCCAGGGTGCCGCGCGGGGTGGCCACGCGCAGTGACACGACCATGTCCTCGAACCGGCCGTACCCGGAGGACGCCTGTCCGCTGGAACGTGTCGCCGCGTAGCCGCCGATGGTCGCGTACTCGTGGCTCTGCGGCAGGTGGCCGAGGGTGAGGCCGTGCTCCGCGAGCAGCGCCTCGGCGTGCGGCCCGCGCACGCCGGCGCCCAGGACGGCCGTCATCGACACGGGGTCCACGGACACCAGGCGGTCCAGGCGGCGCAGGTCGAGGGCGACCACGGCGCGGAAGCCCCCGCGCAGCGGGGTGACGCCGCCGACCACGCTGGTGCCGCCGCCGAAGGGCACGACGGCGACGCGCTCGGCAGAGCACACCGCGAGCAGTCTCTCCACCTCGTCGTGGTCGGCCGGATAGAGGACGGCGTCCGGCGCGGGATTCGCCGTGCCCGCGCGGCGCAGGAGCAGGTCGGGGGTGCTCTTGCCGCCGCAGTGGCGCAGCCGGACGGGGTCCTCCGCGTTCACGTGCTCGGAGCCGACCACCGCGGCGAACAGGCCGCGCGTTCGGGCGTCGAGCCTGGTGGGAGGCAGTTCCACCTGCTCCTCCGGGACCGGGGGCAGGGCCTCGAACCTGGCCCGGAGCACCTGGGCGACCAGGTCGCGCAGGCCGGGGTCGAGCTCCCGTGCCCTGGCGGGGTCACCCCAGGCGAACCAGCTCATGTCGGGTGCGTCGTCCGTGCCCGTGCCCGGGCCGGGGCCGGGCGTGTGCGCGCCGTCGGGGGGTGTGTTCTCGTGAGCCATGCTCTACAGTTTTACACATGGCGTCAAAACGTAACGTAGAGGACCGGATCCTGGACGCGGCCCGCGCCTGCGTCGAGGCCTTCGGGGTGCGCCGCACCACGCTGACCGACGTGGCCCGCCGTGCCGGGGTCAGCAGACCCACCGTGTACCGCCGCTGGCCCGACGCGACCGCGCTCGTCGCCGACCTCCTCACCCGCGAGCTCCGGCGGATCCTGAGCGACGAGGGCGTGGCCTCCGCCGCCGACCCGGCCGGGGAGAGCGTGCGCCCGCGCCTGGTCCGGCACGCGGCCGGGGTCGCCCGCGCGATGCTGGCGCACCCCCTGTTCACCCGGATCGTGGACACCGAGCCCGAACTCCTGGCGACCTACACCTTCCACCGCCTGGGCACCAGCCACCGGGCCGCCCTCGACCTGGTGGAACCGGTCGTCGCCGAGGGGCAGCGCGACGGCTCGGTCCGCGCGGGTGACCCCGAGGCCCTGGCCCGCCTCGTCCTGGTCACCGTCCAGGGCACGGTCACCTCCCGCCGCCTGTTCGCCGACGTCCTCGACGAGGACGGCCTCGTCCGGGAACTCGCCGTCCTCCTCGACGGCTACCTGGCACCCTGACACGCCGCGACCTCGGGCCGGATCACGGCCCACGCCGGTCCGCCACACCGCCCCCGGAAAGGACCGCTCCCATGAGCACCACACGTCCCGCGTCCCCGTCACTGAACGCCGCCCGGAGAACCGCGGACCTCGCCGCACTGGAGGCCCGGCCCGAGGTGGACGTCCTGGTCGTCGGGGGAGGCGTGACGGGGGCCGGGGCCGCGCTCGACGCCGCTTCGCGCGGTCTCTCCACCGTGCTGGTCGAACGCCACGACCTGGCCTTCGGCACCAGCCGGTGGAGTTCCAAGCTCGTCCACGGAGGCCTGCGCTACCTGGCCAAGGGGCAGGTCGGCATCGCCTACGAGAGCGCCCGCGAACGCGACGTGCTCATGCGGGTGACCGCACCCCACCTGGTCCGTCCCCTGCCGATGATCGTGCCCGTCCACCGCGGGAGCGGTCTGGCCAGGGCACTGGCCGTGCGCGCGGGCATGGGCCTGGGCGACCTCCTGCGCGTGATGGCGGGAACTCCCGGAAGCGTGCTGCCCCGCCCCCGGCTGCTCAACGCCCGCCAGACCCTGCGCCTCCTCCCCGGGGCAGCCAGGCGCGACCTGCTCGGGGGCATCCTCTCCTTCGACGGCCAGCTCGTGGACGACGCCCGCCTCGTCGTCGGACTGGCGCGCACCGCCGCCCGCGAGGGGGCCCGGGTCATCACCCGCTGCTCCGCCGAGAGCGTCGCCTCCGACGGAGCGGTGCTGCGGGACGAGACCACGGGCCGGATCATCCCGGTGCGCCCGCGCGCCGTCGTCAACGCCACCGGCGTCCACGCCGGCCTCCTGGACCCCGGTGTGCGGCTGCGACCCAGCCGGGGCAGCCACCTCGTGCTCGACGGTGCGGCCCTCGGCCACCCGAAGGCCGCGCTCACCGTGCCGATCGGCGGCAGCGTCAGCCGGTTCGTGTTCGCCCTGCCCCAGCCGGACGGGCGCGTGTTCGCCGGGCTCACCGACGAACCCGTGGACGGACCCGCGCCGCGCGTCCCCGAGGTGACCGCGGGCGACGTGGACTTCCTGCTCGACCAGTTCAACGGCGCTCTGGAGACCAGGATCGGCCGCGGCGACGTCATCGGCGCGTTCGCCGGGCTGCGCCCGCTGCTGGAGGGGGTCGGCGACAGCGCCGACCTGTCACGCGAGCACGCCGTCTCCGTCGCGCCGAACGGGACGGTCACCGTGGTCGGCGGGAAGCTCACCACCTACCGGGCGATGGCCGAGGAGGCCGTGGACGCGGCGGTGCGCGTCCACCGGCTGCCCGCGCGGCCCTGCCGGACGCGCTCCCTGCCCCTGGTCGGTGCGGCCTCCCGCGAGGAGCTGGACGCGGTGGACGCCCCGCGCCGCCTGGTCGAGCGGTACGGAACCGAGGCCGTCGACGTCCTGGCCGGGGCAGGGGGCGACCCCGCCCTGCTCAGGCCGGTCGTGCGCGGCGTCACCGGCGCGGAGTTCCGGTTCGGGGTGCGCCACGAGGGGGCCATGGACGCGGACGACCTGCTGGACCGCCGTACCCGGATCGGTCTGGTCCCGGCGGAGAGGGCCGAGGCGGAGGCGGCGGCGAGGGGCGCTCTCGACGCGGTGGTCTGAGGGCAGGCGGGCCGCGGGCCGGTTCGGCGGAGCGGTCGGGACGGCCCCGTGCACGACCGCGGGGACGCGGATCCGGGGGCGGCACGCGCACCGGCATTCGGGCACTTGCCACACCCACATCCCCTGTCCCACAGGGGTCTTATCGCGTAAGGTCGTAGCCGTTCCGCGCCGCACCTCCCCCAGACGGCCGCCGGACGCTCCCGCAGCCGCCCCCTCCCGCGGTTCGCCCGTCCACCGAGCCGCCCCGCCGAAGGAGTCACCCATGCCCACGCTCGTTCCCGTGCCAGCACTGGCCAAGGAGGAGGACTCCGTCCTCGCGGGGGTCCCGGACGAGTACCGGCACTACTTCAACGGCCGGTCACCGGTCCCGTACACCAAACGCCACTGGGAGTTCGCCGGGGAGCCCGCGAGCGTGCCGCTGGCCCGTGCCTTCCTGGACACCTGCGCGGCGTCCCGCGACTCGGAGTTCCGTTACGTGTTCTCGCTGCTGGGGACCGAACTGGCGACCAACGCCATCCGGCACAGCCGTTCCGGCGAGCAGGGCCAGACGTTCGTGCTCAAGGTGATCCGGGAGCCCAACGGCCTGACCCTGGCCTGCCGCGACAACGGCAGGCCCACCAGCGCGCCCTCGGGGGAGGACGGCCGGCTCAGCGCCGCACCGATGGTCGGCGACCGGCTCACCGCCGAGAACGGCCGCGGGCTGGCCCTCGTCGACAGCTTCGCCACCACGTGGGGCGACAACGGGCACCCGAGCATCCGCAAGGTCTGGTTCCACCTGGCCTACGACCTGAGGGGCAGTTCCTGGCCCGCAGCCTGACCCGGGGAGGATCCCGGAGCGCCCGGCCCCGTCGGGGCGGGGAGGCCTTGTCAGGGCCGCCTCCGGCGTGCCAACATACCGACGAGCAGCAGAAGTGGCGCAGATCACGGGACGGCGCGATCCCCGATCCGCCCGGGCGGCCCCGCCCGGAACCCCCCAGACGACTCCACTCCGGCACCGTCACCGAACGCGGTCCGCGACGACCGGCGCCCCACGCCGGCCAGTGCCCCCGACCGCCGAGCCGCACCCCCCAGCGCGGCCCGATCCCGAGGTGTCCCCATGGATTCCGCCATCGCCACGATCGCGCTCCCCGCCGCGCTCGCCGTCATCATGCTGGGCCTCGGCCTGAGCCTGACCGTCGACGACTTCGTCCGGCTCGTCAGGCTGCCCGGCACGGTCGCGCTCATCCTGGGCTGCCAGATACTCCTGCTGCCCCTGTTCGCGTTCGTCCTGGTCGTGCTCTTCCAGCCGCCTCCGGCGCTGGCGGTCGGGATGATGCTGCTGGCCGCCTCCCCGGGAGGCACCACCGCCAGCCTGTACAGCTACCTGTTCCGGGGCAACGTCGCGCTCAACATCTCCCTGACCGCGCTCAACTCCGTCACGGCGATGGTGAGCCTGCCGCTGATCACCAACCTGTCGATCGCCTACTTCATGGGGGACGGGGACACGCTCGGCCTCCAGGCCGACAAGGTCCTCCAGGTCTTCGCGATCATCCTGATCCCCGTCGCCGCGGGAATGCTCGTCAGGGCCGGGGCCGCCTCCTTCGCCCGGCGCATGGAGAGGCCGGTCAAGATCGCCTCGGTGCTGGTGCTGTTCGGCGTCATCGCCGTCGCCATCTTCCAGGAGCGCGCCAACCTCGGCGACTACATCGTCGCCGTGGGCCTGATGGTGCTGCTGTTCAACATCGCCAGCCTCGCCGTCGGCTACTGGGCGCCGCGCGTCATCGGCACGGGCCGCCCCGAGGCGATCGCGTCCTGCATGGAGATCGGCCTGCACAACACCACGCTGTCCCTGGCCATCGCGCTCAGCCCCGCACTGCTCGACAGCACCGAGATCGCGATCCCGTCGGCCGTGTACGGCGTGCTCATGTTCTTCACCGCGGGCGCCACCGGCCTGCTGCTCAACCGGCGCGGCGCGCGGGAGGACGCCGGGGCCGCCGGCGGCTGACCCGCCGGACGGGCGGGCGCGCCGCTCACCTGCCGTCGAGGTAGGCGAGCACCGCGCGCACCCGGCGGTGCCCGCTGTCGGACGGCGACAGCCCCAGCTTCGCGAAGATGTTGCCGACGTGCTTGTGCACCGCGTTCTCGGTCACCACGATCCGCTCGGCGATCTCGCCGTTGCCCAGCCCCTCCGCCATCAGCGCCAGCATCTCGTTCTCGCGCCGGGTGAGGGTCTCCAAGGGGTCCCGGGACCGCCGGGCCAGAAGCTGCTGGACCACCGCAGGGTCCATCACCGTGCCGCCCTCCGCGACCCTGCGCAGGGCGTCCACGAACTCACTGACCCGGCCCACCCGGTCCTTGAGCAGGTAGCCCACCCCGCCCCGGCCGTCGGCCAGCAGTTCACCGGCGTAGTCGCGCTCCACGTACTGCGACAGCACCAGCACCGGCAGCGCCTCGTGGCGCTGCCGGGCCGCGATCGCCGCGTGGATGCCCTCGTCCCGGAAGTTCGGCGGCAGCCGGACGTCCACGATCGCCAGGTCGGGCCGGTGCCGCTCCACGGCGTCGGCGAAGGCCGCCGCGTCGACGGCGACCTCCGCCACCTCGAACCCGCGCGTGGACAGCAGCAACTCCAGACCCGCGGACAACAGCACGTTGTCCTCGGCGATCACGATCCGCACGGAAGCTCCACCTCGACCACGGTCGGCCCGCCTGCCGGGCTGTCCACGCGCACGGTACCGTCCAGGGCCGCCACCCGGCGACGGATCCCGGTCACCCCGCTGCCGCGGGACTCGTCCACCCCGCCCGCGCCGTCGTCGCGCACCGACACCCGCAGGACGGCGCCGACCCGGTCCAGGCGCACCCCGATCTCCCGGGCGGTGCTGTGCCGCACCGCGTTGGTGACAGCCTCGGTGACCACGAAGTACGCGGCGGTCTCCGCCGCCACCGGCAGCGTGCCCAGCTCGCCCACGTCCAGCCTGGTGGTGACCGTGGTGCGGGCGGCCAGGGCGCTCAGCGCACCGGCCAGCCCCCGGTCGGCGAGGATGGGCGGGTAGATGCCCCGGATCACCTCGCGCAGCTCCGACATCGCCTCCTCGGTGCCCTCGTGGGCGTTCTTCAGCAGCGCCGCGAGTCGGGGATCCTCCGCCAGCGCCTCCCGGGCCACGCCCAGCTGCATCGCGATCGAGACGAGCCGTGCCTGGGTGCCGTCGTGCAGGTCGCGCTCGATCCGGCGCAGCTCGGCACCGTGGGCGTCCACCACGTCCGCGCGGGTCCGGCTGAGCTCGTCCACCCGTGCGGCCAGCAGCTCCGCCTCGGTGGGGGCCAGCAGCCGCAGGTTCATGCGGGCGTGCGCCTTGGCCGCGGGGACCACCGCCCACCGGAACAGGGCGAACCCGAGCACGAGCTGCACGGCCACGGTGGCCAGGGCCGTGCCCCAGCTGTCGGCCGGGAACCACAGGAACTGGAGCTCCTGTCCCTCGGGGAGCGCCCACCAGAACAGGAACTGCACCGAGGACAGGGGCAGGGTCACCGCGAACAGACCCAGGAGCCCGGCGAAGAGGCTCACCACCGCGAACACGGGCATCCACAGCAGCACCCTGCGCGTGGACGGCTCGCGCCACAGGGCGCGGAATCCGGGGACCCCGGTGTCGGGGAGCGCCGGCACCGGAACCCGGAGCAGGCGGGAGGCCTGGCCCTGGTGCCAGGCGGCGATCCTCCCCACGGCCCCCAGCCAGGGCGGCAGCAGCATGAACCCGATGCCGCCGATCGGCACGGTGAGCACCACGACCAGGGTCAGGGGCAGCGCCACCAGCATGGCCAGACCCGACCCGAAGGCCACCAACAGGTAGCCGCTCGCCCGCAACCCCCGAGCCCAGACGTCATTCATCCCCGGTCCTTCCCGTTCACGCGTTCGCGTCCGAACCCCTCAGCACCGATCAGTCTGGGCCATCGCGGAGGTGCCGGGCACTACAGCCAGCCACCCTGTTCGCCCTGCGGACCGCACCGGGACAGCGGCGGGAGCGGGCGCGCACAACCGGAATCGGCGTCCTCGGCGGCCGAGGCGGTGCGACCGGCGGGCTTGGTACCGGGGACCGTGGTCCGGGCGGCGCGCACGGGGAATGCGTATCCTTCCGTCGAAAGATCCGCCCCCCGGGGGGCGGATCGGCCGCCGCCGCCGCGCCGCGGCGGCAGAACGCCCGCGCGCCGGTCCGCCGCCCCGAGCGGGAGCCCGGGGTTCCCGGACAACCGTTCGCCAACGCATGGGCATCTTCGGAAGGAAGACCGGGAAGGATTCCCGGATCGGCGCACCCGGAGGAAGGAGAGGCCAGTGCCCTTCCCGAACCGCACACCACTGCCACGCCCGGTCCACGGGATCTACGTCCGCAACGTCCTCCAGAGCCACGGAGGCTACTTCGCCGCCGCCTGGGCCGAGGCGGAGCCCCTGCCGGACGGTCACCCCGACGGCTTCGAGTTCGTCAACGCGGTCCCTCCCGTCGGCCCCAGGGGCGAGTGCCTCCCCGAGGACCTGGCCGCCGCCTTCGCCCAGGGGCTCCGGCTGGCATGGCACGCCGCGGGCGGGGCCCAACCGGGTCTCGTCGCCCTGGTCCGCCTCGTCGACGCCCGCTGGCACCGGGAGGACTCCACACCCCGCGCCTTCCGGATGACCGGTGAGCTGGCCGCACTGGAGATCTCCCGCTGCGTGTCCGAGAACCGGGACCCGCGCCCGGTGCTGCGCAGCAGCAGACAGCCCTACCTGCCATGGGAGCGGAGCATGTTCGGTGTCCTCAGCGATTGACCGTCCCCCGGCCGCCCCGGCCACCTCCCTCACCTCCCTCACCTCCCCCGACGTCCCCGTGCCCCCACCCCCTCGACGGTCGTGGCCCGCCCTGCGCGCGGACGGCGCCCCCACACCCCGGAGGCTCGCGACGGACGCCGCGGCGGCCCTGGGCTACCTGGCGATCTCCGGCGCCGCCCCCGACCCCCGCGACCTGGGAGCCGACGACCCCCTGCCCTGGGTCCGCCTCGCCCTGGCCGCCGCGGTCACGGCGGGGATCATGCTGCGCTGGCGGCTGCCCTCCGCCTCCTTCGGCGCGGTGCTCGCCGCCTCGCTCGCCGCCGTGTCCGCCGGGTGGACGCAGGAACCGCTCACCGCCGCCGCGTGGACGCTCTACCCGCTGGCGCTGACCTCGCGGCGCGGGGCCTTCCGGCCCTGGTACTGGGCGTACCTCCTCGCGGCGCTCCTCGTGCTGGTGACCACCGGCCTGGAACCCGTGCTGCTGGAGGGGCCGGTCCGCCCCCTCGTCCTCGGCGCGGTCCTCCTCGGACTGTCCTGGCTGCTGGGCAGGTCGGTGCGCGAGCTCTGCGAACAGGAGGCGCGAGCGGTGGCCGCCATCGAGCGCGAGGCGCGGACACGGGAACGGCTGCGGGTGGCCAGGGAGGTGCACGACATCGTCTCCCACACCCTTGGCGCCGTCGGCATGCGCGCCGGGGTGGCCCGTTACGCGGGAGGGGACGCCGAGTCCCTGCGGGAGGCCCTGGCCGACATCGAGACGGCCAGCCGCGCGGCCTCGAACGAACTCGGCAGGGTCCTGGGAGCCCTGCGCGCCGACACCGAGGCCCCCCTGGGCCCCCAGCCCGGACTGGACGGCCTGGCCGCCCTCGCCGACACGGCGCGCCGCACCGGAGTCGACTGCCGTCTGACGGTCTCGGGCGTGGAGGCGGTGTCCCCGGCGGTGGCCGCCGGCGTGTACAGGATCGTCCAGGAGGCTCTGACGAACGTCATCAGGCACGCCCCCGGCGGCGTCTGCGAGGTCACCGTCACCGGGGGAGCGGACACCGTGGAGACGCAGGTGACCGACACCGGCCCCGTGCGGGGCCGCGTGGGGAGGCCGGGCGCGGGCGTCGGCCTGGCCGGGATGCGCGAGCGCGCGGCCGTCCACGGCGGTTCCCTCACAGCCGGTCCGCTGCCCGGCGGCGGTTTCCGGGTCCGAGCCAGCATCCCCCTCGGGCCCCTCGGCGGCTGAGAACGCCGCGACCGGGACGGGCGGCGGGGGACGGGACGCACTCCGGCGGCCCGGACGGGACGGCCACGGGAGGCGCGGTCCCCACCGGAGCTCCCGCCCCCTCCGGGAGGCCGGCGCCGAGCCGGCGTCGCGCCCGGCGGGCCCTCCGGGCTCGACGCCGGCTCGGCGTCCGGGAGACTGGAGGCGGCGGTCCGGGCCGCCGTGTGCCGGGCCGGTTCCGCGGGCCGCCCCTTCCATGGTCCCGCCGGGGCGAACGGTGCGCGCACGGCCCCGACACCGCCCACGACCGGGTTCACGACACCGAAGGCTGGAGGACGCATGGGCGACGCGGTACCCGTGAGGATCGTGGTCGCCGACGACCAGGACCTCCTGCGCGGCTCGCTGCGCATGCTCATGGACGGCGATCCCGGCCTGACCGTGGTCGGTGAGGCCCGCACCGGGCGCGAGGCGGTCGACCTGGCCGCGCGCCTCCAACCGGACCTCGTCCTCATGGACGTCCGCATGCCCGAGATGGACGGGCTGGCCGCCACCCGGGAGATCTGCGTGGCCACCTCGCACACCAGGGTGGTCGTGCTGACCATGTTCGACCTGGACGACTACGTCTACGGGGCACTGCGCGCGGGGGCCAGCGGGTTCCTGCTCAAGAACACCGCCCCGGAGGAACTGCTCCGCGCCGTCCACGTGGTCGCCGACGGGCAGGCACTGCTCGCCCCCGAGGTCACGGGCCGGCTGATCGCCCACGTCGTGCGCGAGCGGGACGCGCCCGCGCCCGCCGCCTGGGCCCGGACACCGCTCACCCCGCGCGAGCGGGAGGTCGTCACCCTCATCGCCCGCGGGCTGTCCAACGCCGACATCGCCGAACGCCTCACCCTCAGCAGGGCCACCGTCAAGACGTACGTGAGCCGCCTGCTCACCAAGCTCGACGCCCGCGACCGCGCACAGCTCGTCGTGTTCGCCTACGAGAGCGGGCTGGTCAGGGCCTCCGGAGCACGGGGCGACGTCCTCCCCGGATGACGTCGGGACTGTCCTCCCCGGGCCGATGCGCACGACCGCGTCCGGACCCGACGATGGGCCCATGATCGAGATACGCGGACTCACCAGGCGCTTCGGCGCCCACACGGCGGTAGACGGGCTCACCTTCACCGCCCGCCCCGGCCAGGTCACGGGCTTCCTCGGACCCAACGGCGCCGGGAAGAGCACCACACTCCGCGTCCTGCTCGGGCTCGACCGCGCCGACGCCGGAACCGCCCTGATCGGCGGTGAGCGCTACGCGGAGCTGCGACGACCGGCCACGGCGGTCGGCGCCCAACTCGACGGGGGAGGGGCCCACCCCGCACGGACGGCCCGCGCCCACCTGGGGTGGATCGCCAGGGCGAACGGCCTGCCCGCGTCCCGCGTGGGCGAGGTACTGGAGGGGGTCGGTCTGGGGCGGTCCGCCCGCGCGCGGGTGCGCACGTTCTCGCTGGGGATGGGGCAGCGGCTGAACCTGGCCGCGGCCCTCCTCGGTGACCCCGGCGTGCTGGTCATGGACGAGCCCGTCAACGGCCTCGACCCGGAGGGCATCCGCTGGATGCGGGGGTTCACCCGGCAACTGGCCGACGAGGGGCGGACCGTCCTGCTGTCCAGCCACTTCATGGGGGAGATCGCCAGGATCGCCGACCACCTGGTGGTGGTCGACAGGGGACGCCTGGTCGCCGAGGGCGCCCCGGACGAGGTGGCCGAGGGCCACGCCTCGCTGGAGGACGCCTTCTTCGCGCTCACCGAACGCCCTCACACGGCGGACGCGGGGTTCGGCCGGTGGAACCCCGGCGGCGGGAACGGCGCCACCCCGGACGGGCGCGGGAACGGGGGCGTCCGATGATCGACACCGTGCGCGCCGAGGCGTTCAAGCTCCGCACGCTCACCTCGGTCCTGGTCGCCTGCCTGACGACGGCCGCGCTGACGGTCGGACTGGCCTGGCTGTCCGGGTGGTCGGTGCGAGGGGCTCTCGAGAACAACCCCGAACTCCTCGTCGGGGAGGTCGTGCCGGAACAGGTCGGCTTCGACGCCGTCGCCTACGGGACGGCGGGGATGGTGGTCCTGGGCGTGCTCGCGGTCAGCTCCGAGTACACGGGAGGGCAGATCCGCGCCTCCCTGCTCGCCACGCCGCACCGCCCACGCCTCCTGGCAGCCAAGGCCGCCGTGGCCGCGTCGGCGGCACTGACCGTCGCCCTGGTGACCGTGCCCGCGGCCTTCACGGCCACCCAGGTCGGGCTGGGGGAGCACGGGTTCGCGCTGTCCGGCATGGCGGCCCGGCCCGTCTCGGGTGCGCTGGCGGGGGCTGTCGCGTACTGGGTGCTCATCGCCCTGCTCGCGGCCGGGGTGACCGTCGTCGTCCGCAACGCGGTGGTACCGCTGACCCTGCTGATCAGCCTGGTGCTGGCCCTGTCCTTCTACCTCTCGATGCTGACCGACCTGGCGGACTACCTGCCCGACCGGGCGGGGGCGCAGATGTTCCTGATGGGCGGCCCCAACGACACCGAACTGTCCCCGCTCGGAGGCGGCGCGGTGATGGCCGCCTGGGTGGCCGCGGTGTGGGCGGTGGCGGTCCCGCTCTTCTCGCGCCGGGCCGCCTGACGGGGCGTGCCTCTCCGGGCGGGCGGGATCGGCCCGCCCGGGAGGGTACCGCCGGGGCCGGCACGGCGGCCCGGAGAGGCACGCCCCGGGGCAGGGGGCGGACACCGCGGGGCGCCGTGCTCAGTCCTGCTCCCCGCCCTCCTCGTCGTCATCGTCCCGGGTGAGGGAGTCCACGGCGACCGCGACGCTGATCACCAGGGCGGCGTCACCGCCGACGTCCTGTCTGTGGGTGTTGACGTCCACGGCGTAGGTGTCCCGGACGCGGAACCACTTGCGGGAGACATGCGCGACGGTGCCGTGCTCGTCGCTGATGACGTACTCCTTGCCGAGGAAGTCGCCCGTGACCTCCCAGTCGGGTGCGCCCTCCATGTCCACCACGAGCTTGTCGCGCAGGGGGTTGACCAGGCGTTTGCGCACGGTGGCGACGGTGTCGCCGTCGCGCTCGACGCGCATCTGGTCGCGGATCTTGAACAGCTTCTTGCGGATGACGGTGAGGACGTTGCCGTCGGTGTCCTTGAGCTCGAAGGTCGTGCGGATCCGCAGGGCCTTGCCGTCGACGAGGAAGACCTTCTGGTCGTTCTCGTCGGTCACCCAGTAGTCGTCACCGATGTCAAAAACGCGTTCGCGTACCAGGAACTTCATGCCTCGAAGCTAGGGCACGGGGGACCCGGCGCACCACCCCGGGTCGGAGCCTGTGGACGACCTGCGCGTCCCTGGTGCTCACGGGGCTCAGGGGGTGCAGGGTGCGGGTGCGGCGCAGGCGTCATCCTCCCAGCGCCGCGCGGTCGCGGCCGACCGCCGCTCGGTACGCGGCCACCTCCCGTTCGGCGCCGGCCCCGTCCCAGCCCAGCAGCGGCGCCACCAGGGAGGCTACGGCGGGCGCCTGCCCGAGGCCCCCGTCGGGCGCCTCCAGCGCGATCCGGGTGCGCCGGGCAAGGACGTCCTCCAGGGTCCGGGCGCCCTCGTGGGTCACCGCGTGGCGGATTTCCGCCAGCAGGTAGCCCGCCACGGTCCGGCCCAGGCCGGGATCGTGCCGCACCGGCGCCAGCACGTGCGGCGTCTCGTCGCCGTAGCGCCCGAGCATGCGCCGCACGTGGTGCTCCGCGACCCCGTACTCGGTGGACAGCTGGGCCACCCGGCCCGCGACGCCCGGCCAGTCACGCGCGCCGACCAGCGGGATCCGCGCCGTCGGCGACGGCGGAAGCCTCCGGCCCAGCACACGGCCGGCCGCGTCCACCGCGTCCCGCGCCATCAGGCGGTACGTGGTGTACTTGCCGCCCACGACAGTCACCATCCCGTGGTCGGTCAGGACCGCGTGGTCGCGCGAGAGCGCCGACGTGGTCGAGGTGTCCCTGGACGCGAGCAGCGGTCGCAGCCCGGCATGGGCTCCCAGCAGGTCCGACCTGGTCAGCGGCCGTTCGAGGTAGCGGTTGACGTTGCGCAGCAGGTAGTCGACGTCCTCGGCGTCCACGCCGGGAGAGGCGCGGTCCCCGTCGTACCCGGTGTCGGTGGTGCCCAGCAGCCACCGCCCGTACCAGCGGCGCAGGATGATCACCGAGTCCTCCGCCCGCGCGATGAGGCCGGCCCGCGAGTCGAAGGCGTCGCGCTCCACCAGCAGGTGCACGCCCTTGGCGGGGCGCACCGCGAAGGCGGGTTCGCCGGCCATGGCCTGGACGTCCGCCGCCCACACGCCGGCGGCGTTGACCACGGCGCCCGCGGACACCTCCAGTTCATCGCCCTCGGCCGTGCGGACGGCGACGCCGCGCACCCGGCCGCCCTCCACCCGCATCCCCGTGACCCGGGCGTGGCTGAGGACGAGCGCACCGCGGGCGGCGGCGGTCCGCGCCACGGCCAGGGTGTGGCGGGCGTCGTCCATACGCCCGTCGTGGTACCGGATGCCGCCGGTGACCACGGAGGCGTCCAGCCCGGGGGCGAGGGCGAGCGTGCCGCGCCGGGTCAAGTGGCGGTGCGCGGGCACCCCGGCTCCCCTGCGCCGGGCCAGCGCCATGGCGTCGTAGGCGAGGACCCCCGCGCCGAAGTACGGGCGCTCCCACCACCGGGTGGTCGGGAGGAGGAAGGGCTCGGCGCCCACCAGGTGGGGCGCGGTCACGCCGATCATGAGGTCCCGTTCGCGCAGCGCCTCCGCGACCAGGGAGAAGTTGAGCTGTTCGAGGTAGCGCAGCCCGCCGTGCGCGGTCTTGCCCGAGCGCGACGACGTGCCCCCCGCCAGGTCCCCGGCCTCGGCCAGCAGGACGGACAGGCCCCTGGCGGCGGCGTCGAGCGCGCACCCCGAACCGGTGATCCCGCCGCCCACCACGACGACGTCCACATGGGAGCCCCGGGCCCGCGACAGCACGCGGTCCCGGTCGGCGGGGGAGAGCCTGTGCGGTTCAGAGCCCACGGGAGACCTCCGCGTCGTCCGTGGCGGGGGAGGGGCGCGGCACCCGTCCGGCTACCGGCCCCGACGCGAGGGGCCGCCACAGGGGGCGGGCCGCCTCCAGGTGCGCGAGGTAGCGCCCGTAGCCGTCGTCGTAGTGGGAGCGCAGAGCAGGGTCCGGTTCCACGGTCGCGGCAGGGGCGGTCCACGCGGCCCGGTCCACCCCGTCGCCCACCGCCGACAGGACGGCGCCGCGTGCGCCGACCTCGGGGGCGCGCGCCGTCTCCAGCGGAACCCCGAGCACGTCCGAGAAGACCTGGAGCCACGGCAGGGACCGGGAGCCCCCGCCGCACACCAGCAGCCGGCCCGACGAACCGGCGGCGTCGAAGCAGTGCCGGGCCGCGTAGGCCAGCCCCTCGCAGACCGCGCGCACGAGGTCGCCCCGCGACGTCGTCAGCCGGACGCCGGTGAACTGGCCCGCCGCCCGCGGGTCCACGAACGGCGCCCGTTCGCCCGACGTGGCCAGGTACGGCAGCACCTCCACCCCTCCCGCCCCCGGAGCGCTCTCCGCCAGGGAGCGGCCCACGCCCTCCACGTCGAGCCCGAGGACGGACAGCAGCCAGTCCACGGAGGCGGTCCCCACCATCGCGGGCATCGCCCGCAGCCACCGGTCCCGGGCACCCGTGGAGACGTGGAACCCGGCCGGGGTCCCCTCCGTGTCGAGGCGGTCGACCAGGACCATGCACCCGAGGGTCGTGCCGACGATCATCAGCGCGTCGCCGGGGTCGCGCACACCCGCTCCCACCGCGCAGGCGGGGAAGTCGAAGGGACCGGAACTGACGGGGGTCCCCTCCGGGAGCCCGAGGAGGCGGGCGCCGTCGGCGTGCAGGGCGGCCCCGGGGGTGGTCGAGACGGGCGCCAGGAGGTCGCGCCGCCCGGTGAGACCGGTCAGTTCCAGCACGGTGTCGCTGTAGCCGTTCCCGGAGCCGTCGCCGAAGGGCATCGAACTGTCGCTCGGGTCGGTGGCGCGCCGTCCGGTCAGCCGCGCGAACACCGCGTCCTTGCAGTACCCGGCCGTCGCCGCCCGGTCCAGGGAACGCGGTTCGTGCTCGTCGAGCCAGGCGAGCAGAGGGGCGGCCGTACCGGGGAACATCGTCGTGCCGTTCTCCCGGTAGACCCTCTCGGTGACGCCCGTCCGGTTCCACCGCCGGAGGATCTCCGAGGCGCGCCCGTCGAGCCACGACATGGCGGGGCGCACCTGCCGGTGGTCGGCGTCGGTGAGCCAGCACCCGTCGCCCTGTCCGGTCACCGCGACCAGGTCCGGTGCGGTGGCCGCCTCGGCGGTCACCGAGCGGGCCACCTCCGACACCCCCGCCAGGACGTGTTCCAGGTCCTGTTCGACCGCTCCGTCCGGCCCGTGGACCAGGGCGAGGTCGCGCCCGCGTACGGCCAGTGCGGCCCCCGTCTCGTCGAACACGACCGCCTTGACCACGGACGTGCCCACGTCCACCCCGAGGAGGGTCCTTCCGCCGCTCACGGTGCGGCCTCCCCGAAGGAGCCGGTCGGTCCTGAGGCCTCCGCGGCCGGCGGGGGCTGCGAGGCGCCCCGGGCACGCGCGCCCGCCGCGGAACCGGTGCCCTCGACCGGCCCGGTGGTCCCCGCGCGTCCCGTCATCCCGGCCGCCCCCGGCCTCTCCTCGGAATCCGTGTCCCCCGGGGCCCCGGACGGCCCCTGTGCTCCTGTGGGCCCCAGTATCCCCCCGGCGCCCCGCGTGCGCGGTGCTCCCGGCGGCCCGTGCGCGTCGTCGGGCGCCCCGGACTCGTAGGCGCTGGTCCTGGCGGCCTTCGTGCCGGCGGGGGACGCCGGGTCGAGCTCGTGGGCCGACCACCCCCTGACCGGGCGCCGGGCCGGCTCGGGGCCGACCAGGCCCGCGAAGGCCGGGTAGTGGCCTGCGCCCCCGCCGAGGCCCACCGCGGCCCGTCCCCGGCGACGGGGGCGGCGGAGGACCCCGGAGGCTCCGTCCACGCGTTCGAGGAACCGGCCGCAGGCCTGGGGCGGGCCGGTGAGCACGTCCTCACGGAAAGTGGTGGTGTCGTTGAGTAGTCGGGACATGGGATGGGGTCTCCTCACGCCGTCGGGGACTGCGGGGACTGCGGGGACTGCGGGGACTGCGGGGACTGCGGCCTCGGCGGGCCGGGTCAGGGGGTGGCGTCCAGGACCGACCGCAGGTAGGCGCGGGCGTCGTCGTGGTCGGAGGCCACGTGGTCGGCGAGGGCGAGGGCCTCGTCACCGGGCGGGTAGTCGCGGTTGGGGATGGCCACGACGCGCATGTGCGCCGCGCTGGCCGCACGGATGCCGTTGGCCGAGTCCTCCACGGCCAGCGGCACCGCGGAGGCCGGGGGGACGCCGAGTCTGCGCAGCGCCTCGGTGTAGACGTCGGGGGAGGGCTTGCCCCGTGCGACCTCCTCGCTGGAGACCGTGGCGGTGAACAGTCCCGCCAGTCCCTCGCGCTCCAGGACGGTGTCGATGACGGGGCGGGCCGCGGAGGAGGCGAGGCCGATCACGGCCGCCGCCGCCGTGTCGGCGAGGAGGTCGCGGGCGCCGGGGAGCAGGGGGCCGCGACCGGCGAGGAGGGCGTCGCGCATGTGCGCGACGCAGGACTCGTACGCGTGCGCGGGCTCCACGCGGGCGCCGGTGTGGAGGCGGACGCGGTCGGCCACGTCGCGCGACCACTCGGGGCTGCTCATGCCCTGGACCCGCAGGGTGTCGTCACGTGTCCAGGGAGTTCCGTGGCGCCGGCAGTACGCCGCCCAGGACTCCTCCCACAGGTGCTCGGTCCGCACGACGACCCCGTCGAGGTCGAAGACGACCACGGGGCGGGAGGGGCCGGACCGGTCGTCGGGGCCCGCGCGGCCCGGTTCAGCCGTCATCGCCCGCCACCTCCACGAGGACGTCGTGTTCGCGGAGCTGGGCGAGGTGTTCCTCGGGGGTCGCGGAGTCGACGATCACGGAAGAGAACCTTTCCAGCGGCAGGAGGCGGTGCAGCGCGCTCCGGGTGAGCTTGGAGTGGTCGATGAGCAGGTGGCACGTCTCGGCGGCGGCGACCATCTCGCGCTTGACCGCCACGATCCGGTCCTCCTGGTGGAAGGCGTGCCCCGCCGTCACGGCGGAGGTGCTGACGAAGGCGACGTCGAAGCGCATCGAGCGGATGGCCTCCACACACGTCGTCCCCAGGAACGAGTCGTGCTGCACGTCGTAGGTGCCGCCGAGGGCGACGACCTGTACGTCCCGCACCCGGGACAGTTCGGTGAGGGCGGACAGGTAGTTGGTGGCCACGGTGAGCGGCGCCAGTTCGGCCAGGTGGGGGATGAGCCGCCCGGCGGTCGTGGAGTCGTCGATGAGCACGGACATGCCGGGCTCGATCAGCGCGGCGGCCCGCGCGGCGATGGCGCGCTTGGCGTCGGCGTTGACCCGCCTGCGGTACTCGACGTTGGACTCGAAGGTGCCGCTGGGCTGGGCCGTGGCCACGCCCCGCGCCTTGCGGAGCACCCCCTGGCGCTGGAGTTCGTCCAGGTCCCGGTGGATGGTCATGACCGAGACCCCGAACCGTTCGGCCAGCTCCTGGGCGGACACCGACCCGTTGTCCAGGACGAGGGCGGTGATCAGGGACCGCCGGTCCCCGGGCCCGGACGGCCGTTCGTCCTCGGCCCGGTCGTGCTCGCTCGGGTCCGCCTTGACCGCCACGGTGCGTGTCCCCCGTCGTTCGTCGGTGTGTTGCCGAACATCTCAACCGGACGGCAGTCGCGTGTCAAGCCTCGGTGTGAACTTCACGCGATCCGACTGGGCGAGCACGGAGAGGCACACCCCGATTGAGCTGCTTCTTCGGGGAAGCCGGCGACATTTCCGCGAGAACATCACCGAAATTCGTGTGACGAACACACCTTGACATGAGAAGAACGCGGTTTTACGTTGGCCGACACCACGACCGAAGGTGAAGCAGGTCACAGTCCTGTCCGCCTCCGACCAGAGGATCCGCGGTGCACGCTGCCGGTTCACGACGTGAAGCTCCTTCCGACCCCGCCGACAGGCACGACGCACTCTGGCTCGGCGTCGACCTCGGCACCCAGGGCGTCCGCGCCGTCCTCGTGGACGACCACGGCACGGTCGTCGGCTCCGGAGAGGACACCCTGCTCCGCGACCACCGCGACGGGCCCCGCCACGAACAGGACCCCGAGGAGTGGTGGAGCGCCGCCTGCCGGGCCACCCGCGCAGCCCTCGCTGCACGGGACCCCGGTGACGGTCGCCCCGTCGGCGCCGTCAGCGTCGACGGCACCTCCGGCACCCTCCTCCTCCAGACCGCCGACGCGCTCCCCGTCGGCCCCGCCCTGATGTACGACGACGCCCGGGCCGCCGACGAGACCGCGGCCATCCGCGCCCTGGGCGCCGGCCACGTCCAGTCCACCTGGGCCCTGCCCCGGCTGGTCCGCCTCGCCCGCGAGGGGCGCCTCGCCCCCGGGCTGCGCGCCGCCCACCAGGGAGACCACCTCTCCGGACGCCTCGCCGGAGAGGCCGTGCCCACCGACACCAGCCAGGCGCTCAAGACCGGCTACGACCCCCGCAGCCTCAGCTGGCCGCACACCCTGATCGACAGCCTCGGGATCGACCCGGCGGTCCTGCCCGACGTGGTCGCCCCCGGTACGACGGTCGGCCACGTCACCCCGGCGGCGGCCCGCGCCTCCGGCATCCCCGAGGGCACCCCCGTCAGGGCCGGGATGACCGACGGCTGCGCGGCCCAGGTCGCCACCGCCGCGCTCGAACCAGGGCTCTGGTGCTCGTCCCTGGGCACCACGCTCGTCCTCAAGGGTGCCGCGCCCCAGCCGCTCCGCGACCCCTCCGGCGTGGTGTACAACCACCGCAACCCGGACGGCGGCTGGCTGCCCGGGGGCGCCTCCAGCACCGGCACGGGCCGCCTCAACACCGACCTCGGCGGCCACGACCTCGACCAGCTCACCGCGCGGGCCCTCCGCCTCGGCGTCCCCGGCGGCGCCACGTACCCCCTCGCGGGCACCGGCGAGCGGTTCCCGTTCGCCGTCCCCGGCGCCCGCGGCTTCGACGTCGGCCCCGGCAGCGGTCCCGCGGACCCCGCCGCGCGCCTCAACCGGATCGCCCACGGACTGGCCTACGTCGAACGCCTCTCCCTGGACGCCCTCGCGGCGCTGGGCGCCGACACGGCCGGGCCGGTCACCGCCGTCGGCGGCGCCGTCCGCAACCACTGGCTCACCGCGCTGCGGGCCGACGTCCTCGGCCGCACCGTGCTGGTCCCCGCACACACGGGGTCGGCGTTCGGCTCCGCCGTGATCGCCCGCGCCCCCGCGGGGCGACTGGCCGCGACGGCGCGCGCCATGGTCCGCGTCGCCCACCGCTACGAACCCGACCCGTCCCGCGCGGACGAACTCGACCACGGGTACCGGCGCCTCGTCGCGGCCCTCCGCGAGAAGGGGTGGATCGGGGCGCCCCGGGCCCCGCGGGAGGCCACCGCGTGACCCCCGCATCCACGGAGCTGTCCCTGGTCCGGCACGGCCGCACCGTCTGGCACGCCGGGAACCGGTACGCGGGCAGCTCCGACATCGCCCTCGACGGCACCGGGCGGAACCAGGCCCTCGCGCTCGCCCGGTGGGCCCGCGGCAACCCCCACGACGCGGTCGCCTGCTCCCCGCTGGGCCGCGCCAGGGCCACGGCCCTGCCGGCGGCCGGGGCGCTCGGCGTGGATCCCGTGGTCCTGCCCGGCCTCGCCGAGGCCGACTTCGGGCTGGCGGAGGGGCTGACCCTCGCCGAGACCGACCTGCGCCACCCCGGGGCTGCGGACGCCTTCCGCGCCGACCCCGCCGCCCACCCGCTTCCCGGAGCCGAGAACCCCGCAGAGGTCGCGGCCCGCGTCCGCGACGCCCTGCGGACCCTCGCCGACGACCACACCGGAGGGCGCGTCCTCGTCGTCGGGCACAACACCGCGCTGCGCCTGGCCCTGTGCTCCTGGCTGGGCATCCCCCTCGCCCACTACCGGCGCGTGTTCCCCCGGCTGGACAACGCCGCGGTCACCCGGCTGCGCGTCCCCGCCGACCCCTCCGCGCCGCCCGCCCTGCTGTCCCTCAACCTCCCGACGTACCGGGAACCCCCCGGCCCTCCGCGTACCTCCCCGCGACCGCAGGGCACCGCACACCCCGCCGATCCGGAGCCTCCGACGCCCCCCTCGCCCCCGGGGCCCCGGGGACCGGCCATGTGACGGAACCCCGGGCCGTCCGCCTGAAACACCCCGGCCCGCCCCCGGCGGCGATCCGCCGGACACCACCCCCCACCACCGCCTGGAGAGCACGATGAACCCCAGAAGGAACCCCCGCCTCCCGCGCACCCCCGGCACGCCCCCCGTCGCCGGGGTCCCGGGCCTGTCCCGCCGCCGTGCCATGGGCCTCCTCGGCGCGGGCGGCGCGGCCGCCGCGGGGGCCGTCCTGCTGCCCGGCTGCGGTCTGGGCACGGGCGGCATCTCCGGGGGAGAGAACGGGGCCGGAGAGGTCACCGGAGCGTTCGACTGGCGCAAGGCCGAGGGCGCGGAGATCTCGGTCCTGCAGACCCCGCACCCCTACCAGGTCGCCTTCCAGCCGCTCCTCGCACAGTTCACCGAGCTGACCGGCATCACCGTCAACGCCGACCTCGTCGCGGAGGCCGACTACTACACCCGCCTCAACACCGAGCTGGCCAGCGGCGCGGGCAACTACGACGCCTTCATGACCGGCGCCTACTTCATCTGGACCTACGGCCCTCCCGGCTGGATGGAGGACCTGCGCCCCTGGATCGACAACGAGTCCGCCACCGCCGACGAGTACGACTTCGACGACATCTACGAGGGCCTGCGCACCTCCACGTCCTGGGACTTCGCCGTCGGCAGCCCGCTGGGGACCGGCGGGCAGTGGGCCATCCCCTGGGGGTTCGAGACCAACGTCCTCTGCTACAACAAGGCCGAGTTCGACCGGCGCGGCATCCGGCCGGCCGAGACCTTCGACGAACTCCGCGAGCTGGCCGTCGACCTCACCGACCGCGACGAGAACACCTACGGCCTCGCCTTCCGGGGTTCACGCTCCTGGGCGACCATCCACCCCGGGTTCATGACCCAGTTCACCAGGGAGGGCTGCGTCGACTACACGCTGGAGGGCGACCGCCTCGTGGCCGCCATGAACTCGGACGCCGCCGTCGACTTCACCCGGAAGTGGGTCGACCTGGCGCGCGACGCCGGACCCACCTCCTGGACCACGTACGACTACCCCGACTGCACCGCCGACCTGGGGTCCGGCACGGCCATGATGGTCTACGACGCCGACTCGGCCACCTACCCCCAGAACATCGCGGGCAACAGCGCCGAGGCGGGCAACCTCGCCTGGCACCCGGGCCCGGCGGGCCCCGACGGCAACTACGACACCAACCTGTGGACGTGGTCGCTGGCCATGAGCTCCGCGTCGCGGAACAAGCTCGCCGCCTGGCTCTTCATCCAGTGGGCCACGGGCAGGGACGCCCAGAGCCAGGCCGTGCAGACCGGAGAGCTGGGCTTCGCCGACCCCACCCGCGAATCCGTGTTCGAGGACGCGTTCAAGGCCGGCCTCGGCGACTTCCCCGGCTACCAGGAGACCTTCGAGCGGGTCATCGACTCCACGAGGATCCACTTCACCCCGCAGACCCAGTTCTTCGAGAACACCGAGAACTGGGCTGTGGCCCTCCAGGACATCTACGCGGGCGACGACGCCGAGGAACGGCTCGACGCCCTGGCGCAGGCGAGCACCGACGCCCTCGACACCGAGTGAGGGAGGCGAGCACGTGAGCACGACCACCGCACCTCCGGAGGCGGGCGGGAGCGGGCCCGTCCGCGACGACCCCGTCCGCCGGGTGCCCGCATGGCGGCGCGCACTCCGGCCCTACCTGCTGTCCGTCCCCGCCGTCCTCATCATCGCGGGCATCCTCTACCCGTTCGTCCTGGGCGCCTACTACGCCTTCCTCGACTACTCGGCGGTCGTCCCCGAACCCGTGTTCGTCGGCCTGCGGAACATCACCGGCACCCTCGGCGACCCCGTGTTCTGGTCCAGCGTGCGCGTCACCGCCACCTACGCCGTCGCGGCCACCACCGTCGAGACGGTCCTCGGCGTCGGCATCGCGCTGCTGCTCTTCCGCGCCAGCCTCGTCGGCAGGCTCCTGGAACGCCTGCTGATCCTGCCGCTGATGATCGCCCCGGTGATCGCGGGCGTCATCTGGGGTCTGATGTTCAACCCCCAGTTCGGCGTCCTCAACCACGTCCTCGGGCTCGGCTCCACCTTCGACTGGCTGAGCGAGGACCGCGCCCTGTGGTCGGTGATGCTCGTCGACGTCTGGATCTTCACCCCGTTCGTCGCGATCCTCGTCCTGGCGGGCATCCGCTCGCTGCCCCGGGAGCCCTTCGAGGCGTCCGACGTGGACGGCGCGAGCTGGTTCTACATGTTCCGGCGCCTCATGCTCCCGATGATGTGGCCCTACATCCTCGTCGCCGTGATCTTCCGGTTCATGGACTCGCTCAAGGTCTTCGACCACGTGTACGTGCTCACCGCCGGAGGGCCCGGAGGGGCCACCCGCACCCTCCAGGTCGGCGCCTTCCAGAACTCGATCACCAACCTGAACTTCTCCCTCGGCAGCACCTACATGCTGCTGCTGTGGGTGATCGTGTTCATCACCGCCCGCTACCTGGTCAGCGTCCTGGGCCGGGCCCAGCGCCGCGCGGCCGGATCGGAGGACTGAGCCGTGACCGCCACCCGCCGACCCGGACACCGGCGGTTCTCCCCGGCCTCCGCCGGGGCCGACCTCCTGCTGGTCCTGTGGTTCGCCTTCTCGCTGTTCCCGATCCTGTGGATGGTCCTGCTGTCCCTCAAGTCCAGGGCCGACCAGACCTCCACCTACTTCGTGTTCACGCCGACCCTCGACAACTTCGCCACCGTCCTCAGCGAGGAGGGGGTGCGCCTCACCAGCGTCGACTTCACCGGGGCGCTGTTCACCAGCCTGGTCACCTCGCTGGGCGCGGTCCTGCTGTCCCTCGCCATCGGCATCCCCGCGGCCTACGCGGCCGGGCGCTGGGCGTACCGGGGGTCCAACGACATCATGTTCACCATCCTGTCGTTCCGGTTCGCACCGGAGCTGATGGTGATCGTGCCGCTCTTCATCATCTACAACCAGCTCGGGCTGTTCGACTCCGCCGTCGGCACCGTGTGGGTGCTCCAGCTGGTCACCCTGCCGCTCATCGTGTGGATCCTGCGGTCCTACTTCCAGGACATGCCCGAGGAACTGGAACAGGCCGCCCTCCTGGACGGCTACACCCGCACCCGCGCGTTCCTCATGGTGGCGCTCCCGCTGGTGCGCCCGGGCATCGCCGCGTCGGCGCTGCTGGCGTTCATCTTCGCGTGGAACAACTACGTGTTCCCGCTGATCCTCACCGGTAGCCAGAACCCCACGGTGACCGTGGCCGTGACCCGCTTCCTCGGCGGCGGCGGGCAGGCCTTCTACAACCTGACCGCCGCGGCCGCGCTCCTCGCGGCCCTGCCACCCCTCCTGGTGGCCCTGTCCATCCAGCGCTATCTCGTGCGCGGCCTGTCGTTCGGGGCGGTGAAGTCGTGAGTTCCCTGGAACTGCGCGGGCTCGGGGCCCGCTACGGAAGGAAGACCGCCCTCAGCGGCCTGGACGTGGAGGTCGCCGACGGCGAGTTCTTCGTCGTCCTGGGCCCCTCCGGCGCGGGCAAGACCACCACCCTCAAGTGCGTCGCCGGGCTGGTGGACGGCGCCACCGGCCAGGTCGTCATCGGCGGTCGCGACATGACCGGCGCGGAGCCCTACGAGCGCAACGTCGCGATGGCCTTCGAGAGCTACGCCCTCTACCCGCAGAGGACCGTGGAGCAGAACCTCGCCTCGCCCCTGCGCTCCGGCCGCCTGGGGGTGTGGACGCCCGAGCAGCGCCGCGCCCGCGTCGCCGACGTCACCCGGACCCTGGGCATCGACCACCTGCTCGGCCGCTACCCGCGTGAGCTGTCCAACGGCCAGCGACAGCGCACCGCCCTGGGGCGGGTGCTGGTCAGGCCCGCCGACGTCTACCTGCTGGACGAACCCCTGTCCCACCTGGACGCCAAACTACGCGCCACCATGCGGGCCGAGCTCAAGCAGCTCAGCGGCATGGCGCGCACCACGACCGTCTACGTCACCCACGACTACCAGGAGGCCCTGGCGCTGGGGGACCGGATCGGCGTGCTGCGCGAGGGGCGGCTCGTCCAGGTCGGAACCCCGGCCCAGGTGTGGGACACCCCGGCGGACACCTTCGTGGCCCGCTCCCTGGGACAGCCCGAGACGAACCTGCTGGAGGCCCGCGTGCACGCAGGACTGGCCACCACCGACGGCGGGGGAATCACCGTCGCCCTCCCCGGCACGGTGCCCGACACCGACAGGGTCCTGCTCGGACTGCGCCCCCGCGACCTGCGGCTCCTCGGCCCGTCCGCGCCGCGGGAGGACGCCGGGAGGGAACTCGTCCTGCGCGGACGGGTCGTCCTGGTCGAACGCCTGGGACGCTCCCGCGAGCTGAGCGTGGACGTGTCCGGTCGGACCGTCATCACGGTCACCGACGACCCGCGGGTCCGCGAGGGCGACGACGTCACCCTCGCGGTCGGCTGGGACCGCGTCCACGTCTTCGCCGGCCGGGCGGAGGACCGATCGCCGTACGCGCCCCGGGTGGGCGGCGCGCTCCCGGTCGGGGGGACGCGATGACGGTCCACACGGACGCGGCGGCCCCGGTCGCCCGGAGCCTCACCCTGCGAGACCTCCGCAAGACCTACGCGGCGCGCGGGCGCGAGCCCTTCGCGGCGGTACGCGGCATCGACCTCGCCATCGAGCCGGGGGAGATGGTCGCCCTCCTCGGACCCTCCGGCTGCGGCAAGACCACCACCCTGCGCATGATCGCCGGACTGGAGACCGTGACCTCGGGGGAGGTCGTCATCGGCGACCGCGCGGTCACCGGCCTGCCCCCGGGCAGGCGCGACGTCGGCGTCGGCTTCGAGAGCTACGCCCTCTACCCGCCCCTGTCGGTCCGGGAGAACCTGGCGTACGGGCTGCGCGCCCGCCGGGCCCGCGACGTCCGCGCCCGCGTGGCCGCCATAGCCGAGCGCCTGGAGATCACCGACCTGCTGGACCTGCGCCCCGCCGGGCTCTCCAGCGGCCAGAAGCAGCGCGTGGCCCTGGCCAGGGCACTCGTCCGCAACCCGCCGGTCCTCCTCCTGGACGAACCCCTGTCCCACCTGGACGCCGGACAGCGCCAGCGGGTGCGCCGCGAACTCAAGGTGCTCCAGCGCGAGTTCGGCTACACCACCATTGTGGTCACCCACGACCAGCTGGAGGCGCTCAGCCTGGCGGACCGGATGGCGGTCATGGACGGCGGGCTGATCCAGCAGTTCGGCACACCGGATGAGATCTTCGACGACCCCGCCAACCGGTTCGTCGCCGACTTCGTGGGCGAGCCCTCGATCAACCTGGTCGAGGGCACGGTCGCGGACGGCGGCGGGGCCGTCCGCGTCGGGGGAGCGGGGACCCTTCCCACCGCCTCCCGGGCCCGCGCGGGGACCCGGGTCCAGGTCGGGCTGCGTCCGCAGGACTGCGCGGTGGTCGAGCGGGGCTCGGCGCGTCCCGCGCTGAGCGCGACCGTCGGCGTGTTCGAGTACCTCATGGAGTTCGGGCTGGCCACGGTCGACCTCGCCGGCGCCCGCGCCCCGGAGGGAGCGGCCTGCGGGCCCGGGGCGCGGAGCCGGTTCGTCGTCCAGACGCCCGGCGGGGTGACCCTCGACCCGGGCGCTCCGGTCCTGGTCGGTGCGCGACCCGAACACGTCCACCTCTTCGATCCCGACACGGGGGAGCGACTGCGATGACCGAGACTCTTCGCCTGGTCTGCGCCGGGGACAGGTTCATCTCCGCGGACCTGCTCGCAAGGGCGCTGGAGGCCGAGCTGGGCACGGACTCCGGTACCGGAGCGCCCGGGCCCCCTACGAGGATCGCCCGCCTCGACTCCGCCTGGCCGACCTCGCCCTTCGCCGACGTCGACGGGGTCAGGGAGGCCTCCGGGGACCCCGCCGCGCTGGCCGCACTGGCCAGGGGCGCGCACGCCCTGGTCACCCACCTGGCGCCCGTCACCCGTGAGGTGGTCGAGGCGGGCCGCGGCACCCTGAGGGTGATCGGCGTGACCCGGGGCGGCCCGGTGAACGTCGACCTCGCAGCGGCGGCGGAGGCGTCGGTGCCCGTGGTCCACCTCCCCGGGCGCAATCTGGGCGCGGTCGCCGAGTACTGCGTGGGCACGATGATCTGCGCGATGCGCGGTCTGCCCGCCGCGGCCTCGGGCCTGGCGCGCGGCCGGTGGGACGCTGAGGGGTTCCGGTACGAGCGCACCGGCCTGGAGCTGCGCGCGGCCACGGTGGGGCTGGTCGGCCTCGGCGCGGTGGGGGCGCGGGTGGCCGAACTGCTGGGGGCCTTCGGGGCGACAGTCCTCGCCCACGACCCCTACGCCGACGCCGGTACGGCACTCCGCGCGGGCGCCCGCATGGTGGGCCTGGACGAGCTGCTGGCCGGGTCGGACGTGGTGAGCCTGCACGCCCGGCTGACGGAGGAGACCCGGCACATCGTGGACGCGGCGGCGCTCGCGACGATGCGCCCAGGATCGCTGCTGGTCAACACCGCGCGCGGTGAGCTGGTGGACGCGGTCGCGCTGGACCGGGCCCTGGAGGCGGGGCACCTGCGCGGGGCGGTGCTGGACGTGTTCGACCCCGAGCCCCCGGCGGCCGGCGACCCGTTGCTGCGGCGCCCGGGGGTGTTCGCCACCCCGCATCTGGCGGGCGCGTCCACCCAGGTCGCGGAGGAGTCCGCGGCCCGGATCGCGCGGGAGGTCGCGGCGGTGCTCACGGGCGGCCGCGGCGGAGGAGGCGGTCAGGGGGTGTGAGGGGGCGGGGGTGTCCGCTCCGAGGTCCGGGGGCCTGGGGGCAGGGTCTCGGGGTTCGGGTCCCGGGGGCGGGCCCGTAGCCCGAGGCGGCCGTGGGGGTCGTTGTCCACAGGTGGGGGTCGGGGCTGGTGTGGTGGGGGATTGCCGCGGTTGACTGGAAGACGGGGGGCCCAGGGGCTCACCGTGTTCGTGCTGCCCTCGAACGGGTCGCGGTGCCGCGCCGTAGCCGAGATCCGGGGCCCGGGGGGCGTTGTCCACAGGTGGGGGTCGGGGCTGGTGTGGTGGGGGACTGTCGCGGTTGACTGGAAGACGGGGGGTCCCCAGGGGCTCGCCGTGTTCGTGCTGCCCTCGGGCCGCCCGCGGCGCCAGGGACATTCCGCGGATCCCCTGTATCCGCCCCTGTCGGCGGGTCTCCCGCAAGGTCGCGACCTCCGGCGTGGCCCCGGCCCTCCGGCCCCTGTCCTCCGGCACCTGTCCTCCGGCCCCGGCCCGGTCAGGCCTCCACGGGAGCGAGGTCGCGCAGCGCCCCCACGAGGGGGGCCAGCTCCGGCGTCCGGGCCGCCTCGTCCAGGGTCTCCCGGAGCACGGCGTCGTGCGTGGGCCGGGCCTCGGCGAGCAGGGCCATCCCGGCCTGGGTGAGCTCGGTGTAGATGCCGCGCCGGTCGTCCGCGCACAGTACGCGGGTGAGTAGGCCGCGGTCCTCCAACCTGGTGACCAGGCGCGTGGTGGCGCTGTTGGACAGCGCGGCGGCGCGGGCGAGCTGGCGCATGCGCATGTGCCACCCGTCCTGGCGGTCGAGGGCGTCCATGACGGTGTACTCCACCACGGAGATGCCGTGCCCCGACTGGAGGGCCTTCTCCAGGGAGGCCTCGATCAGCCCGTGGACGGCGGCGAGCGTGCGCCATCCGTGCGCGCGGATCTCCACGGCGTCGTCGGCGATGCCCATGGCCACACCCCGTTTCCGTCGGCCAGCGGCGTGCTGGGGAGCACATAATAGCAGCTTGCGCCGGTAGGGTGCGTGTGCAACTATTTTCGTTGCGTCTGCAACTAGTGCATGCGCAACGATCATTTCGGAGGAGTACTCCTCATGCCGCTCGCGCTCTACGCCCTCGCCATCGGGGGCTTCGGCATCGGACTCACCGAGTTCGTCATCATGGGCCTGCTGCCCGAGGTGGGCGCCGACTTCGGCGTCACGCCCACGGTCGCCGGCCACCTCATCTCCGGCTACGCGCTCGCCGTCGCGGTCGGCGGCGTCGGGCTGACGGCCCTCCTGCACACCGTCAACCGCAAGCGCGCACTCCTGCTCCTCATGGTGCTGTTCATCGCGGGCAACACCGTCTCCGCGCTCGCCGCCACCTACGAGGTCATGCTCGCCGGCCGGATCCTCGCCGCCCTGTGCCACGGCGCGTTCTTCGGCATCGGCGCGGTCCTCGCGGCGGGCCTCGTGCCCGCGCACCGCAGGGCCGCCGCGATCTCCGTCATGTTCGCCGGGCTGACCACCGCCAACGTCCTCGGCGTCCCCTTCGGCACCTTCCTGGGCCAGGCCCTCGGATGGCGCTCCACCTTCTGGGCGATCACCGCCATCGGGATCGTCGCGTTCGTCGGCATCGCCGCGCTCGTCCCCGGCACCGGTGCGGCCGAGAAGGCGGAGCACAGCGGGTCCGGCGGGCTGCGCGTCGAGTTCGGCGCGTTCCGCAGCCTCCAGGTGTGGCTCTCCCTGGCGGTCACCGTGCTCGGCTTCGGCGGAATGTTCGGCGGGTTCACGTACATCGCGTTCACCCTCACGGAGGTCACGGGGTTCACCACGGCGTCCGTGCCGTGGCTGCTCGTCCTCATCGGCGTCGGACTGTTCGCCGGGAACCTCCTCGGCGGGCGCTTCGCCGACCGCGACCCCGGCCGCACCCTCCTGGTGCTGATCGCCGGTCTGGCCCTGGTCCTGGCCGCGTTCGCGCTGGTCGCCCACATCCCCTGGGCGACACTGGTCGCCCTGGTGCTGATGGGCGGGTTCGGGTTCGCGACCGTCCCCGGGCTCCAGATGCGCATCATGGGGTTCGCCGACCGGGCGCCCACGCTCGCCTCCGGCGCCAACATCGCGGCGTTCAACGTCGGGAACGCCCTCGGCGCCTGGGCCGGCGGTCTCGGCCTCGCCGCGGGGCTGGGCTACACGTCGCCGCTGTGGACCGGGGCGCTGATCACCCTCGTCGGCCTGGGCGTGATGGCCTTCGCCGTGGTGGCGCGCGGCGGCGAGTTCTCCCGCCGACCGCTCCCGGTGCGGGAGGCCGCCCCGGCCCGCTGACCGCGCGCCGGGACGGCCCCTGCCACACCTGTCGGGCCTGCCCGACCGTCTGTCCCGCTCCTTCCGCGACCCCGTTCCCGGGCCCCGCGGTCTGTGGGAGCCGACTCGCCCCGGCGGCGCGGACCGACCGACCGCCCGCCGGCGTCCGCGTCGACGCCCGGTCCGCGCCGGTCAGAACCCGCGCGTCTTCCGGTGTGGGACGCCAGGTGCGGGAAGGTAGGAACCATCCGACCCGAAGGACGTCATGACCTGGCACACGCAACCGATGGCCGCCCTGGACTTCGAGTCCACCGGTCTGGACCTGGCCACCGACCGGATCGTCACCGCAGCACTGTGGAGGATCGACCCCGGAGCCCGCAGCAAGGAGGCCGTCACCTGGCTGGCCGACCCCGGCGTGGAGATCCCCCAGGAGGCCGCCGCCATCCACGGGATCACCACCGAGCACGCCCGTGAGCACGGCCGTCCCGCCGCCGAGGTGGTCACCGAGATCGGGGCCGCCCTGGAGCGGGTCGTGGTGGACGGCCTGCCCGTGGTGATCTACAACGCTCCCTACGACCTCGGCCTGCTCTCCGCCGAACTCGAACGGCACGGCTCGGGGGTGAGCTACTTCGGGCAGCTGCGCGTCGTCGACCCCCTGGTGCTGGACAAGCAGATGGACCCCTACCGCAGGGGTGGCCGCACGCTGGTGGACGTGTGCGCGCACCACGGCGTGCCCCTCGACGAGGAGCAGGCGCACGGGGCCTCCGCCGACGCGCTCGCCGCCGCCCGCCTCGCCTGGAAGCTCGGCGCCGCCCACCCCGAGCTGGCCGAGATGGGCGTGGACGACCTGCACGCCGCCCAGGTCGGCTGGAAGGCCGACCAGGCGGCCTCCTTCCAGGCCTATCTGCGGCGGGGCCGGGACCCCGAGGCGGTCATCGACGGGTCGTGGCCGCTCGCCAAGGTCTGACCCCGGTCGTCGCGGCGGGGCCTGGGCAGGGCCCTCCCCGGCGGTCGGCCGTCCCGGGCCGGGCGGGCTCCCGCGGAGCAGGACGGTCCCGCGCGGGTGGTCGGGCCGCCCTCCTCCGGGAGGTCGGGCCGTCGCCCTCCCGGCGCGGGGACGTGGCCCCGGGCGCCCGCTACGCCGGGGGCGGTTCGAAGCTCCAGCCGGTGCCCGACAGGGCGAGCGCCCGCGACTCCACCACGGCCATGCGCGCCGCCCGCTCCTCCCGGTCGGTGTGCGCCGCCGCGGCGGTCACCTGTCCGGGCCACTTCCGGTACAGCAGTCCGGGTTCCCTCGTGAACCACCCGCGGCTCACGGCGTTCAGTGCCAGCAGCAGCCCGGTGTCCTCCGACGCGGGGAGCGCCATCCACCCGCCGAGGGCCAGGAGCAGGTCGCGGCGCACGCACAGCGTCGCCGGGTGCACCTGCGCCAGGAAGTCGTGCTCCCTCCAGTGGGAGAGGACGGCCCCGCGCTCCACGGGCCCCTCGTCGGGGTCGCCGGCGAACCCGGCGGTGGACCCGTCGGGCAGCAGGTCGAGGACGGCCGACGCCGCCCACGCGGCTCCCGACCCGCCCGTCAGTGCGGCGACGTCCCGCGCCAGAGCTCCCCGCGTCAGCTGGTCGTCGGCGTCCAGGACCTTGACGAACTCGCCCTCCGCGCGGGACAGCGCCATCGTGCGGGCCATGCCCGCCCGGCCGGGCCGACCCTGCCCGAAGCTCACCCGGGAGTCCTCCCCGAGGCGGGGGCGGACCTCGTCCGTCTCACCGTCCTCCTGGACGACCCACTGCCAGTCCCACCCGTCGGGGAGCCGCTGCTCCAGGAGGGACCGGTAGGCGGCGGGCAGGAAGCGGGCGCCCGGAGCATGGACGGCCGTGACGACGGAGATGATCCGGGACATCGGCTACCAGCGCTCCAACCGCGTCGTGAAGACCGCCTCGGAGCGGTCGCCGGGCAGGATGACCTCGGACCAGTCCACGACCCTGCCCCGCGTGTCGATCGAGGTCTTCCTCAGCACCATCACCGCGGCGCCCGCGCCGAGCCCGAGCCCGTCCGCCTCGTCCGGTGTGGGCGGTCTCGCAGTGATCCTCTCCTCCACCCGGTCCACCTCGACGCCGACGGTGCGCAGCTGGCTCTGCGTGCCCCCCGGCCACGGCTCCCTGGTCTCGTCGAGCAGGTCGGGGTTGGACTCCACCAGGTCGAGGACGAGGTAGGAGGACGTCAGGCTGAACGGGGCGTCCTCGTCGCGGTGGCGTGTCCGGTAGACGCGCTCCAGCAGCGCGGTCCCCTTCGGGACCCCGAGGGCGTCCGCCAGGTCGGGGTCGGCGTCGACGCGCCCGTAGCGGGCGCTGAACTCCAGGTCGTCCACCACGGACCCCGTGTCGTTCTCGGTCGCCCCGGTGGCGCGACGCTCCCGCAGGTCCGCGCGTGCCCGGTCCTTCTCCCACTGGTGGCGTTCGCTGCTCCGCACCACCGCCCGCCGCGGTGCGAGCACCACGGTGCCCGGGGCGTCCCGCTCCCCGACCAGACCCTCGGCGCGGAGGAGCGCCAGCGCCCCGCGTACGGCCGCCGGGTCCGCGCCGTGGAGTCCGGCCAGTTCGTCCTCGGAGGGCAACCGCCCGCCGGGGCCGGGGTCCCCGGCCCGGATCCGCCGCCGCAGCTCACCCGCGACCCGTTCGCGCTCCCTGCTCCCGACCATGCGTATCTCACCCGTTCCCACCGGTCCGAGCCGGACCGTCACCAGGAGTCGGGGACGTCGTCCCCCTGCCAGGCGGGTCGATCTCCTCCGGGCCGACGCGACCGTGGGCGGCCCCGCGGCCGTCGGGTGCCGTCGGCGTCCCGGAAAAAGAAAAAGACCAGCGGGGAACAGTGTTCCCGCTGGTCGTCTCCAGTATGGCGCTGACGCGCCCGCGTGCCCCCTGCAGGATTCGAACCTGCGCCCTCGGCTCCGGAGGCCGATGCTCTATCCCCTGAGCTAAGGGGGCTGGCTTGCGTGAACAACTGTAGCAGGGGAGCCGTGCCCTTCGTCCACCGGTGACCGCTGCCCCCGGGAGGGGCGTGCCGATCGGCGGATTCCGGTGGTGCCGTGTCGCCGCGCGGCGGTAGTGTCACGCCCGTGAACGCCCTACCCACACGGGTTCTCGTCGTCGAGGACGACGACGTGATCCGGGAACTGATCCGCCTCAACCTCGAACTGGAGGGGTTCGAGGTGTTCACCGCCGTGGACGGACGCGACTGCCTCGACCGTGCCGCCCACATAGCCCCCCACGTCGTCACCATGGACGTGATGATGCCCCGCATGGACGGCTGGACCGCCGCCGAGCGGCTCCGCGCGGACGCGCGCACCCGGCACTGCCCCATCATCCTCGTCACCGCCCGCACCCAGGCCGACGACCACCGGCGCGGCGAGCGGATCGGCGTCGACGCCTACGTCACCAAGCCCTTCGACCCGGACGCGCTCATCGACGTCATCCGCGAACTCGTCGACCGCGCCGGGGGCCCCGCATGACCCCCAGACGGCTGGAGGCCCTCCTCCGGGAGGCCGCCGCCCGCGCGTTCGACCTCCCCCCGGAGGAGGTCCCGTTCGTCTGGCCGCGCCACGACCAGGCCGACGGGACGGCCGACGCCGCCACCGCCCTGGCGCCGCGCCTGGTCGGGCAGGTCGCCGCACGGCTCCCCCCGGGCGAGGGGCGCGGACGGCGCCACCACCTGCTGGTCTCCGGCCGTGTGGCCGCGCAGCTGCAGAGCATGCGCGAAGCGGGCCTGGCGGACTTCGCCCAGGTCGTCGCCGACGGACGCGGCTTCCTCAACATCACCTTCACCGGCGACCAGCGCGACGCCCTGGTCGCCGAGGCCTCCGACGGCCCCCTCTTCCTGACCGGCCGCGACTGGGACGGCGCGGGGGAGTGGCCGCGGACCGCGCTGCACGACGCGGGGCCGGTCGCCCAGGCCCGCAGGCTCGCCCGCGCCGACGCACGGGGCCGTATCGCCCTGGCCACCGGGCCGCTGATCCCGCCGCCGGGGCCGGGCGACGCCGACGTGTCCTGGCGCGACCCCTACCTGGACGGCGACCGGAGCGGACTCGTCACCCCCGCGGCGCGCGCACTCGGAGCCGTCGGGGAGGACAGCGCGCGCGTGGCCTTCTGCCGTTCGGTGCCCGAACGCCCCCGCGCCACCGAGACCACCGGCCGCGACCTGCCGGTCCTGCCGTCCGCCGAGTACCCCGGGGCCTGGACACGCCTCACCGACGCCAACCCCGCCTTCCGGCTGCGCCACGCGCACGCCCACGCCGTCACCAGCGGACGCTGGACGGCCGAGGGGGCGCCGCCCCCCGCCGCGTGTCCCGCGCACACCGCCGCCGTGCGCGGACTCCTCTTCGACGGACCCGGTGTCCTGGACACGGCCGCGCGCCGAGAGGAACCCCATATCCTGGTGAGATACCTGGAAGCGCTGGCCAGTGCCTACGATGAGTGGCGGACGTGTCCCCACGCCGCCGCCGGACCGGCGGAGCGGACCACCTCGGACACGGTCACGGCCACGGCACTGCCCGCCGCCGTCGCCGGAGTCCTCCGCACCGGGCTCTTCCTGCTCGGGGTGTCAGCGCCCACAAGGCTGTAGACGCCCCGCCATGCCTCCGGGGGGCACACCCATTCCACGCGTTCCGATCGGGTTGGTGGACAATGGGCCCGGGCGTCACCGCCGGGGACCCGCCGACCCGCCCAGCCGTACAGTTCCAGCCGAAAGCCCATCATGAGCCGCTACGCCCACCCCGCCGGATCCCGTCACGCGGAGATCCTGCCGGAGGACAACCCGCCGCTGCCGCCGGAGGACCTCAACGACCTCGACCCCCGGGTGTGGCCGACGACGGCCCGCCGCTCGGAGGGGGAGGTCACGATCGGCGGCGTCGGCGTGCGCGAACTCGCCGCCGCCCACGGCACACCCCTCTTCGTCATGGACGAGGAGGACTTCCGCAGCCGTGCACGCGACTACCGCACGGCCTTCTCCGACGCCGACGTCTACTACGCGGGCAAGGCGCTGCTCAACAAGGCCGTCGCGCGCTGGGTCGTGGAGGAGGGGCTCAAGCTGGACGTGTGCTCGGGCGGCGAACTCGCCGTCGCCCTGGCCGCCGGGGTCCCCGCCGAGCGCATCGGCATGCACGGCAACAACAAGTCCGTCAACGAACTGCGCCGCGCCGCCGAGGCCGGGGTGGGACGGATCATCATCGACTCCTTCGACGAGATCACGCGCCTGGAGTCGGTCGCCGCCGCACTCGGCGTCCGCCCGAAGGTGCTCATCCGCGTGACCACCGGCGTCGAGGCGCACACCCACGAGTTCGTGGCCACCGCGCACGACGACCAGAAGTTCGGCTTCGCGCTGAGCACCGGGGCGGCGGCGGCCGCCGTCCGCGGCGTCCTCGACGCGCCCCACCTCGAACTCGTGGGCCTGCACTCGCACATCGGCTCGCAGATCTTCGACACCTCCGGGTTCGAGGTCGCCGCCCGCAGGGTCGCCCGGTTCCTCACCGGCATCCACGAGGACCTGGGCGTCACCCTCGCCGAACTCGACCTCGGCGGAGGACTCGGTATCGCCTACACCTCGGGTGACGACCCCCTCGAACCCAAGGCGATCGCCGCGAGCCTGACCTCCATCGTGCGCAGGGAGTGCCAGGACGCGGGGCTGCCGATGCCGCGCATCGCCGTCGAGCCGGGGCGCGCACTGGCGGGCCCGGCCGGGATTACCGTCTACGAGGTGGGTACGGTCAAGGACGTCGAGGGAATCCGCACCTACGTCAGCGTCGACGGGGGGATGAGCGACAACATCCGTACCGCCCTGTACGGCTCGGAGTACACGAGCCAGCTGGTCTCCCGGGAGAGCACCGCCGCCCCCATGCTGTCGCGCCTGGTCGGCAAGCACTGCGAGAGCGGCGACATCATCGTCCACGACCTCTACCTCCCGGCGGACCTGAGGCCGGGCGACCTGGTGGCCGTCGCCGCCACGGGAGCCTACTGCTACTCCATGGCGAGTAACTACAACCATCTGCCCAGGCCGGCCATGGTGGCGGTCAGGGACGGGAGCGCGCGCGTCATCGTGCGCAGGGAGAGCGAGGAGGACCTGCTCCGCCTCGACGTCGGCTGAACAGTCCACTCCGAGGCGGCGCCGCCGCGCGAGGTTGGGGACACGAGAGAAGTGGGAGTCACGCCCAAATGGCGATGAAGGTGGCGCTGCTCGGATGCGGCGTTGTGGGTTCGGAAGTCGTCCGCCTGGTCAACGAACAGTCCGAGGAGCTTGCCGCGCGGGTGGGCACGCCGATCGAGATCGGCGGGATCGCGGTGCGTCGCATCGACCGCGACCGCGGGGTCGACCCAGCGCTGCTGACCACCGATGCCACGGCCCTGGTGACGCGTCCCGACATCGACCTCGTGGTGGAGGTGATCGGCGGGATCGAACCGGCCCGGTCGCTGATCCTCGCCGCGGTCAAGGCGGGGAAGTCCGTCGTGACGGCGAACAAGGCGCTGCTCGCGGAGGACGGCCAGACGCTGCACGCGGCAGCCCGCGACGCCGGGGTGGACCTGTACTACGAGGCGTCCGTGGCGGGGGCGATCCCGCTGCTGCGCCCGCTGAGGGACTCGTTGGCCGGTGACCGGGTCAACCGGGTGCTGGGCATCGTGAACGGCACCACCAACTACATCCTCGACCGGATGGACTCCCTGGGGGCGGGTTTCACGGAGTCCCTGGAGGAGGCCCAGGCCCTCGGGTACGCGGAGGCCGACCCCACCGCGGACGTGGAGGGCTTCGACGCCGCGGCCAAGGCCGCGATCCTGGCGAGGCTGGCCTTCCACACCCAGCGGGTGACCGCCGCCGACGTGCACCGCGAGGGAATCACCGGTGTGTCCGCGGGTGACATCGCCAGCGCGCGGGCGATGGGCTGCGTGGTCAAACTCCTGGCGATCTGCCAGCGCTCCGAGGACGGCGGTTCGGTGGGCGTGCGCGTCCACCCGGTGATGCTGCCGGTCGGGCACCCGCTGGCCAGCGTCAAGGAGGCCTACAACGCGGTCTTCGTCGAGGCCGAGTCGGCGGGACGCCTCATGTTCTACGGGGCGGGCGCAGGCGGCACCCCCACCGCGAGCGCGGTCCTGGGCGACCTGGTCGCGGTGGCGCGCAACCGCCTCGCGGACACCTCAGTGGCCGAGGGCGCGCACGACACTGGGCTGCCGGTGCACGACATGGGTCACACCATCACCAGCTACCACGTGGCGCTGGACGTGGCCGACCGTCCCGGTGTGCTGTCCAAGGTCGCGGAGATCTTCTCCGACCACGGGGTGTCCATCAAGAACGTCCGGCAGGAGGGGACCGGTGACGACGCGCAGCTGGTGCTCGTCAGCCACCCCGCGCCGGACGCCGCGCTCAGCTCCACGGTCGAGGTGCTGCGCGAGCACCACATGGTCCGGGAGGTGGCCAGCGTGATGCGGGTGGAGACCTTCTCGGACTGATGTCCGGCCCCGGCCGGACCGTGTGCCGGCACGGCCGGACGGGCCGGCCGGGGCGTGCACCGGGGCGGGGGCGGGGCCGCGCGGAGGCTCCGCGCGGCCTCCCGGCCGCACCCGGAGTGCCACATAATGAGACGCCGACGACCGCGATTCGAGATACTATGTGTGGGGTCGTAGACTCGTAGCTGGTCGGGACCCTGAGGCGCCACCGCGCACCCGTGGAGACCCCCACCGCATCCACCGCGCGTCAAGCGAAGCCGCATCCACCCGAAAGGGACTCAGTCGTGAGCATGGCACGGGCGTGGCGAGGCATCGTCGAGGAGTACCGCGACCGCCTCCCCGTCAACGAGAACACCCCCGTCGTCACCCTCCAGGAGGGCGGCACGCCCCTGCTGCCGGCCACGCGCGTCTCCGAGCTCACGGGCTGCGAGGTCTTCCTCAAGGTCGAGGGGCTCAACCCGACCGGTTCCTTCAAGGACCGCGGCATGACGATGGCCATCTCCAAGGCCGCCGAGGACGGCGCCAAGGCCGTCATCTGCGCCTCCACCGGCAACACGAGCGCGAGCGCGGCGGCCTACGCCATCCGCGCGGGCATGACCTGCGCCGTGCTGGTGCCCCAGGGCAAGATCGCCATGGGCAAGCTCGCCCAGGCGCTCGTCCACGGGGCGCGACTGCTCCAGGTCGACGGCAACTTCGACGACTGCCTCGAACTGGCCCGCAAGCTCAGCGTCGACTACCCCGTCGCCCTCGTGAACTCGGTCAACCCGTACCGGCTCCAGGGCCAGAAGACCGCGGCGTTCGAGATCGTGGACGCCCTCGGCGACGCACCGGACGTCCACTGCATCCCGGTGGGCAACGCGGGCAACATCAGCGCCTACTGGATGGGCTACACCGAGTACACCCGCGACGGGATCTCCTCGAAGAACCCGCGCATGCTCGGATTCCAGGCCAGCGGCTCGGCGCCCATCGTCAACGGCGCCCCCGTCACCAGCCCGAGCACCATCGCCACCGCGATCCGCATCGGCAACCCGGCCTCCTGGAAGCTCGCGGAGCAGGCACGCGACGACTCCGGCGGGCTGATCGACAAGGTCACCGACCGCCAGATCATGGCCGCCTACAAGCTCCTCGCCGCGGAGGAGGGCGTGTTCGTCGAACTGGCCTCCGCCGCCAGCGTCGCCGGGCTCATGCAGGCTGTCGACGCCGGACAGGTCCAGCGCGGCAGCCGTGTGGTCTGCACCGTCACCGGCAACGGCCTCAAGGACCCCGACTGGGCGCTGGCCGGAGCCTCCTCCGCCATCACCGTCCCCGTGGACGCCCTCGCCGCCGCCCAGGCCCTCGACCTCGCCTGAGGCCGACCGCCGTCCACGGCCCCCGGCGCGGGGGGCCCCGGCCCGCCGCGCTTCCCGTCAGGAGAGAGTCCGCCGTGACCCCACCACGCCCCACCGCGGTGTCCGTCCGCGCGCCCGCCACCAGTGCCAACCTCGGGCCGGGCTTCGACGCCCTCGGCCTGGCCGTGCGCCTGTACAACGAGTTCGAGGCCACCCTCAGGGACGACGGCAGGCTCCGCGTCCGGGTGAGCGGTGAGGGCGCCGGGGAGGTTCCGCTCGACGAGCGGCACCTCGTGGTCCGCGCCATGCGCGAGACCTTCGAGCGCGCCGGGGAGAAGCTGCCGGGACTCGACCTGACGTGCGTCAACAACGTGCCCCACGCGCGGGGGCTCGGCTCGTCCTCCTCGGCGATCGTCGGCGGCGTCGCCGCGGCCAGCGCCCTGCTGGGACGGGTCGGCCCCGACGGCGGCCCGGACCGGGACGGCATCTACCAGATCGCCGCCGACATCGAGGGCCACCCCGACAACGTGGCCCCCTGCGTCTACGGCGGCTACACGGTCGCCTACCGGGACAGCGGGCGGTGGGGCGCGGTGCGCCTCTCCCCGGACGAGCGGATCCTCCCGGTGCTGTGCGTCCCGGGTGAGCGGCTGTCCACCGAGCGGGCGAGGGGGCTGCTGCCCGAGACGGTGCCGCACGCCGACGCCGCCTTCAACGCGGGCCGTTCCGCGCTGATGACGGCGGCCGTATGTGGCCACCCGGAAACCCTGTACGCGGCGACGGAGGATCGGCTACACGAGTCCTACCGGGCGCCGGCGATGCCGCGCACCCTCGACCTCATTCGTGACCTGCGTGAACACGAGGGGCTGCCCGCGGTGGTCTCCGGCGCGGGACCCACGGTGCTGGTGTTGTGCTCGGTCGGCACGGGGACCGCGGAGGCTGATTCGCCGGAAATCATCCGACAGGTTGATTCGATTCGTCGGAGGGCGGGTAATGATTGGGACATACGCCCCCTACACGTTGAGCCGGAGGGGTGCGGTCCCCATCTCCCCATCCGTAGCACCTGTGTCGAGGAATAGCCGTGGCCTCTGGTGATGTTAGGCTAGGTGAAGCACCGGATGCCCCGTTGCGGGGCGAGTGCTCATCCGCCACAGCGGCTTCCGCATCCCATACTCCGATGGTCCGATCTCACGACCACTCGGAAGCGGCGGCCAACGTGTCGAGTCAGCGGTTCTCCCGCGACTGTGCCAACGTCATCGAAGTCCACTCCTCCTCGGATGAGTGTGTCACCACGGTTGACGGGCATCACCACCGAGCCATCCGCCCCGACGTCTGGCTGTACCCAGAGCCCGCCGCGATTGGGTAGGGGACCGTCTTCATACCGGTTTCCGACATCCACGTGGGGCACGCCCTACCCGGCCCCTGCCGGTTCGCACCACCGGGCCGGCCGATCATGCAATCCGCTGACGGCCGAAGCCCGCTCCTTGGGAAGGACCCTTAGTGAGCGACACCACCGAACTCCACACGGACGCGGCGGTCGACAGCAAAGCCTCCACCGGCGCCTCCGTAGCGGAGGCTGGCGATGGCGCGCCCACAGGTGCGTCGTCCAGGTCCCGCACGGCGTCGCGCGGTACCGGGCTCGCGGCTCTGAAGCTCCCCGAGCTCCAGAAGCTCGCCTCCAGTCTGGGCATTACCGGCACGGGGCGCATGCGCAAGAGCGACGTCATCGCCGCGATCGAGACCAAGCAGGGCGGCCCCGTGGGCGGCCCGGCGAAGGCCAAAACCGCAAAGAAAGCCGACCCGGCTCCCAAGGCCGGTAAGGTCGAGGCAACCGACGGCTCGATCGAGGCCCAGGCCCCCGACACGGCGAGCACGGACGAAGCCCCGCGTCAGCGCGCGGCCGACCGGCCGTCGGACCAGGCCGTGACCGACCCCCAGGGTGGACGGGGCGACAAGTCGCCCCGCAACCGGCGTTCGTCCCGCAGGCGCGGTGACGAGACCGGCGACCAGGCCAGGTCGGTGGACGGCGCCGACTCCTCTACCTCCGCGAGCAGCGTGACCAAGACATCCAGTACCCCCCAGAAGAACGGCCCCGACTCCGCCGAGGACCGTGACAACAGGTCCGGGCAGGGTCGCGAGCGCCAGCGCAACCGCCGCAACCGCAACCGCGGTGGCGACGACCAGAACGCCAACGGCAGTGCCCCGCAGCAGGGCGGAGGCGGTCAGAACCAGGGTCAGAGCCAGAGTCAGGGCCAGAGCCAGGGCCGGGATCGAGACCGCGACAGGGACCGCGACCGCGACAGGGACCGGGACCGGGACCGCAACTCCGGAGGTGACGACGACGACTTCGGCGGACGCCGCCGGGGACGCCGCCGGGACCGTCGTGACCGCCGCGGACGCGGCGGGGGCCAGGAGCCGGAGCCGATCATCGGCGACGACGACGTCCTGCTGCCCGTCGCGGGCATCCTCGACATCCTGGACAACTACGCCTTCGTCCGGACCACGGGATACCTGCCCGGTCAGAGCGACGTGTACGTCTCCCTGGCCCAGGTGCGCAAGCACGGCCTGCGCAAGGGCGACCACATCATCGGTGCGGTCCGCCAGCCCAAGGACGGCGAGCGCCGGGAGAAGTTCAACGCCCTGGTGCGGCTGGACTCGGTCAACGGCATGTCGCCGGACCAGGCCCGCGGCCGCCAGGAGTTCTCCAAGCTGGTCCCGCTCTACCCCCAGGAGCGCCTGCGCCTGGAGACCGAGCCGCACATCCTCACGACGCGGATCATCGACCTCGTGGCGCCCATCGGCAAGGGCCAGCGCGGGCTCATCGTCTCCCCGCCCAAGGCGGGCAAGACGATGGTGGTTCAGGCGATCGCCAACGCGATCACCGAGAACAACCCCGAGTGCTACCTGATGGTGATCCTGGTCGACGAGAGGCCCGAGGAAGTCACCGACATGCAGCGCACGGTCAAGGGCGAGGTCATCCACTCGACCTTCGACCGTCCGGCCGAGGACCACACGGTCGTCGCCGACCTGGCCATCGAGCGGGCCAAGCGGCTCGTCGAGATGGGCATGGACGTCGTCGTCCTGCTGGACTCGATCACCCGCCTGGGCCGCGCCTACAACCTGGCCGCCCCGGCGAGCGGGCGCATCATGTCCGGTGGTGTGGACTCCACCGCCCTGTACCCGCCCAAGCGCTTCTTCGGCGCGGCCCGCAACATCGAGGGCGGCGGCTCGCTGACCATCCTGGCGACCGCGCTGGTCGAGACCGGATCGCGCGCCGACGAGGTGATCTTCGAGGAGTTCAAGGGCACCGGCAACATGGAGCTCAAGCTCAACCGGAACCTCGCGGACAAGCGGATCTTCCCGGCCGTGGACGTGGACGCCTCCAGCACCCGTAAGGAGGAGATCCTGATGTCGTCCGAGGAACTGGGCGTCGTCTGGAAGCTCCGCCGGGTGCTGCACGCGCTCGACACCACCCAGGCGATCGAGCTGCTCCTGGACAAGATGAGGGAGTCCAAGAGCAACGCGGAGTTCCTGCTCCAGATCCAGAAGACCACCGTGGGACCGGAGCGCTAGCCTCCACCGCGCGTGAACGACCGACGGCCCCCTCCCGACAGGGAGGGGGCCGTCGCGTGCGTCGGGGGAGGTGAGCCGGGGCCGGAGGGGATGGAGGGCACCCCTAGTTCCGCATGGCGACAGAACCGCACCGGTAGTCGAAAGAGATCACCGGTGTATCTCGGATCGCACAGGGGGGATGGTCCCACCAGGGACACCGGCTTATCGTCGCGGGGTCGAGTGCACCACCCCCGTTCCAGGGAGCCGTCCGTATGGACAACCTCGCCCTGCTCAGCCTCCTAGCGCTCACCCCCATCCTGCTCGTCGGAGTCCTGCTCGTCGGATTCCGCGTCCCCGCCATGTACGCGATGCCCGCCGGGTACGCCGTCGTCGTCACCATCGCCGTCCTCGGCTGGGGCGCGGACTGGACGGCCGTCGCCGCCTCCACCGTCCAGGGGCTCATCCTCGCCGTCGGGCTCCTGTACATCATCTTCGGCGCGCTGCTCCTGCTCAGCACCCTCACCAAGAGCGGCGCCATCGCCACCATCCGCTCCACCTTCACCGACATCAGCCCCGACCGCCGCGTCCAGGCGATCATCATCGGCTGGCTGTTCGGCAGCTTCATCGAGGGCGCCTCGGGGTTCGGCACCCCCGCCGCCGTCGTCGCGCCGCTCATGCTGGCACTGGGCTTCCCGGCCATGGCCGCCGTCATGGTCGGCCTGGTCATCCAGAGCACGCCGGTCAGCTTCGGCGCCGTCGGAACCCCCATCCTCGTCGGCGTCGCCGGGGGACTGGAGGGGTCCCCCGAGGTCGCCGAGCGCGCCGCCGTGCTCGGCCTGACCCTGCCCGGGTTCATCAGCCACATCGGGTTCCAGACCGTCCTGCTGCACGCCGTCGCGGGGACCCTGGTCCCCCTGATCATCTGCTGCATGCTCTGCGGCTTCTACGGCGGCCGGCGGCGCTTCTCCGACGGCCTCGGGGTGTGGAAGTTCGCGCTCTTCTCCGCCTTCGCCATGACCGTCCCCTCCGTCCTGTACAACCTCTTCCTCGGAGTGGAGTTCACCAGCCTCCTCGGCGGGCTGACCGGCCTGGTCGTCGTCGTCCTGGCCGCGCGCAAGGGCTTCCTGATGCCCGAGCGGACGTGGGACTTCCCGCCGCGCGAGGACTGGCTGGCCCGGTGGAGCGGCAGGATCTCGCCCGGTGACGGCGAGACCGTCCTCGCCGACGACCGGCGCATCGGCCTCCTGCGCGCCTGGACCCCCTACCTCCTGGTCGCCGCGCTCCTGGTGGCCACCCGCACCGTCGAACCCGTCAAGGAGTGGCTGACCGGTATCACCGTCGGTGCGGACGACATCTTCGGCACCCCCGTCTCGCAGGTGGTCGAACCCCTCTACTCGCCGGGGGCCACCTTCATCCTGGTCTGCCTGGTCACCTTCGGCCTGCACCGCATGAAGGCGCGCCAGATCGCCGAGTCCTGGAAGATGGCCGGATCGCAGCTGGCGGGCGCCGCCGTCGCGCTGCTCTTCGCCGTGCCCCTGGTCCGCGTGTTCATCAACACGGGCGCCGACTTCGGCGACACCGCCCTGGAGAGCATGCCCCTCACCCTGGCCGCGGGCGCCGCCGAACTGGGCGGCACCGCCTGGCCGCTCTACGCGCCGTGGATCGGTGCGCTGGGCGCGTTCGTCGCGGGCTCCAACACCGTCTCCAACCTGATGTTCTCCCTGTTCCAGTTCTCGACGGGGGAGCGCATCGGCGTCCCGCCGGAGACCGTCGTCGCCACCCAGGCCGTCGGCGGCGCCGCGGGCAACATGATCACCGTCCACAACGTGGTCGCGGCCTCCGCGGTGGTCGGCCTGGTCGGCAGGGAGGGCGACCTCATCCGGCAGACCGTGCTGCCGATGGCCTACTACGTCCTCCTGGCCGGCTCGGTCAGCTACGTGTTCGTCCACGGGTTCGGCGCCAACGCCGGAACCGTGGTGCTCGCCCTCCTCCTCGCGGCCCTGGCCGCCCTCGTGGCCCTCATGCGCAGGGCGGACGCGGGAAGGGCGTCCGGCGCAGTCCGGGACCCCGCCCGAGGGGGAGGCGAGAAGGGGACGGAATAGACACTGGTCCCGGCATCGTTGTGGGTCTGGCAAACTGGTACCAGGGCAACGGACCGCCGTCTTCCGGCAGAGCCCGCCCCTGACTACCTGGATCGCCGCGACACCGGTTCGCGCATGACCCACCACGCCGACCCACCCTCCGGGTGGTGCGGCTTGGCATGCGTCCGGCGGTCGCGCCCCTGATGAGGAGAGCACGATGAAGGCCGACATCCACCCCGAGTACTTCGCCACCGAGGTGACCTGCACCTGCGGTGCCCACTTCGTCACCCGCAGCACCGTGCCCGAGGGCAAGATCCGCGCCGAGGTGTGCTCCGAGTGCCACCCGTTCTACACCGGCAAGCAGAAGATCCTCGACACGGGCGGCCGCGTCGCCCGCTTCGAGAAGCGCTTCGGCAAGCGCAAGTAGCGCAGCCCGCTGCCCCGTGGCGCCGCACCGCCGGCGCCACGGGGCCAGGTTGGCCCCCGAGGGGGAGACGGACAGGCGAGGCAAGCCGAACAAGACGGGGACGTGGCAGAAGTGAAGCTGGATGACCTGCTGGGGGAGTACTACGAGCTGGAACAGCAGCTCGCCGACCCCGAGGTGCACGCCGACCAGACCAGGGCGCGCACGCTGGGCAAACGCTACTCACAGCTCACCCCGATCATCGAGGCCTACCGCGCGCTCAAGGAGGTCGAGAACGACATCGACGCCGCGCGCGAGCTCGCCGTCGAGGACTCCTCCTTCGCCGAGGAGGCCGACCGCCTGACCGAGGAGGCCGAGCGGCTCACCGAGCGGCTCCGGGTCCTCCTCGTCCCGCGCGACCCCTCCGACGACAAGAACCTCATCATGGAGGTCAAGGCCGGAGAGGGCGGCGAGGAGTCCGCCCTGTTCGCCGGGGACCTGGTCCGCATGTACCTGCGCTACGCCGAACGCCAGGGCTGGAAGACCGAGGTCATCGACGCCACCCACTCCGACCTGGGCGGCTACAAGGACATCACGATCGCCTTCAAGAACAAGGGCAACCCCGAGCCGGGCGCCGGCGTGTGGCCCATGCTCAAGTTCGAGGGCGGCGTGCACCGCGTCCAGCGCGTCCCGGTCACCGAGTCGCAGGGCCGCATCCACACCTCCGCGGCGGGCGTCCTGGTCGTCCCCGAGGCCGAGGAGGTGGAGGTCGAGATCCACGCCAAGGACCTGCGTATCGACGTCTACCGCTCCTCCGGGCCCGGCGGCCAGAGCGTCAACACCACCGACTCGGCGGTGCGCATCACCCACCTGCCGACCGGTATCGTCGCCTCCTGCCAGAACGAGAAGAGCCAGCTCCAGAACAAGGAGCAGGCCATGCGCATCCTGCGCGCCCGCATCTACGCCGAGGCCCAGGCCAGCGCGGACGCCGAGGCCTCCGCCGAGCGCAAGAGCCAGGTCCGCACAGTGGACCGCTCCGAGCGCGTGCGCACCTACAATTTCCCCGAGAACCGCATCTCCGACCACCGGGTCGGCTTCAAGGCCTACAACCTCGACCAGGTCCTCGACGGGGAGCTGGACGGGGTCGTCAAGGCCCTGGTGGACGCGGACACCAAGGAGAGGCTCGAAGCCGCCCAGTCATCATGAACCTGCTACTCGACGAGGTCGCCCGCGCCACGCTCCGGCTGGCCGAGGCGGGCGTGGCCTCACCCCGCACCGACGCCGAGGAACTCGCGGCGTTCGTGCACGGTGTCCGTCGAGGGGAGCTGCACATGGTGGCCGACGCCGACTTCGACGCCCGGTACTGGGAGTGCGTGTCGCGCAGGGAGGCGCGCGAACCCCTCCAGCACATCACCGGCCACGCCTACTTCCGCTACCTCGACCTGCGGGTCGGGCCCGGTGTGTTCGTGCCCCGGCCCGAGACCGAGATCATGGTCGACTGGGCGATCGAGACACTGCGCAGCATGGACGTCGCCGACCCCCTGGTCGTCGACCTCGGCACGGGGTCGGGAGCCATCGCCATCTCCATCGCCCAGGAGGTGCCGCGCTCGCGGGTGCACACCGTGGAGATCGACCCCCTGGCCCTGGAGTGGGCCCGCCGCAACATCGACGCCAGCGGGCACGCCGACCGCGTCACCTCCCACCACGGCGACATGCGCACCGCGCTGCCCGAGCTGAACGGCCGCGTCGACCTCCTCATCAGCAACCCCCCCTACGTCCCCACCCGCGGATCCGGGACCATCCCGCCCGAGGTGCGCGACTACGACCCCGCACCCGCCCTGTGGTCCGGCGAGGACGGCCTCGACATGATCCGCGAACTGGAGGCGGTCGGCCGCAGGCTGCTCCGCCCCGGCGGGGCCATGGCCGTCGAGCACCACGACGGGCAGGGCATCGACATCCCCTGGCTCTTCCCCGAGGACCACGGCTGGCGCGACGTCCTCAACCGCAAGGACATGGCCCGGCGCGACCGCTTCGTGGTCATGCGCCGCGTCGACGAGGACGGCTGACAGGCCGTGCCCCACACCACCCCCCGTATACCCGTCGGACCGCTCAATCCGGTCGACCCCGTTCGAGAATGAGGTGAACGCAGGTGAGCCGCATCTACGACTGCGCGGACGAGACCGCCCGCAAGGACGGCATCGCCGACGCCGCGTCCGCGGTACGCCGAGGTGACCTGGTGGTGCTGCCCACGGACACCGTGTACGGCATCGGCACCGACGCCTTCAGCCCCGCCGCGGTGGCGAACCTGCTCGCCACCAAGGGACGCGGGCGCGAGATGCCGCCGCCCGTCCTGGTCGGCTCGATGCGCGCCGCCACGGCCCTCATCGAGGACCTCGGCAACCACGGCCGCGACCTCATGGAGGAGTTCTGGCCCGGCCCGCTGACCCTCGTGTGCACCGCCACCCCCAGCCTGTCCTGGGACCTCGGTGACACCAAGGGCACCGTGGCCGTCCGGATGCCGATGGACCCGGTCGCCCTGGAGCTCCTCAAGGAGGTCGGGCCCATGGCGGTGAGCAGTGCCAACAAGTCCGGCCGGCCGGCGGCCACCCGGGTGGACGAGGCGCTGGAGCAGCTCGGTGACGAGGACGTCGCCGTGTACCTGGACGGCGGGGAGACCGCCTCACCGGTCGCCTCGACCATCGTCGACCTGACCTACGCGGTGCCGCGGGTGCTGCGGGCGGGAGCCATCTCCATCGAGCAGCTGCGCGCGGTGTGCGGCACCGTCATCGGCGAGCTGCGGCAGGGCCGCATGAAGCCGGTGAAGGAGGAGGAGGTCGCCAAGGCCGGCGAGGCCGCGAAGGCCGAGCGAGCGTCGGCGGCCCGGAGCGGGGCGCCCGCCGCCGGTGAGACCCCGGTGACGGAAGCGGCGCCCGCGTCCGGTGACGAGGTGTCCCCGGCGACGGATGGCGCCACGACCGCCGGCGAGGCCGCGGGAGCGGACACGGACGGGGTCCCCGGCACCGACGAGCCCCGGACGGGCGGGACCGCCGGGGACGCGAAGGACGACAGTGCTCCCGAGGCGGGGCAGCGCCCCGACGGCGACCGTTCCGAGAACTAGAGGGGTCAGGCCGTGCGAGAGTACGCGCTCACCTTCGTCATCGCCGCGGCGGTGACGTACCTGCTCGTGCCCCTGGTGCGCAAGTTCGCCATCAAGATCGGCGCCACCCCTCCGGTGCGCGACCGCGACGTGCACACCGAACCCATCCCGCGCCTGGGCGGGCTCGCCATCTACGGGGGGTTCGCGGCCGCCCTGCTGATCTCCGCGCAGCTCCCGCACCTGCAGAACGTCTTCGTGGCCGACACCTGGCTGGGCCTCCTCCTCGCGGGCGGGCTCATCACGGTCATCGGGATCATCGACGACCGCTGGGGCATGGACGCGCTCAGCAAGCTCGCGGGCCAGGTCGTCGCCGCGGGCATCCTCGTCGCGAACGGCGTGCAGCTGCTGTGGCTTCCGCTGCCCGGCACCCAGCTGTCGCTGGGCCCGTGGCTGGGCGCGATGGTCTCGATCCTGCTCATCGTGGTGACCATCAACGCGGTGAACTTCGCCGACGGCCTCGACGGGCTGGCGGCCGGCATCGTCGGCATCTCCTCGCTGGCGTTCTTCGCGTACTACTACGTGGTCGCGGTCGAGCAGGGGTTCGTCCGCCAGTCGTATCCGGCGATGATCGCGATCATTCTCGCGGGCACCTGTGCTGGATTCCTCTTCCACAACTTCCACCCGGCCCGGGTGTTCATGGGTGACACCGGCTCGATGCTGCTGGGGCTGCTGCTGACCTCGATCACCATCACGGTGACCGGCCAGTTCGACGCCAACACGGCGCGCGAGGAGTTCAACTCCGGCGGGCTCGTGGTGTTCCTGCCGATCGCGCTGCCGCTGCTGGTGATCGCCCTGCCGCTGTCCGACCTGGTCCTCGCCGTCCTGCGCCGGACCCTCGCGGGCAAGTCCCCGTTCGCCCCGGACCGGGGCCACCTCCACCACCGCCTGCTGGACATGGGCCACAGCCACATGAGGGCCGTGCTCCTGATGTACCTGTGGGCGGGGATCGTGGCGTTCGCGGCGGTGTCCCTGTCGGTGTTCGACTCACCGGTGATCGTGCTGACGGTCACCGCGCTGGTCGCCACGTGTGCGGTCGGCCTCATCGCGCTGCCCCGACTGCGGCGCCGGGGCCTCCTGCCGTGGGACCGCAAGGAGCGCGTTAAGACGGACGCAGGTCACGATTCGCCATCTGATGCCTGAGAGGCTGTCGGCGTTCGGGACCAAGGTCTCGGAAAGCGGGTGCGATGACCTGCGAGAGCAATGGTCGGAAGCGGTGTGGTGAAGGTGACACAGGGCCCGGAGAGCGCCCGGAACGGGCGTTTTGAGGGGCGTTAAGGTCGCGTTAAGGAACCCCCGGATTCAGCACCGAGAACCTTGTGATAGCTTTCACGAGCAGGTACCCACTGAACCCCAACGGAGCTTTGTGATGCAGGAACACGACGCCCGGATCCTCCGTGGCGCCGCGCTTCCCAGCGCTGCGTGCGGGGTCCTGGCCATTGCGGTCTCCGCGCTTTTCGCCGGTGTCGCGGGAGCGCTCAGCTCCCTCCTCGCCGTGGTGATCGTGCTCGGCTGCTTCGGGCTGGGCCAGTGGGCCGTCCTCATGATCACGCGCCGCAACAAGGACCTCTTCCTGGCGGCGAACATGCTCGGCTTCGTCGTCAAGATGGCGGTGCTGGGCATCATCCTCGTCACCCTCGGCCGCAGTCCCCTCATCGAGGACCTCAGTAGTTCCGCCTTCGTGTACAGCGCTCTGGCGGTCGTCCTCGCCTGGCTGGGCGGGCAGACCTGGGCGACCTCGAAGGCCAAGATCCTTCACGTGAACCCGAACGAAGGTTCGGAGAGCGCGTGATGGGGTGCCCCGTTGCAGCCCGTCGGGAGGGGCGTATTACCCTGAATCCCGGCAGGCGGACGGCCCCGTTCCCGCCAAGGCCCACATGCTATATTCCGGAGCGAGATGAGCAGCGAACCAGCCAGAAAGACGGAAAAGCGCGAGCCCCCGGCACCGCGCGAGGCCGACGGCTGGGCACTCTTCTCCACTCTGCTCTCGGGCGTGCTCGTCTGGAGCGCGATCGGCTGGGCCGCGGACAAGCTCCTGGGATTCCAGGCGCTCTTCCTGCCCATCGGGGCGGTTCTGGGCATGGTCGGCGCGATCTACCTGATCGTCGTCAAGACTCGCCAGGTCTGAACCCTCCCGCCAGTCCGGCGTCGACGATCGTGCGACGACGCTCTGTAACAACCATCAACGAGGCATTCTTGCGTCACGACGAAAGGATTCGCCGTGAGTGCTGACGTGCGCATTCTCGCGGCCGAACCGAATTGCCACCTGTTCGGTGACAACGGTTGCGGGTTCACGCCGCCCACCATCGGGATGTTCTTCCCGGAACCGTGGTTCGCCAACATTCCCGGCAGCACTGGCATCGACCTGTACATGGTCCTGCTCCTGGTCGCGGTCGGTGCTGTCCTGCTTCTGTGGTCGTGGTTCAGCAGGAAGCTGAGCCTCGTCCCTGGCCGCAGGCAGAGCGTCGGCGAGATGCTGGTCCTGTTCATCCGGGACCAGATCACCCGACCGACGATGGGCGCCAAGGGCGACCGGTTCATCCCGTTCATGACGGGTGTCTTCACGCTCGTCCTGGCCATGAACGTCACCGGGCTGATCCCCGGGATGCTCCCGGTCAACAGCAACCTGGCCTTCACCGCGATGTTCGCTGTGGTCATCTACGTGATGACCATCGTGATCGGCATCCGCAACCAGGGCGGGTGGGGCTACTTCCGGAACCAGATCTTCCCGCCGGGGATGCCCAAGGCCATCTATGTCCTTGTCACCCCCATCGAGATCCTCTCGGTCTTCCTGATCCGCCCCGTCACGCACGCCCTGCGTCTGTTCGCGACCATGTTCGCGGGCAGCCTGCTGCTCGCCGTGTTCGCGTACGGCGGCTGGTACATGCTCAACCTGACGGCGGAGCCCCTGCTGGTCGGTGTCTCGCTCCTCTTCTCGGGTGCGGCACTGTTCGGCTACCTCGCCTTCTTCGTCTTCGAGATCGTGATCATGCTCGTCCAGGCGTTCATCTTCACGCTGCTGGCGAGCCTGTACATCAACCAGTCGCTCGAAGCGGCCCACTAGACCCCTTCCCCCTCTGCTCGGCCGACCGGCCGTCCCAGGGGTGAGAAGAACTGACCCGTCCACACCGGCGAACTGACCAATTGCGACGAGCAACGCCGGACGTCGAGTAAAGGGAAACATCAATGGACATCGCTGCGATCACCGGCAACATCAACACCATCGGCTACGGCATCAGCGTCATCGGCGCCGGTATTGGTGTCGGTATCGTGTTCGGTCTCGGCATGCAGGCCATCGCCCGCCAGCCCGAGGCCCGCGGCCCGCTGCAGACCAACATCTACCTCGGCTTCGCCCTCATCGAGGCCCTGGCGATCCTGGGCTTCGTTCTCGCCTTCGCCGCTCCCCAGGGCTAGTCGAAACTTGCCAACCGTTTTCTGATGGCAACTGACGCGAAGGAGGGCTGACCATGTTGGTGGAGTTGGCAGCCGATTACAACATTCTGCGGATCGACTGGGTGAAGTTCACCTTCGGTGCGATCGCGCTCGCCGTGGTCTACTTCTTTGTCGCCCGCAAGGCGGTTCCGAAGGTGATGGCGGTCCTCGACGAGCGTCACGACGCCATCGAGGGTGGCATCGAGAGGGCCAAGCGCGCCGAGGCCGAGGCCGAGGAGATCCGCCAGCAGTACCGGGAGAAGCTCGAAGAGGCGCACCGCGAGTCCGCCCAGGAGCTGGAGAAGGCCAAGGAGCAGCGGGCGGCGATCATCGCCGAGGCGCGCGAGGAGGCCCAGACCGAGGCCCGTCGCATCGTCGAGGCGGCCCACGCCCAGATCGAGGCCGACCGTCAGCAGGCCATGGTGCAGCTGCGCGGTGAGATCGGTGGCCTGTCCGCCGACCTGGCCGGCCGCATCGTGGGTGAGACCCTCAGCGACAGCGCCACCCAGAGCCGTGTCATCGACCGGTTCCTGGAGGAGCTGGAGCAGAGCGAGAGCACGCAGCAAGCCGAGGTGCGCTGATGCGTGGTATCAGCCGCACGTCGCTGGTAGAGGTGACCCGGCGCCTGGACGACAACGTCCTGGCGTCGGCCGGTACCGCGCAGAGCGGTGTCGCCCTGGGCGGCGAGCTCTTCGAGGTCGTCGCCCTTCTGGGGAGCCAGCACTCGCTCCGCCGGTGGCTCGCCGACCAGGCGAACCCCGCCGAGGGCAAGACCGAGCTGATCGGCCAGCTGCTGGAGACGAAGGTCTCGCCGTCCACCGTCATCGTGGCCGGCGACGTGGTCTCGGCCAAGTGGTCCGGACCGCGTGACCTCGTGGACGCGATGGAGCGGATGGCGGTCTACGCGACCGTCGCCTCGCTCCAGAGCGCCTCGGCGCTCGGCGAGCTGGAGGACGAACTGTTCCGCTTCCAGCGGATCGTCGCCGCCCAGCCCGCTCTGCGCGACGCCCTCACCCGTGAGGGTGTCGCCCCCGAGCGGCGACTCTCCCTCCTGGAGAACCTGCTCTCGGGCAAGGTGAACGCCGCGACGACGACCCTGATCGGCGAGGCGGTGACCCGTCCCAGGCGACGTACGCTGGAACAGGCACTGGACCATTTCGGACAACTCGTCGCGGAGCGCGCGCAGCGCTACGTGGCCGTCGTCCGCAGCGCCGTCCCCCTGAGCGAGAGCCAGCAGTCCCGACTCGGGGCCGCGCTCTCGCGCACCTACGGCCGTGACATCCACCTGAACACCGAGGTCGCCCCCGAGATCGTGGGTGGCCTGTCCATCCAGGTGGGTGACGAGGTCATCGACGGGACCATCGCCGGGCGTATCGCCGAGGTCCAGCGCCGCCTGGCCGGCTGACAGTACGCAAGGCAAGCACGCACGGCGCCAGCCCGGCGCCATTTGAGAGCAAGGACAACGTAGAGATGGCGGAGCTGACGATCCGGCCGGACGAGATCCGGGACGCGCTACAGCGCTTCGTCCAGTCGTACGAGCCTGAAGCCACCCGCGCGGAAGAGGTCGGTACCGTCACCTACTCCGGTGACGGCATCGCCCGCGTCGGTGGCCTTCCCTCGGCGATGGCGAACGAGCTGCTGAAGTTCGAGGACGGCACCCTCGGTCTGGCCCAGAACCTTGAGGTCGGCGAGATCGGTGTCGTCGTGCTGGGCGACTTCACCAGCATCGAGGAGGGGCAGAAGGTGCGTCGCACCGGCCAGCTCCTCTCGGTGCCGGTGGGTGACAACTTCCTCGGCCGCGTGGTGGACCCCCTGGGCGCCCCCATCGACGGCAAGGGCGAGATCGAGTCGACCGAGCGGCGGGAGCTGGAGCTCCAGGCCGCGTCGGTGATGGAGCGCAAGCCGGTTCACGAGCCGCTCCAGACCGGCATCAAGGCGATCGACTCGATGACCCCGATCGGTCGCGGCCAGCGCCAGCTGGTCATCGGCGACCGTCAGACCGGCAAGACCGCGGTCTGCATCGACGCGATCATCAACCAGAAGTCCAACTGGGAGTCCGGCGACCCCGACAAGCAGGTGCACTGCATCTACGTCGCGATCGGCCAGAAGGGCTCGACCATCGCCGGTGTCCGCGGCGCCCTCGAAGAGGCCGGCGCGATGGAGTACACCACCATCGTCGCCTCCCCGGCGTCCGACCCGGCCGGCTTCAAGTACCTCGCCCCGTACACCGGTTCGGCCCTGGGCCAGCACTGGATGTACGAGGGCAAGCACGTCCTCATCGTCTTCGACGACCTCACCAAGCAGGCCGAGGCCTACCGTGCGGTGTCGCTGCTGCTGCGCCGCCCGCCGGGCCGTGAGGCCTACCCCGGTGACGTCTTCTACCTCCACTCCCGTCTCCTGGAGCGCTGCGCGAAGCTCTCCGACGAGATGGGCAGGGGCTCGATGACGGCTCTGCCGATCATCGAGACCAAGGCGGGCGACGTCTCGGCGTACATCCCCACCAACGTCATCTCCATCACCGACGGCCAGGTCTTCCTGGAGTCCGACCTGTTCAACCAGGGACAGCGTCCGGCCATCAACGTCGGTGTCTCGGTCTCCCGTGTCGGTGGCGCGGCGCAGACCAAGGCGATGAAGAAGGTCTCCGGTACCCTCCGTCTGGGCCTGGCCCAGTACCGCGAGCTGGAAGCCTTCTCCGCCTTCGGCTCGGACCTGGACTCCGTCTCCAAGCAGCAGCTGGAGCGCGGCGCCCGTCTGATGGAGCTCCTCAAGCAGGGCCAGTACTCGCCGTACTCCATGGAGCAGCAGGTCGTGTCGATCTGGGCCGGTACCACCGGCCGCGTCGACGACGTCCCGGTCGAGGACGTCCGCCGCTTCGAGGACGACTTCCTGGAGCACCTGGGCCGCGATCACGCCGGCATCCTGGCGGCGGTCCGGGACACCGGCAAGTTCGAGCCCGAGACCGAGAAGTCGCTCGACGTCGCCCTGGAGAAGTTCAAGCAGGGGTTCCAGACCTCCGCCGGAACCCTCCTGGGCACCGAGGCCGAGGCCGAGGCCCTCTCCGAGGAGAAGGTCGGCCAGGAGACCATCAAGGTCGCCAAGGGCGGGAAGTAACCCATGGGTGCACAGCTTCGCGTCTATCGCCGGAGGATCCGCTCGACGAAGTCGATGGCGAAGATCACCCGCGCGATGGAGCTCATCGCCACGACGCGCATCACCAAGGCGCAGCGTGCGGCTGAGGCTGCTGGGCCCTACGCGCGGGAGATCACCCGGGCGGTCTCGGCCCTCGCCAGCCGGGTGTCGGACCACCCGCTGCTGACCGAGTCCGAGAACCCGACCCGCGCTGCCGTACTGGTCATCACCAGTGACAAGGGCCTGGCGGGCGCCTTCTCCGCCAACGTGCTGAAGGAGGCGGACTCCCTCACCCAGCTCCTCCGGGAGCAGGGCAAGGAGGTCCTCACCTACATGGTGGGCCGGAAGGGTGCGGCCTTCTACAAGTTCCGCGATCGTCCGATCGAGGAGCAGTGGGAGGGCTTCACCGAGCGGCCGACCTACGCGCACGCCCGGGAGATCGGCTCCGCTCTCATTGAGAAGTTCCTCGCGGACACCTCCGAGGGCGGTGTCGACGAGATCCACGTGGTCTCCACGGAGTTCGTCTCGATGCTGACCCAGCGGGCCGGCGCCGTCCGTGCGCTCCCGCTGGAGGTCGAGGAGTCCGAGGAGAGCGAGCTCGAGGCCGCGCACGGCAGCGATCCGCTGCCGCTGTACGAGTTCGAGCCGTCCGCCGAGGAAGCGTTGGACGCCCTGCTCCCGCAGTACGTGACCAACCGCATCTACTTCGCGCTCCTGGACGCCTCCGCCTCCCAGCAGGCGTCCCGCCGCGCGGCCATGAAGGCCGCCACGGACAACGCCGAGGACCTCGTCAAGAACCTGGGACGCCTGGCCAACCAGGCGCGCCAGGCCGAGATCACCAACGAACTCAGTGAGATTGTCGGCGGTGCCGACGCCCTCTCCGCTGCCAGCGCAGGAAGTGAGTAGTAAAAGTGACTGCGACAGTTGAAGAGACGGCTGGGGCTGGCACCGCCACCGGCCGGATCGCCCGGGTGACCGGGCCGGTCGTCGACGTGGAGTTCCCCGTCGGCTCCCTGCCTTCGATCTACAACGCCCTGCACACCGACGTGACCGTCGGCGGCAAGGCCAAGACCATCACCCTGGAGGTCGCCCAGCACCTGGGTGACAACCTGGTGAGGACCATCTCCCTGGCCCCGCAGGACGGTCTCGTCCGCGGTGCCGAGGTGCGCGACACCGGTGCGCCCATCAGCGTGCCCGTCGGCGACCTCGTCAAGGGCCACGTGTTCAACACCCTGGGCGAGCCCCTGGACGTGTCGGCGGAGGAGCTCGGCGTCACCGAGCGCTGGCCGATCCACCGCAAGGCCCCGGCCTTCGACCAGCTCGAGTCCAAGACCGAGATGATGGTCACGGGCATCAAGGTGATCGACCTCCTCACCCCGTACGTGCGCGGTGGCAAGATCGGTCTGTTCGGTGGTGCCGGTGTCGGCAAGACCGTGCTGATCCAGGAGATGATCACCCGTATCGCCCGCAACTTCGGTGGCGTGTCCGTGTTCGCCGGTGTCGGCGAGCGCACCCGTGAGGGTACGGACCTGTTCCTGGAGATGGACGAGATGGAGGTCCTCCAGGACACCGCTCTCGTCTTCGGCCAGATGGACGAGCCCCCGGGCACCCGTCTGCGGGTCGCCCTGTCCGCTCTGACGATGGCGGAGTACTTCCGCGACGTCCAGAACCAGGACGTGCTCCTCTTCATCGACAACATCTTCCGTTTCACCCAGGCGGGCTCCGAGGTCTCCACGCTGCTGGGCCGTATGCCCTCGGCCGTGGGCTACCAGCCCAACCTGGCGGACGAGATGGGTCAGCTCCAGGAGCGGATCACCTCGACCCGCGGTCACTCGATCACCTCGATGCAGGCGATCTACGTCCCCGCGGACGACTACACCGACCCCGCTCCGGCGACCACCTTCGCCCACCTGGACGCGACGACCGAGCTCTCCCGCCCGATCTCGCAGAAGGGCATCTACCCGGCGGTGGACCCGCTGACGTCCACCTCCCGCATCCTCGACCCGCAGTACGTGGGCGAGGAGCACTACCAGGTGGCGCAGCGCGTCAAGGAGATCCTCCAGAGGAGCAACGACCTCCAGGACCAGATCGCCATCCTCGGTATGGACGAGCTGTCCGAAGAGGACAAGATCGTCGTCAACCGTGCTCGCCGCATCGAGCGCTTCCTGTCGCAGAACATGTTCGTGGCCGAGAAGTTCACCGGCACCCCGGGCGTGTTCGTTCCCCTGGAGGAGACCATCGCCTCCTTCAAGGGCCTCTGCGACGGTGAGTACGACCACCTGCCCGAGCAGGCCTTCCTCGACGTCGGCAACATCGACATGGCGGTCGAGAAGGCCAAGCAGCTTCAGGCCTAGAACCGCGCGAAGCGTCCGTTGAGGGTGGTGGCGGGCGACGGGCGGGACAGTTTCTCCGGCCGGGCCGGTCCCGAACGACAACACGTCGGGGCCGGCCCGGCCGAACCCACCCGCTAGCCGAGGAGTTTGTGGCAGTGTCGAAGAAGCTTTTCGTCGAGATCGTCTCGCCCGAACGTGAGATTTGGGCCGGCGAGGGCGACATGGTCATCGCGAAGACCGTCGAGGGTGAGATCGGCGTCCAGCCCGGGCACATCCCGGTGCTCTCGCTGCTGGCCCACGACGCCGTCGTTCGCGTGCTGGGTGCGCGGGAGACCGGCGAGGTCCGGGCCGCCGCGCACAGCGGGTTCGTCTCGGTTTCGGGTGAGGGTCGTATCTCCATCCTCGCCGAGACCGCCGAGCTCGCCGAGGACATCGATGTGGACCGTGCGCGCACGGCGCTGAAGAACGCGACCGAGTCCGGCGACACCGTCGCCCTGGGTCGTGCTCGGAGCCGCCTGCGCGCTGCTGGCGAGGACGTCGCCTAGCGAACCGGGACGGCGGAACGCAGTGGGCATGGAACGACCGCTCCCCGCTCAGGTGGGAACGGGCTCCTGGCTGGAGTCCGCGCAGTGGGTGTTCTTCGCCCTGCTCTTCGTCTTCCTGGCGGTGGTGCTCGCCGTCACCGTACGCCGCTGGGTGCTCGTCCAGCGGGGCGGCGCGGTCGAGTGCTACCTGCGCACACCGGGCGGTAGGGGTCGCCGGGGCTCCTGGCGTATCGGCTTCGGCCGGTACGGCACGGAGAACCTCGGCTGGTTCCCGATCTTCTCCCTGAGGCCGCGGCCGACAGTCTTCCTGTCGCGCCGCGGCCTCGTCGTTCTGGGGCGGCGCGTTCCGAGCGGCGAGGACACCGAGCACCTGCCCACGGACGTGACCGTCGTCCGGATCGGCTGGGCCGCCGAGGACGGCAGCGACCCGCGGGACGCGGTGTACGAGATCGCGATGAGCGAGAGCGCCCTGACCGGGTTCCTGTCGTGGTTGGAGTCGATGCCCCCCGGCACGCAGTGGGAGGCGTGAGCCCGGTGGGTTCACAAAGGCGGCGGTCTGTGCCTAGCATGGCGACATGATCGTCGCTTTCTCTGTTTCTCCACTCGGTGCCGGAGAGTCCGTCGCTCCCGCCGTCGCGCGCGCCGTGAAGGTCGTGCGCGAGAGCGGGCTGCCCAACGAGACCTCGGCCATGTTCACCAGCGTCGAGGGTGAGTGGGACGAGGTGATGGACGTCGTCAAGCGCGCTGTCGCCGCGGCCGGCGAGGGCGCCGGGCGGGTCAGCCTCACCCTCAAGGCGGACATCCGCGAGGGTGTCACGGACGGCCTCCACAGCAAGGTCGAGGCGGTCGAGCGGGAACTCGGCGACTCCTGAGGCCCATCGGTCCTTCCACAGGACGGGTCGGACACGGCAGGATGCGGTTCCATGGCCACTTCGCGTTTCCGCGTCCTGCTCGCGCCCGTACTCCTGGCGCCCCTGCTCGTCGGCTGCCAGCCGCCCGGCGGCCACGTCGGTGCGGTGGCCACGGGCCACTTCACCGCCCTGCACCAGTTCCCGGTCGTGATCGTCACCTGGTGCGGTGACGCCGCGCCCCGCCAGATCGACCTGCTCGGGGAGACCCAGCGCAGACACCTCGTCGCCACCCGCGCGTTCGAGGGCGGCGAGATCGAGGTCGACCTCGCGGCGCCCGGGGACGACTGGGAGATCCTCGACGAGGACGGAAGGGCCGTCTACCGGATGGGTCCGGACTCCTCGGAGGACGAGTACGCCGTCGGGGTGGGCTCGGCCGCGGCGGAGCCCGGGGACTCCGCCGAGCACGACATCGGAACCCTCAGCTTCACCACCGGGGCGCTGGCCGCCGAGCAGGGGGTGCTGTACGCGGGGGACGGCACCTCCGAGGCGGGGGTCGTCCCGCAGGAGGAGTTCCCGCCCGAGTGCTGAGGGCGGGCGGGTGTGCCCGGAGGCCTCCTAGCGTTCGCCTCCGGGCTTCCAGAGCACCTCGTCGCCCTCGTCCGCCACGTAGCGGCCGAGGATGAACAGCAGGTCCGAGAGCCGGTTGAGGTACTGGGCGGTGAGCGGGTTGACCGTGTCGCCGTGCTCTTCGACGGCGGCCCACACGCTGCGCTCCGCGCGGCGGACCACGATCCGCGCCGTGTGCGTCAGCGCCACGGTGGGGGAGCCTCCGGGGAGGATGAAGCTGCGCAGTGTGGGCAGGTCGGCGTTGTAGTGGTCGCAGGCCTCCTCCAGCCGGGTGACGTACTCGGGGAGTACCCGCAGCGGCGGGTACTCCGGGTCCGGCACGATCGGCGTGGACAGGTCGGCGCCCAGGTCGAACAGTTCGTTCTGCACCCGTCCGAGCAGTGCCCGCACGTCGTCGGGCAGTTCGCCCACGGCCAGCGCGACGCCGATGGCGGCGTTGGCCTCCTCCGTGTCGGCGTACCCGACGAGGCGTGTGTCGTTCTTGCCGGTCCTGCTCATGTCGCCGAGGGCCGTCGTGCCGGCGTCGCCGGTACGCGTGTAGATCTTCGACAGAACGACCGGTTTGTCCGTGTCCCGTGTGGTCATGCCCCAACCCTAGGGGAGGGTCGGCCGACGGTGTCGACGTTCCCGTCGCGAGCGGCACCCGAGCTCGCTCTGGTGACGGAGGATAACTGTTCAGTATCAGCGGGTGAAGGTGATGCATGTCACTGATACATTGAGAGACAAGGAAGCTACGCAAAGTAGTTTCCGGTGGTGTTCTACGCGAGAAGTCCCGAGTGGAAAGAGGGGGCCACCCGGGCCTTCTGCGCAGGGGGAGGCACCGCCGAAGGCGGGCGGCGTGAGACCGGGGGGTTCACGCCGCCCGCCTCCATGCACGGCGGACCGCGCGCCTCGGGGCGGTCCGGGACCGCGGGTCAGCGGCCTCGGTGGCGGGCAGGGGCGCCCGGTGCCGAAGCCCGCCGGAGCACAACCCCCAGGCCGCGTTCCGCGGATCATTCCGGGCTCGCGTCCCCCAGGCTGCCTCTCGCTGCGCCGACTGCGCTTGGACAGCCAAACCCGGGCTGACCTGCGCTACCCGTCTTGCGAGAGATGGCCTGGAAGCCGCTCGCGTCGATCGGCGCAAGCGCCGAGTCAACCGAAAGCATCCACGGAACACGCCCTAGCGGAGCCAGGCGTCCCCCGCCCGGGGCAGCTCGGCGGTGGCGGCGGAGTGCCTCAGCACGCCGTTCACCGGGAGCGTGCTCTCGGCGAAGAACTCCACGCCGTGGGCGCCGGCGGCCGACAGCTCCGCCACCGAGTCCCAGTCGACGTGCTCCAACGTGTCGTCCGCGGTGTGGTAGTACGGGTCGAACGCCTCACCGGCCGTGCCGCCGTACCACTCGGCCTGCTCCTCGCTCTTGACGCCGTCGGCGCCGCTGAACAGGCCCCCGGACGGGATGCCGGACTCCATGAACGCCCTGTAGTCGCTGCGTCCGCTCAGCACGCCCGGCTCGCTCACCTGGTCCCGCGAGGCGAAGTAGTCCGAGAAGACCTTGGCGATCGCGCCGGACCCGGAGGGGGCTCCGGAGGAGTCGGGAAGCTCCATGCCTCCGTCGAGGACGAACCGGCCGTAGTTGTGCGAGCCGATCATGTCGAAGTTGAGGTAGAGGGCGATGTCGTCCACCTGCTCCGGCGTCAGGTCGGCGACGTACTCGGTGGACCCGACCAGGCCCTCCTCCTCGGTGCCCCAGAACGCGAACCGGACCTTGTTGTTCGGATCGGCCTGCTCGGCCAGTTGGACGGCGGTCTCCAGCACGAACGCCGAGCCGCTGCCGTTGTCGTTGATGCCGGGGCCGTCCTCGACACTGTCCAGGTGGGCGCCCACCACCACGACGTTGTCGTCGCGGCCCTCGGGCGTCTCGGCGAGGACGCTGTAGGAGGTCTCGTTGACGACGGTGGCGTCCACCTTCACCCGGAGTTCGAGCCCGTCGGCGGCGATCAGCTCGGCGCCCGTGAGCCCGGACACGCCCACGGCGGGGATGTCGGAGACGGTCGCGATGGTGCCCAGGAAGACCTCGTCCTCGTTGTTGACCACGAGGGCGGCGGAGGCGCCGGCGTCGGCGGAGTTCTGGACCTTCTCGGAGAAGGGGCACGTGCCGCGCAGGGTGATCGCGACGGCGCCCTCGGGGAAGTCCGCGAAGTCGTCGGGGGAGCACCCGCTCTCCGAGCTGCCCGCGTTGACCGCGACGGCCGGGGCGGTGACGTCGCCGGAGCCGGAGTAGCTCATGGGCACGTAGTCGACCTCGGCCTCGTAGTCGACCTGTGCCGGCGCGGTCTGCTCCAGGACCGCGGGCGACTGCTCGCGCCAGAGCTCGTAGTCGTACTCGTGCCGGTACGTCTCGTACCCGGCGCGTTCGAGCTGGTCCTCGACGTAGAGGGCGGCGACGTCGTAGCCGGGGGTGCTCGTGGCCCGGTTGCCGCCGTTGTACTCGGCGATGGTGTCCAGGTTCTCCAGGTGCTCCTGGATGGCGTCGGCGGTGACGAGGTCGGCGAGCCCGTCGGGCTCACTGCCCGCGTGGGCCGTGCCCGACGCCAGGGCCCCGGAGGCCATGAGCACGGTCGCGAGGCCCGCCGCGGCGGCGCGACGGCCGGACCGGGGGGAGGAGGGGGACACGGGGTCGGACGCTCTGCCGAGCGCGGCCCGTCGGTGGGTGGGGCGCAACGATCTTCCTCCGGTGTACGGGGGTCCACCGCTCCGAGGCGTGGGGGATGGACACCTTTGGCAGGCAAAGTACCGCTGCAGCCTGCCACCAGAACGGTGCTCTCGGCAAGGAGTGGCGGGTGTCATTGCCACAATCAGCCACGGAACTTGCGCGTTCGGTACGCACTGTGCCCGAAACGTCCGTCCGGACGGACCGATCGTCCAGGTAGGGGGCGCCGGAGCCCGGCGGACCGGGCGCCCCCGGAGGAGCCGTACCGCCGCCGGAGCCGTACCGCAGCCGGAGGCGTCCGGGCGGAGCTGCCCGGATCAGTCCTCGTCGTCCCGCTCGCGCTGGTGCTTGCGGCGCTTGTAGACCACGCCCACTCCCGCCATGACCGCGAGGCCGCGGACGTGGACGATCGGCGCGTCCGGGTCCACCACGCTGGGCGGGGTACCGCCCTCGTTGCCGAAGCCGCCCATGATCGGCAGCCCGTGGACCCGCACCTGGATGTCGTCGGGGACCCTGATCTCGATCCCCGCCATCACGGCGCCGGTCCAGATCGTGGTCTCCCGGTGGACGAACCGCGCCTCGCGCAGGTCCAGTTCGACGCCGCCCATGAGCGACAGGGCGAAGAAGTTCTTCGGGACCACCCATGCCCCGGCGCGGTCGGCGCCGCCCATCACGGCCACGGCGGCCGTGCTGGTCGGGGCGGACTGCGGGGTGACCCGACCGCTGCCGTAGACCGGTCGGGGCGAGCGGAAGTCGCCGGAGACGGGTGTCAGCGAGGAGCCCTGGTCGGTCGCGGGCAGGTCCTCCGTGAGGGGGACGAGCTCGCCGATGGTCTTGGCGCGGTAGACGGAGTCCAGGCGCTCGCTGTGCTCGTCCGGGTCCAGGCGGCCTTCGGCGAGGGCTTCGCGCAGGCGGTGCGCGACGGAGTCGCGGTCGGCGTCGGAGGCGCGCATCCGGCCGTGTTCGGGGGGGTTGGCGTCGTTCATCCGGTCCACCTTATGACGATTCTTCCGTGGCGGCACGCCCCGCCGTCGGGGAGGAACCCCGAACCGCCCCTGCGCCGCCGTCGCGTCCCCGCCGCGGGGCGGGGGTCAGGCCTCCGGGAGCAGCCCGCGGCGGATCGCCTGGGAGACCGCCGCCGTCCGGTCGCCCACCCCGAGCTTCTCGTACACCCGCATCAGGTGGGTCTTGACGGTCGTCTGGCTGATGTGCAGTGCGCGGCCGATCGCGGCGTTGGTCAGGCCGTCGGCGGCCAGGCGCAGCACCTCCGTCTCACGGGGTGACAGGGCGACGGCGGGCGGCTCGGCCCGCTGGCGCATCCCCGTCAGGAGTTTGCCCGCGACGCGGCCGGTGAGCACGGTCTCCCCGCGGGCCGCGGCGCGGATCGCGTCGGCGAGGGCCGCGCGCGGGGTGTCCTTGAGCAGGTATCCGGTCGCGCCGGCCTCGACGGCCCGCAGGATGTCGCTGTCGGTGTCGTAGGTGGTGAGCACGAGGACGTGCACGCCGGGGTACTCGGCGGTGATGCGCTCGGTCGCCGCGACCCCGTCGCCGCCGGGCATCCGCAGGTCCATCAGGACCACGTCGGGGGAGAGTGCGGCGACCAGGGCCACCGCCTCGGGGCCCGAGGCGGCCTCGCCCACGACGGCGAGGTCGGTCTCGGTGCCGAGCATGCCGCGGATCCCTTCGCGGACCACCGGGTGGTCGTCGACCAGCAGGACACTGATCATGGTGTGGGCTCCTCGTTGGGCTCGTGGCGGGTCGTGTGCTGCGGGTGGGAGGCGGAGGCCTCCACCAGGGGGAGGGTCATGCGGACGGTCGTCCCGGTGCCGGGGACGCCCTCGACGTCCAGGGTCCCGCCCACACTGCGGGCCCGGTGCGTCATGTTGGCGAGGCCGTCGCCGGTGGGGGCCTGCCCGCGGACGAACCCCCGTCCGTCGTCCGTCACCGTCAGCCCGACGCACGTGTCGGCGTAGACCAGGACCACCTCGACCGTGCGGGCCCCGGAGTGCTTGCGGACGTTGGACAGCGCCTCCTGCGCCGTGCGCAGCAGGCAGATCTTGAGGTCGTTGGAGAGCGGCACCGGGGCGCCCTCCACCCGGGAGCGGGCCGTGATGCCGAGTTCGCCGCCGATCCGCGCGGAGATCCGTGTGAGGACGGCGTCCAGGTCCTCGCCGTCGAGCGGGACCGGCTGGCGTGCGGCGACCATCGCCCGCGCCTCGGCCAGGTTCTCGGCGGCGGTCTCGCGCATCAGCGCCAGGTGGCGGCGCGCGGTCCCGGGGTCGGTGTCCATCTCGGACTCCACCGCCTGGGTGAGGGCGACGATGCTGGTGAAGCCCTGCGCCAGGGTGTCGTGCATCTCGCGGGCGAGGCGTTCGCGCTCGGCCAGGGCGCCGGACTCCTCCGACAGCCTGGCGGCCTCCGAACGGCTCTCGCGGAGGCTCGTGATCAGCTCGGAGCGCTCGTAGCTCTGCTCGATGATCAGCTCGAACCAGCGGCCGAACCACAGGGAGAAGCCGACGAGCACCGCGTGGACCAGTGAGGTGGCCAGGACGCCGCGCCAGTCATCCACACCGGCCAGTCCCCGCAGCAGTCCCGGCAGCAGCAGGATGACCGCCACCGTGGGGACGGCCACCCCGGACCCGCACGTCATGAAGCAGAGCGGGGCGATCGCGAACAGCATGAAGGTCAGGTTCGGGTTGAGGATCACCGCGGGCAGGATGCACAGCAGGAGGAGCGCCGACAGCGTCAGAGAGCGGGGCAGGTCCCAGTCGGAGCCGTCCAGGAGGACCATCCGCTTGCCGTACAGGTAGTAGACGACGATGGTCCCCGCCGTCAGGCCCGCCGTCAGCCACCGGTGCCCCGGGGCGCCTGTGCTCAGGGCGAGCAGGACGATGGCGGCCATCGTCCCGGTGAAGTACACGTCCCACCAGATACCCAGGTCCCACGCGTGCCTCTGGGCGCCGTCGCCGAGGCCCTCCTCCCCGGTGGGTTCCCCGTCGTCGGCCGGGCCGCCGTCCACGGTCCCACCGACGACCTGCCGGTCGGTGACCTGTTCGGCCACGGCGCTCACCCGTCCTTCCGCGTCTTCCATCTGAACGTCACCAGTGTGAGCACCAAGCCCACCACACACCACGTGCCCAGGGCGAGTGCCACCTGGGGCAGATCCCACGACCCGCCGGCCTCGAGTGCGGCCATCTCGTCGGGGAAGAACCCCGCCCGCATGCCCTGCGCCATCCACAGGAGGGGGAAGAGTCCCGCCGCGGTCACCACCCAGTCGGGCAGGACCACGACCGGGACGAAGACCCCCGACGTGAACTGGAGGACGAGGAACGGCACGACCACCACGCCGGACGCCGCCTGGGAGGACCGCGCCAGCGAGCTGACCGCGATCCCGAGGAGGGCGCAGGAGACGGTGCCGAGGAGGAGGACCCACGCCAGGGTGGCCCAGGAGCCGGCGTCGGCGGGCAGCTCCGCGCCGAAGCCCAGCGCGGCGACTCCCAGCAGGAGCAGTGTCTGCCCCAGCGACAGGAAGGCCACCAGCACGGTCTTCCCGATGAAGTACGCGCTCGGCGGCATCGGGGTGCCGCGAAGGCGGCGCAGCCCTCCGTGCTCGCGCTCACCGGCGATGCCGGTGCCCAACTGCTGGAAGCTCACCGACATGAGGCCCATGGCGATCATGCCCGGCAGGTAGTAGTCGACGGCGGGCATGCCCATGTCGAACATGCCGTCGAAGATCGAGGAGAACAGGACCAGGATCAGCGCCGGCAGGCTGAACGTGAAGATCAGGCTCTCCCACTCCCTGCTGAACGCCCTGATCTCGACCCAGCCCCGGGACAGGCCGATTCGCAGGGGGCCGGGCAGCCGCCGGGCGGACCCGGCACCGGAGGGTTCCGCGGGGGTCCCCGGCGCGGTGGCCGGTGTGGTGCCGGTGCTCATGCCGTGCTCCCCTCGGCGGTGTCCTCGCCGCCGTCGTCCCGGATCAGCTCCAGGTAGGTCTCCTCCAGGGTGGGGCGGTGCACGCTCAGCTCCGGCACCTCCCCGCCGAAGAGGGTGGCCAGTTCGGCCACGACCCGGGTGGGCGCCCCGGTGACGGCCTCCCGCCGCCGCCCCTCGACGGTCCAGCCCACCGTGGCCTCCGCGGACGCGCGCCCGCCCAGGGTGGCGGGCGCGCCCAGGGCCCGGATCCTCCCTCGCGCGATCACGCACACCCGGTCGGCGAGCTCCTCCGCCTCCTCCAGGTAGTGGGTGGTCAGCACGATGGTGGTGCCCCCGTCGGCGAGCTCCCGGATGAGGGACCAGAAGTCCCTCCTGGCACGGGGGTCGAACCCGGTGGTGGGCTCGTCCAGGAACAGGAGCTCGGGGCGGCCGACGATGCCGAGCGCCACGTCCAGGCGGCGCCGCTGCCCGCCGGAGAGGGAGGAGGGCAGTGCCCTGGCCTTGTCCGCCAGGCCGACCCGTGCGACCACCTCGTCGGAGTCGTGGCTCTCCGGGTAGTAGCCCGCGAAGTGGCGGACCAGGTCGCGTACCGGCAGGGCGGGGACCTGGGTCTCCTGCTGCCAGACGACACCGATGCGGGCCCGCCAGCCGCGCCCCGCCGTCCCGGGGTCCTCGCCGAGGACGAGCGCCGTACCGCCGTCCCGGTGCCGGAAACCCTCCAGGATCTCGACCGTGGTGGACTTGCCCGCACCGTTGGGGCCGAGGAAGGAGAAGACCTCGCCGCGGTGGACGGTCAGGTCGATGCCCGCGACGGCATGATCGTCCCCGTACCTCTTGGTGAGTCCGCGTACCTCGATGGCTGTGTCGCTCATGGCACCGACTCTTCCGGGTCGGCGCCGCCGGCGGTATCGGCCGCCGGGGCGCGGCCGGGTCATCCGTTCGGACGACTCCGGTGGTGGTGGGGGCACGACGGAGGCCCCCGGCGGGTGTCGCCAAGGGCCTCGGGAAGCCGGGGTCGGACGCCGGGGGCGGCGGCCGGCGCGGGGGTCAGAACAGGCGCAGGACGTCCGGTTCGATACCCCGCAGCGCGTCGTAGTCCAGCACGACGCAGGAGATGCCGCGGTCCTCGGCCAGGACGCGGGCCTGCGGTTTGATCTCCTGGGCGGCGAAGACGCCGCGCACGGGGGCGAGCTGCGGGTCCCGGTTGAGCAGTTCGAGGTAGCGGGTGAGCTGTTCGACGCCGTCGATGTCGCCCCGGCGCTTCAGTTCGACGGCCACCGTGGCGTTGCCCGCGTCGCGGCACAGGATGTCGACCGGCCCGATGGCGGTCGGGAACTCGCGCCGGATGAGGGTGTAGCCCTCGCCCAGCGTGGTGATGTGCTCGGCCAGCAGCTCCTGGAGGTGGGACTCGACGCCGTCCTTCTGGAGACCGGGGTCCTTGCCGAGCTCGTGGGAGGTGTCGTGCATGACCTCCTCGATGGTCAGCACCAGCTTCTCTCCGGACTTGCCGTGCGTGACGGTCCACTGGTCCGGCCCGTCCGCGACGGTCTCCTCACGGAGCTTGCACGGCGGGTTCATCCAGTTCAGCGGCTTGAACGCCCGGTCGTCGGCGTGGATGGACACGCTCCCGTCGGCCTTGATGAGGATCAGCCGAGGAGCCATGGGCAGGTGTGCGGTGAGCCGGCCGACGTAGTCGACGCTGCACCGAGCGATGACGAGACGCACGAAACGCCACGTTACCGCCTCCCGGGGGCGGGCGGACCCGAACGGCCCGGGGGCCGGAGCCCGGGGGGTGCGGGGCGTCGGCGGGCCGGAGCGGGGGAGGGGGCGCGGGTCCGCCGACCTCCGGGCCACCGTGTCCGCGCCGACGGCGGAACGGCGGCGGCGCCCCGGGCAGGGAGGGCGCCGGGTGTCGGACCGGGGCCTCCGGTGCGCGGTCCACGGCGCCGCGCCCTTTAGGGTTGGGCTCATGGTGCAGGAATTTGACAAGGTCGGTGTCGTCGGACTCGGCGCGATGGGCGCGGGCATCGCAGAGGTGTTCGCCCGTGCGGGGTTCAACGTCATCGGGGTCGAGATCGACCAGGCCGCCGTCGACCGCGGCCGCAGTCACATGGACAAGTCCCTCTCGCGTGCGGTCAGCAAGGGCAAACTCACCGAGGAGGAACGCGCCGGGATCGACTCCCGCCTGACGTTCACCACCTCGAGGGAGGATCTCGCCGACGCCGACTTCGTCGTCGAGGCCGTCCCCGAGCGGATGGACGTCAAGAAGGACGTCTTCGGCGACCTGGACCGGATCTGCCCGCCCGGCACGATCCTGGCCACCAACACGTCGTCGTTGTCGGTCACCGAGATCGCCGCGCTCACCGGTCGCCCCGGGAAGGTCGTCGGTCTGCACTTCTTCAACCCGGCCCCGGTCATGAAACTGGTCGAGGTGATCACCACGGTCTCCACCAGCGACGAGACCCTCGACGTGGTCACCGAGGTCGCCAAGCGCATCGGCAAGACCCCCGTGGCGGTCGGAGACCGCGCCGGGTTCGTCGCCAACGCGCTGCTCGTGCCCTACATCAACGACGCCGTCCGCCTGTACGAGCGGGGGATCGCCACCCGCGCGGAGATCGACGCCGCCGCGCAGAAGGCCGCGGACCTCCCCATGGGGCCGCTCGCCCTCGCCGACCTGGTGGGTCTGGACGTGTGCCTGGCCGTCATGGACGTGCTGTGGGAGGAGTACCGGGACCCGCGCTTCGCGGCCTCGCCGCTGCTCCGCCGCATGGTCGCCGCCGGGCACCTGGGCCGCAAGTCCGGGCAGGGCTTCCACGTGGGCCGATCCGAGGAGCCGGAACCGCGGCCCGCCGGACGCTACGCCGCGATGGTCCGCGACGAGGAGACCCTCGACCTGGGGGAGATCCTGATCGCCCCGCAGATCGACGACGCCCTGCGCATGATCGGCGACGGCTACGCCTCCGCCAAGGACGTCGACACCGCGATGCGGTTCGGCTGCGGTTACCCGAAGGGCCCGACCGAGCTCCTGGCGGAGCGCGGCGCGGAGTCCGTGGTCACCACCCTGATGGCGATGGGGGAGTACAGCCTCACCACGATCGCGGTGCCCGCCCCGCTGCTGATGGACCAGCTGCCCGACGCCGAGGAGGGGGAGGGCCACGGCGGCGGCTGCGCCTGCCACGGCTGATCCCGACCCGTGTGGCTGCCGTCGCAGGTGTGACGGCGGCCACTGTCGTTCCTCTCCTACCCTTGACGGTGTGAGCCCGCGACGTAACTCCTCCCGCCGCAAACCCGCCCGGGGCCGTGACTCCTCCGGTGGAGTCCCCGACGAGGACTCCCTCATGCTGCGCGTCACCGGAGGGCAGCGCCGGGAGACCGGCCCGGACGGGGAGTGGGTCACACGGCGCATCCCCGGCGCGTCCGCCGCCAAGGCCTACCGCTGCCCCGGCTGCGCCCAGGAGATCCCGTCCGGCATGCCCCACGTCGTGGCCTGGCGCCCCTACGGAGACGGCGGCGACCGGCGCCACTGGCACTCCTCCTGCTGGGACCGGCGTTCGCACCGCTCGCCCAGGGCACCGCGCTACTGAGCCCGGTCGGCGCCCACGGGCCCCTGGAGCCCTGACACGGGCCGGTCGGACCCGGGTGGACGCCCGCCCCGCCGTCCGCGGATCCGCCGCGCGGCCCACAGCCACCCACCCAGGACACGAGGAGCCATGGAGATTCGAGCCACCACGGTGCTGCCCGCCGTGAGACGACCCATCACCCTGCACACCGCCGACGGGCTGGAGCTCGTCGGTGAGCTGGCCCTGCCCGAGGGCCGGACACCGGTGGCCACACTGGTGTGCCTGCACCCGCTGCCCACCGCCGAGGGCATGATGGACAGCCACGTCCTGCGCAAGGCGTCGTTCCGGCTCCCCGCACTGGCCGACGTCGCGGTGCTCCGGTTCAACACGCGCGGCACGACGTCGCGGCACGGCACCAGCCAGGGCGTCTTCGGCGAGGGCGAGACCGAGCGGCACGACGTGCTCGCCGCCATCGAGTTCACCGAGTTCGAGGGGCTGCCCGAGCCCTGGCTGCTCGGCTGGTCGTTCGGCACCGAGCTGGCGCTCAAGTGGGGCGCCGACCCGCAGGTGCGCGGCGCCCTCCTGCTGTCCCCGCCGCTGCACCGCGCCGACGAGTCCGACCTGGCGGCGTGGGCCGAGACCGGCAAGCCCGTGGTGGCCCTGGTCCCCGAGCACGACGACTACCTGCGCCCCGACGAGGCGAAGGAGCGGTTCAAGCCGCTCACGCAGGCCGAGGTGATCGGTGTGGAGGGCGCCAAGCACCTGTGGGTGGGAGAGCCGTACGTGCGCCGGGTGCTCGACGAGATCGTCAGGAGGGTCAACCCGGAGGCCTACCCGCTGCCGACCGAGTGGGACGGGCCCTACGAGAAGGACGTGCAGACCCTCGCGTAGGAAATGAGTCGTACGTCTCCTCGCGGGGACGTCCGTGATCCCATCAGCCTCACGAGTCCCACTGATCTCCAGTGCTGCTTCGGCCACGGTGGTCACGCCCGCACGGCCGCCCGCGGACGCGCGGCGCGTCGGCCCGGCCGCCTCCGGGGCCGGTCACGGCCCCTGACAGCGAAGGACCCGCCTCCCCCGGGGAGACGGGTCCTTCCGCGTGTTCACCGGCTCCGCCTAGGGCGCAGGGCTGAGGGAGCGGCGGCCGCGGGACGGCCGGAACGCTACTCCTGCCACCAGTCCTCGTCGTCGGTGCCCTTGCCGGAGTGCGCCGGCTGCTTGGGCTCCTCGGCCAGGGCCGGAGCGGGCTCCTGCGGGGCGATCGCGGCGGGGGCGGGTGCGGCGGGAGCGACCGGCGCGGCGGGGGCCGGAGCCGGGGCGGCACCGCCGCCACCGAGCAGCTGGCGCAGCTGCTGCAGGTGCGACTGGATGCTGTCGCGCTGGCGGTTGAGCTCGTCGACCTCCTTGCGGGCGGCCGTCATGATCCGGTTGGCCTCGGACTTGGCGTCGTTGAGCTGGTGCTCCGACTTCGACTTGGCCTCGGCCTCGATCTGCGAGGCGTTCTTCTTCGCGTTGCCGACCAGCTGCTTGGCGTGGTTCTCGGCGTCGCGGCGGGTCTGCTCCGCCTGCTGGCTCGCCTTGGTGGCGCGCTGCTCGGCGCTGGAGGCCCGCTCCTCCGCCTCGTTGACCATCTTCTGGGTGGCGGCCTGGGCGGCGGCCAGACGCTCGGCGTCCTGGCGCTCGGCCTCCGCGCGACGGTCGGCCAGCTGGAGCTCGAACTGGTCCTCGGTCTCGGTGCGGCGGGCCTCGGACTCGGCGTACGCGCGCTCGGCGTTCTTGCGCAGCTCCTCGGCCTGGCTCTTGGCCGACTGGATGGTCTCGTCGCGCTCGCGCTTGGCGGCGGCACGGGCCTGGGCGCACTCGCGCTCCGTGGTCGTGCGCAGCTTCGCGATCTCGCCCTCGAAGGTGGCGCGCTTCTCCGCGATCTCGTGGTCGACCGCGGAGCGCTTCTTCTGGACCTCGCGCTCGGTGGTGGAGGCCAGCTCGTCCGCCTCGCGGCGGGCCGTGGTGCTGATCTCCTCGGCCTCGGACTCGGCGGTCTGGCGCTGCTCGTCGGCCTCGCGCTGGGCGAGCGTGCGGACCTCGGTGGCCTCGGACTCGGCGGCCGCGCGCATCTCGGCGGCCTCGATCTTGGCCGCCGAGCGGATGTCGTTCGCGTCGATCTGCGCGCTCTGGACCAGCTCGTTGGCCTGCTCCTCCGCGAGGCGCAGCAGTTCCTCGATCCGAGAGCCCAGGCCGGAGTAGGAGGGGCGCTCCCGCTCCTGCAGCTGGCGGTTCTTGGAGGAGAGTTCGGCCTTGAACTTCTCGATCTGCTTGCTGTTCTGCTTGACCTCGTTGCGCAGGCCGTCCAGGTAGTCCGTCACCTGGGTGCGGTCATAGCCACGCAGCACCACGTCGAATTCGGGCGGGGTGTTGTCTTCGTCGAAGATGTTGTTGAGCTGGGTGTCAATGTTGTTTGACGGCATGTGGCGGAATCCTGAACGGGTGCGAGACGGCTAACTTGCAAACGGACCGGGGACGACATGAGGGCGGTGGCGCCGTCCCCGGCGGACGGGTGTGTCCGGAAGGGGGTGTGCGAACCGGGGCGGTGGACCGGCGCTGCGGGCATGGGAGCCCCTGACCGCCTCCGATGTCGTCCGCGTGTGCCCTGTCCTCTCGACACGGCGGCACGGCGTGACGGCCGACCCGGCTCGACCACCGGACTGCAAGACATGGACCAACTCCGGAAAACAAATCCGGCAGCTAGCCGACTTTATCAAGCGTGGAACCCCTGGGAAGAGGGTTTCGTGTAACTTCCGGCGGGGTCTAAGGTCAACCACACCAGTGGAACTCAAGATGTGATGCGTCCGGAACGCCCCTGTGACGTTGTTTCGGAACCGCGCCAAATCAGTGCGTGGTTTGTACCAGCTCCGTGAGCACACCACCGTTGTCCTTCGGGTGCAGGAAGACGATCCTCGACCCCGCCGTCCCGGTCCGCGGCTCGGGGTCGAGCACACGCACCCCGTGGGCCCCGACCGCCTCGGCGCTGCGTGCGACGTCGGACGTGCCGAAGGCCACGTGGTGCACCCCCTCGCCGTTGCGCGCCAGGAACTTCGCCACGGGGGAGTCGTCGCGGGTGGGTTCGAGCAGTTGCAGATACGTGGCGCCGCCGTCGTCCGTGCCGTTGATCCGGAGCATGGCCTCACGGACGCCCTGCTCCTCGTTCACCTCCCGGTGCTCCACCTCGAAACCGTAGGTCTCCCGGTAGAACGCGATCGAGGCGTCGAGGTCGCGGCACGCGATCCCCACGTGGTCGAGGCGGGTCAGCCCGGAGAACGGGCTGGCGGGGTCGGGTACGTCGCTCATGGGGTGAACCTCCCGGAGTTCGCTGACGGCGGTGTGGGTATCGTTGCAGACCAGGTGCGTCACACATCACTTGGAGGCCAGTTACGATGCCAGGTTCCGTCATCGTCGGTGGGGCGCGTACCCCCACCGGCAGACTCCTCGGCTCCCTCGCCGGGTTCTCCGCCGCCGACCTCGGCGGCTTCGCCATCAAGGCGGCCCTGGAACGCGCCGGTATCAGCGGTGACCAGGTCGGATACGTGGTCATGGGACAGGTGCTCCAGGCCGGCGCCGGCCAGATCCCGTCCCGCCAGGCCGCGGTCAAGGCCGGCATCCCCATGGACGTGCCGTCGGTGACCATCAACAAGGTCTGCCTCTCGGGCCTCGACGCCATCGCCCTCGCCGACCAGCTCATCAGGGCGGGCGAGTTCGACGTGGTGGTGGCCGGCGGCATGGAGTCCATGACCAACGCGCCGCACCTGCTCCCCAAGTCCCGCAAGGGCTACAAGTACGGTTCGGTCGAGGTCCTGGACGCGACCGCGCACGACGGGCTCACCGACGCCTTCGAGGGCGACTCCATGGGCGCCTCCACGGAGCGGCACAACGCCAAGCTCGGCATCGGGCGCCGTGAGCAGGACGAGTTCTCGGCCCGCTCGCACCAGCGGGCCGCCGCCGCCGCGGAGGCGGGGCGCTTCGACGCGGAGATCGTCCCGGTGGAGATCCCGCAGCGCAAGGGCGACCCGGTCGTCTTCGCCGCCGACGAGGGCGTGCGCCCCGGGACCACGGCGGAGGGCCTGGGCAAGCTGCGCCCCGCCTTCGACGGCGAGGGCACGATCACGGCCGGATCGTCCTCCCAGATCTCCGACGGCGCCGCCGCGGTGGTCGTGATGAGCCGTGCCAAGGCGGAGGAGCTGGGCGCTCCGATCCTCGCCGAGATCGGCGCGCACGGGAACGTCGCGGGCCCGGACAACTCGCTGCACTCCCAGCCGTCCAACGCGATCCGGCACGCCCTGGCCAAGGCCGGGAAGTCCGTGGAGGACCTGGACCTGATCGAGATCAACGAGGCGTTCGCCGCGGTCGGACTCCAGTCCACCAAGGACCTGGGCGTCTCCGAGGACATCGTGAACGTGAACGGCGGCGCGATCGCGATCGGCCACCCGATCGGCGCCTCCGGCGCCCGTATCGCCCTCCACCTGGTCCACGAGCTCCGCCGCAGGGGCGGCGGACTCGGCGCCGCGGCCCTGTGCGGGGGCGGCGGCCAGGGCGACGCCCTGCTGTTCACGGTGCCCGCCGAGTAGGCGGTACCGGGCGCCTCCGGCCCCGGGGTGCCCCGAGCACCCCGGGGCCGGACGTCCCGCCCTCCCCACGGGCCCCGGCGCGGGCGCGGAGACCGGGCGACCCCCGGCCGCCCGCGTGGCGGATCCCGTCGGGGCGGCACCTCCGAAGACACTGTTCCGAAGACACACCGCGCCCGGGGGAGCCCCGGAGCGCAGACGCACCTGACAGCGGCGGGGCGGGGGTCACGAGCCCTCGCCCCGTCCTGCTCCCTCCGACACCGAGGAGTCCCATGCACGCCCCCCAGCTGGTCGAACGGGTCCGGGGCGGTGACCGCCGGGCGCTGGCCCGCGCGATCACCCTCGTCGAGAACGGCTCCGAGGAACTGAGCGAGATCATGGCGGGCCTGGCGCCCCACACCGGGCGGGCGAGGGTCGTCGGGTTCACCGGGTCGCCCGGGGTGGGCAAGTCCACCACCACCAACGCCGTCGTGCGCGCCGTCCGGGCCAGGGGGCTGACCGTGGCCGTCCTGGCGGTCGACCCGTCGTCGCCGTTCACGGGAGGCGCGCTGCTCGGGGACCGGGTGCGGATGCAGGAGCACGCCACCGACCCGGGCGTGTACATCCGCTCCATGGCCAACAGGGGGCACCTGGGGGGACTGTCCTGGGCCACCCCCCACGCGCTGCGGGTGCTGGACGCCGCCGGATTCGACGTGATCCTGGTCGAGACGGTGGGCGTGGGGCAGGCCGAGGTGGAGATCGCGGGCCGGGCCGACACGACCGTGGTGCTGTCCGCACCGGGCATGGGTGACGCGGTGCAGGCCGCGAAGGCGGGCGTGCTGGAGGTCGCCGACGTGTTCGCCGTGAACAAGGCGGACCGGGACGGGGCCAGGGTGACCCTGCGCGAGCTGCGCCAGATGGTCGCCATGAAGGACCGCGCCGACGACGAGTGGAAGCCGCCGATCGTCATGACCGTCGCCGCGAAGGACGAGGGCGTCGCCGAGCTGTGGGAGCGCGTCGAGGAGCACTTCGCCCACCTGGAGGCGAGCGGGCAGCTGGCCGGGAGGCGGCGTGCCCGTGCGAGGGACGAGGTCCAGGCGATCGTGCTGGAGCGGCTGCGCGCCCGCCTGGGCGACGTCGGCGACGAGAAGGGCCTGGACGCGCTCGCCCGGGAGGTCGCCGAGGGCCGCAGCGACCCCTACGCCGCCGCCGAGAGACTGTTGTCGGAACTCGGGGCGTAGGGAGGGCGGATCCGGCCCCCGCGCGGGAGCACCGGGACGACGGGGGCCGACGCGGACGTCCTGTCCGTGTCGGCCCCCGCCCGTTCCCGGCGGGGGGCGGGCCCTGTCGGTTCCGGTACGGCCGGGGTCAGTCGGCCAGCGCGGTGTCGATGGCGTTCATGAGGCTGCCGTTCGCGTCGTCGCCGTCGACGGACCAGATCATCACTCCGCCGAGGCCGTTGGCCTGGGCCCAGTCGGTCTTCTGGGCCATGGACGTCTCGTCGTCGTAGTTCCACAGGGTGGAGCCGTTGTAGAGCCAGGCCGTGCCCAGCTCGTCGTCACGGTGCAGCTCGTATCCGGTCAGGTCCTTGAGGAGCTTCCAGTCCTGGATCCCGGCCTCGTAGCGCCCTGGGGCGGCTCCGGTGGCGGGCTGGAAGAGGCCGTCGCCGTTCGGGCCGGGCGGGACCCCGGTCCAGCCGCGGCCGTAGAAGGGCACACCGAGGACCATGTCGGCGGGGTCGACGCCGTGGTCGAGGTAGGCCTGGACCGTGCTCCGGGTCGAGTAGACGTCCGGCCCGGGGTCGTCGGGGTGCTCGACGAGGTTGGACTGGTGGTTCGCGGTGTTCTCCCAGGCGCCGTGGTAGTCGTAGCCCTGCACGGTGATGAAGTCGAAGTCGGTCATCAGCGGCTGCATCTCGAAGCCGAGGTCGATCTTCTCGGGGTCCGCGGGCAGGAACGCGGTCAGCTCGTAGTCGCGGCCGGTCTCGGCGCCGAGCGCGTCCAGCTGGTCGCGGAACTCGGAGACCAGGGCCGTGAAGTTCTCCCTGTCCTCGGGGCGGATGGTGTTGTGCTCGTGCCCCGCGGAGCCGGGCCACTCCCAGTCGAGGTCGATGCCGTCGAAGACGCCCTCGGCGGAGCCGGGCCCGCCCGCACCGTCGAAGAGCGGGAGGTTGCCGCGCAGGAACTGGTCGACGCAGGACGAGACCATGCGCTCTCGGGACTCGGCGGTCAGCGCGGCGTCGGAGAAGTGCTCGGACCAGGTCCAGCCGCCGAGGGAGATGTTGACCTTCAGGTCGGGGTGCTGCTCCTTGAGCTTGAGGATCTGGTTGAAGTTGCCGCGGAGGGACTGGTTCCAGGTGTCGGCCACGCCGTCGACGCTCTGGTCGGCGGTGAAGGAGCGCCCGTAGTCGGCCCAGGCGTCGCCCTGGCCGAGCTGGTTGGCCATGAAGCACTCGCCGTTGGCGTTGATGTTGCCGAACGCGTAGTTGATGTGGGTCAGCTTCTCGGCGGTGCCCGACGTCTCCAGGTTCCGGACGAGGTAGCCCCGGTCGTAGATGCCCCACTGGGTGAAGTACGCCACGCGGCGCTCCTGGGGCGGGTCGGTGGGGCCGCCCCCCGCGTCGGTGGTCGCGCTGACGGCGGCGGTCTCCGGGCCCCGGTTGTTGGAGCTGTCGTAGGCGCGCACCGTGAACGTGTGCCCGGTCCCGGGTGCCAGCCCCGTGACGGTCGCCGAGGTGGTGGTGACGGCGCGGACGACCGCCCCGCCGGACAGGACCTCGTAGCCCGCGACGGCGACGTCGTCGGTGGCGGCCGCCCAGCCCAGGGTCACGGTGGTGGAGGTGGTGCCGGTGACGGTCAGCCCGGTCGGCGCGGTGGGCGGCTCGGTGTCGTCCCCGCCGGGTTCGCCGGAGCAGCTGTTGCCGTTGACCAGGCAGTTCACGGGGACGGTGTCGCCGCCGCCGTGGGTGCCGTTGAACCCGATGGAGTAGCTGCCGCCCGCGGGGACGTCGGCGCCCCAGGAGGGCGGGGTGAGGGTGTGGGTGCCGCCGGACCGGGTCAGGGTGGCGTTCCACAGGGACGTGATGGCGGTACCCGAGGGCAGCCCGAACTCGATGCTCCAGTCGGACAGGGGGGTGCCGGACGCGTTGGCGATGGTGATCTGTCCGCCGTAGCCGGTCTCCCAGCGGCTGGTCTCCACGTAGGTGACGGTGACGCCGGCGGTGTCGGCGGCGGCGGGTGCGGGGGACAGGGCGAGGGGGACGGCTATGAGGGCGGCCGCGAGCGCCGCGAGGCGGTTCCTGAGTCGTCGTGCTCTCACTGGTTGCTCCTGGTGCGTGAGCGGTGTGGGGGGTGCCGTTCGCCGTGGGCGTTCTCGGGCGGCGTCCGGCAGGGGGTGTGCGCCCAGGGAGTGCGGTGATCGGAGCTGACCAGGACCGGGTCGGGGGTGCGCGTGAGCGGTGGCGTGTGCGTGGCAGGGGCATGGCGGTTCCTCCCGCTGGGGGTGGAGGAGGGGGAGTGGGGGGCCGGCGCGGACCGTCGCACATCGGTCCGCGCCGGCCGTGGCGGCGGTGCTCCCCGGATCAGAGCACCGACGCCGCTCGGTCCCGGTCCGGGGTCACCGGACCGGGGGCTTCAGGGCCTCAGTCGGCCAGCGCCCCGTCGATGGCCGCCATGAGGCTGCCGTCGGCGTCGTCGCCGTCGATGGACCAGATCATCACGCCGCCCATGCCCTGGGCCTGGGCCCAGTCGGTCTTCTGGGCGACGGCGGTCTCGTCGTCGTAGGTCCAGAGCGTCCTGCCGTCGTAGAGCCAGGCCGTTCCGGCCTCGTCGTTGCGGTGGAGTTCGAAGCCGTCGTCGGTGAGCTCCCGGAGGACCTTCCAGTCCTCGGTGCCGGCGCCGTAGGTGCCCTGCGCGGGGCCCGTCGCGGGCTGGAAGAGGCCGTCGCCGTCGGGTCCGGGCTCCACACCGGTCCACCCCTGGCCGTAGAAGGGGATCCCCAGGACGAGCTGGGCCGGGTCGACGCCGCGGTCGACGTAGGCCTGGTGGATGAGCTCGGCCGAGATCACGGGCTCGGGGTCGCGGGCGTCGGTGACCAGGTTCGACTGGTGGTTGGTGACGGACTCCCAGGTGCCGTGGTAGTCGTAGCCCTGGACGGTGACGAAGTCGAAGTTCGGCATGAGCTCGTCCAGCTCGAAACCGGCGTCCAGCCGCCAGCCCCCGGCGGGCAGGAAGGCGGTCAGCTCGTAGTGGCGGTCGTCCTCGGTGCCGAGTGCGTCCAGCTGGTCGCGGAACTCCTGCACCAGGGCGGTGAAGTTCTCCTTGTCCTCGGGGCGGACGACGTTGTGCGGGTTGCCGTCCGAGCCGGGCCACTCCCAGTCGAGGTCGATGCCGTCGAAGACCCCCTGGGCGGCGGCGTCGCCGCCCGCACCGTTGAGCAGGGGCAGGTCGCCCTTGAGGTAGAGGTCGAGGCAGGAGCTGACGAGCCTCTCGCGCGACTCCTCGGTCAGGGCTGCGTCGGAGAAGTGCCGAGACCACTCCCAGCCGCCGAGGGAGATGCTGACGACCAGCTCGGGGTACTGCTCCTTGAGCTTGAGGAGCTGGTTGAAGTTGCCTCGCAGCGCCTGGTCGGGATCGTCGGCGACGCCGTCGACGCTCTGGTCGGCGGGGACGGGGCGGCCGTAGTCGGCGAGGGCGTCCCCCTGCCCCTCCTCGTCGGTCATGACGCACTCGCCGTCGGCGCCGACGTTGCCGAACGCGTACTGGATGTGCGTGAGCTTCTCGGCGCTGCCGCTGTCGACCAGGTCGCTGACGTGGTAGTCGCGCTCCGCGGGCCCCCACTGGGTGAAGTAGGCGACGGAGTAGCTGTCGTGGGAGGGGCCTTCGCCGCCGCCCGCGCACGGGGAGCCGTTGACGAGGCAGCCGACGGGGCCGGTGCCGCCGTCCGCGTGCAGTCCGTTGAAGCCGAAGGAGTACTCGCCGCCCGCCGGAACGGCGGCGCCCCAGCGGGGCGGGGTGATCGTGTAGCCCTCGGCGGTGCCCGCCAGGCTCGCGTTCCACAGTTCGTGGATGCGGCTGCCGTCGGGCAGCGAGAACTCGACGGTCCAGTCGTCGACGGGGGCGTCCGAGGCGTTGTGGACGGTGATCTCACCGGTGTAGCCGGTGTTCCAGCGGGCGGACTCGACGTAGGTGACCGTGAGGTCGGAGGCGTCGGCCTCGTCTGCGGCGGCGGTGGACGGTGCGACCGCCAGTGGGGCGGCCAGCACGGCGGCCGCGAGGGCCGCGAGCAGGGTGCTGGAACGTCGTGCTCTCACGTCGGGAGATCTCCTGGTCATGAGCTGGGGGCGGGGGAGGCCGTCGAACCGTCGAGCGTGTGGGATGGGCTGCGGCCGGGTCGGGCGGACGGAGTGCGCGGGTGTGCTCTCCAGACGGGGTGGTCCACGAGCGAAGTAAGGTCCGGAAATCGATCCGGTGCCTCTGACGTGGGGGGATAAATTTTTAGGAAACTTAACTAATAATTACGGGTGACGTCAACGGCCTCCCGTGAACTTTCTGGAGGAATCCCGGCCCGGTTTCGGATTTTCCGAGCTGGCGGGGTGGACCGGCCTCCGGTACCGCCCGTGTCCCCTTGTGGCCACCGGAACGCATTGACCCTGCTGCGGTCGGATGCTAAGGCCGGAGGCGGTGCTCGTGGCGGACGGTGTTCTCCGGGCACGCCCTAGAGTGACGGCGTGGGAAACCCGTTGAATCTTCCGTTCGACCCGATCGAGCGCGCACACGACAACTGGACGCGCAGATGGGGTGCCTCGCCCGCGATGGCGGCGGTCACCTCGGTCATGCGCGCGCAGCAGATCCTCATCGGCGAGCTGGACGGCGCCCTCAAGCCGTTCGGTCTGACCTTCGCCCGTTACGAGGCCCTCGTCCTCCTCACCTTCAGCGCCTCCGGCTCCCTGCCCCTGGGCAAGATCGGGGAGCGGCTCATGGTGCACCCGACCAGCGTCACCAACACCATCGACCGGCTGGAGGGGCAGGGCTTCGTGCGCCGCCGCCCCAATCCGAGCGACGGCCGCGGCGTGCTGGCCGACATCACCGACACCGGGCGCGCGGTCACCGAGGAGGCCACCCGGGCGCTGACGGGCATGGACTTCGGGCTGGGCTGCTACTCCGACGAGGAGCTGTGGCGCATGCACGAGACGTTCACCAAGCTCAGGGTGGACTTCGGCGACTTCCCCGCGCCCGTCTCCGAGGGCGTCGAGGGCCGCTGACCCGCCCGTCCCGGGCCCGGGACGCCGTGGGCGCCGTCCCTGTACATATTTAGTTGGACGTCCTACTATTTTGTCATGGCGAACACCACGAGCGACCCCACCAACGGCGGCGGGGCCCAGGAGATCGAGGCCGGGCGCGAGCGCTGGCAGCGCCGCTACGACGCCGCGCGCACCCGCGACGCCGACTTCACGTCGCTGTCCGGGCGCCCGCTGCAACCGGTCTACGGTCCCGCGCCCGGCTCCGAGGTGCCCGGCTTCGAGCGCGTCGGCTGGCCCGGCGAGTTCCCCTACACCCGTGGCCTCTACCCCACGGGCTACCGGGGGCGGGCCTGGACCATCCGCCAGTTCGCCGGCTTCGGCAACGCGCGACAGACCAACGAGCGCTACAAGATGATCCTGGCCTCCGGGGGAGGCGGGCTCTCGGTCGCGTTCGACATGCCCACCCTCATGGGCCACGACTCCGACTCGCCCCACGCCCTGGGCGAGGTCGGCCACTGCGGGGTGGCGATCGACTCCGTGGCCGACATGGACCTGCTCTTCGACGGCATCCCGCTCGGCGACACCACGACCTCCATGACCATCAGCGGGCCCGCCATCCCGGCGTTCTGCATGTACCTGGTCGCGGCCGAGCGGCAGGGCGTCGACATCCGCACGCTCAACGGCACGCTCCAGACCGACATCTTCAAGGAGTACATCGCCCAGAAGGAGTGGCTGTACCCGCCGGAGCCCCAGCTGAGGCTGATCGGCGACCTCATGGAGTACTGCGCGGAGCACATCCCCGCGTACAAGCCCCTGTCGGTGTCGGGCTACCACATCCGCGAGGCCGGGGCCACAGCCGCGCAGGAGCTCGCCTACACGCTCGCCGACGGCTTCGGCTACGTCGAGCTCGGACTCTCGCGCGGGCTCGACGTGGACGCGTTCGCGCCCGGGCTGTCGTTCTTCTTCGACGCGCACATCGACTTCTTCGAGGAGATCGCCAAGTTCCGCGCGGCCCGGCGCATCTGGGCGCGCCGGCTCAGGGACGTCTACGGAGCCCGGACCGAGAAGGCCCAGTGGCTGCGGTTCCACACCCAGACCGCCGGGGTCTCCCTCACCGCCCAGCAGCCCTACAACAACGTGGTCCGCACCGCGGTCGAGGCCCTCGCCGCAGTGCTCGGCGGCACGAACTCGCTGCACACCAACGCCCTGGACGAGACCCTGGCGCTGCCTACGGAGCAGTCCGCCGAGATCGCCCTCCGCACCCAGCAGGTGCTGATGGAGGAGACCGGGATCGTCAACGTGGCCGACCCGCTCGGCGGTTCCTGGTACCTGGAGTCGCTCACCGACGAGCTGGAGGCCGAGGCGGAGCGGATCTTCGAGCAGATCCTGCGGATGGGCGGGGGAGAGGGCGCCGAGCACGCGATCGGCCCGATGACCTCCGGCATCCTCGCCGGGATCGAGAACGGTTACTTCGGCTCGGAGATCGCCGAGTCCGCGTTCCAGTACCAGCAGGCCCTGGAGAAGGGCGACAAGCGCATCGTCGGGGTCAACTGCCACACCAACACGGTCTCCGGTGAGCTGGACATCCTCCGGATCAGCCACGAAGTGGAGCACGAGCAGAAGCGCGAGCTGGCCGAGCGCCGGGTCCGGCGCGACGGCGCCGCGGTGGACGCGTCCCTGGCCGCCCTCCTCCAGGGGGTCCGCGCCGGCGACCGCAACCTCATCCCGCTGATCATGGACGCCGCCCGCGCCGAGGCCACGATGGGCGAGATCTGCGCGGCGATGGGGGAGGAGTTCGGGACCTACACCGAGGATCCGCGCTTCTGAGACCCGCGCCTCCCCACCCGCACGGGCCCCGCCGGAACCCTCCGGCGGGGCCCGTCGTTCGTACCGCGGGGGCCCGGGAGGGGAGGCCCGCCCCCCAGCCCTTCCCGGGTGGTCCACGCCCTCCCCGCGGATACGGCAGGATGGAAGCATGCAGCCTTCGGACTTTTCACCGAACAGTGCCGTTGACCTCGGCGCGCGCAAGGCGGCCATGGAACGCGAGGCCAAACAGCGCGCGGCGGAGTCGGCGGGTCGATCCAACCCCTACGCCTTCAACGTCGACGAGTCCACCTTCCAGGCCCAGGTCCTGGAGCGGTCCATGACCGCTCCGGTCGTGCTGGCCGTCCTCGCCGGCTGGTCCGACCAGTCCAAGCAGTTCGAGGACGTCCTGGACAAGCTCTCGGCGGCCTCCGGCGGGAACTGGTTCCTGGCCAAGGTCGACAGCGACGCCAGCCCGCAGCTGGTCCAGGCCCTCCGTGTGCCGACCTCCCCGATGATCATCGTGGCCGTCCAGGGGCAGCTCCTGCCCGGCCCGGCGGGTCCGGCGACCGAGGAGCAGCTGACCGGCTGGCTCACCGAGGCGTTCGCCGCCCTCCAGGAGCAGGGCGCGCTGCCCCCGGGCCACCCCGGCACCCTGGCGGGCGAGCCGGGCCCCGAGGCCGACGGCGCCGGGCAGCCGGAGGAGCCGCAGGGCCGCCCGGTGGACATCGAGGCCCAGGAGGCCCTGGACCGCGGCGACTTCGACGCCGCTGCGGCCGTCTACGCCAAGGCCGTCGAGGCCGACCCGGGTGACACCGAGTCGCGGAACAAGCTCGCCCAGGTCGGCCTGGTGGGCCGACTCCAGGACGTCGACCCCGACGCGGCCCTCGCCGCCGCCGACGCCGACCCGGCGGACGTGGGCGCCCAGACCACCGCGGCCGACATCGACATGTACGGCGGCAAGTTCGAGGACGCCTTCGACCGCCTCATCGCCGCGGTCAGGGTCACGCGCGACGGCGACCGCGACCGGGTGCGCACGCACCTGCTCGGGCTGTTCGACCTGCTGCCGCCCGGCGACCCGCGGGTGAGCGCGGCCCGGCGCAAGCTGACCTCGGCGCTGTTCTGACCGGACAGCGGAGGCCCGGTGACCGTTCCGGCCCCGGTCGTTCCGACCGGTGACCGTTCCGGCCCCGGTCGTTCCGACCGGGGCCGCCACGGCCCGTCCGCGCCTCCGCGCTCCCGGCGGCCCGCCGGGGCGGACGCGACGGGGGCCGGACCGTCCCCGCGCGGGCTCCCGCGGGTGGGGTAGGCGTTCGCCGCCTGGGTAAAGACTCAGTAAGAGGCGGACGGAACGGTCCGTCGGTCGACCCGGCAGGTGCCCCATGGCGAGCGACGACACCCCCCGCAGGACCAGCGAGCCCGTGGTCACGATCTCGGCCACCTACGGTGCGGGAGGCAGCGCGGTCGGCCCCGCCGTCGCGGCACGGCTGGGTGTGGCCTTCCTCGACCGCGCGATCCCCAGCGCTGTGGCGGCCCAGATCGGCTGCTCCCTGGACGAGGTCCTCCAGCGCGACGACCGCGCCCCGGGAGGGCTCGAACGCCTCCTCGCCAGCGCCGCACGCCTCCCCACCGTCACCCTGGGAAGCGTGGACACCGCCTTCATCGGCATGACCGACGACGAGGGGCGCCTCCTCTACGACCACGAGTTCGTCGAGCAGACCGAACTCGTCATCGGCGAGGTCGCCCACAACGGCGGCGTCGTCCTCGGGCGAGCGGGAGCCGTGGTCCTCGCCGACCACGCCACCGCCCTGCACGTCCGCCTGGACGGCGACCGCCGTGCCCGGCTGCGCAGGGCACGCGCCCTGTGGGAGTCCGGGGACCGGGAGGAGTGCTCCGGCCACGGCTGGGGCGAGGGGGTGCCCACGCTGCGGCTGCTGGACGACAACGACCGCGCCCGAGCCGCCTACGTGCGCCGCTTCTACCACGCCGACCCCGCCGACCCCCGGCACTACCACCTGGTCCTGGACACCGCGGCGCTGTCACTGGAGGCCTGCGCCGACCTCGTCGCGAGGGCGGCCGCGGACCGGGTGGCGCCCGTCAAGGGCGACGACGGGGACGTCCCGCCGACGACAGGCCTTCGCCCCGACGACACCTCCGGGTCGGCGTAATTTGTGCGATTTTTTACCATCACGGTAATTGTCACCTTGTGCTGTCGGTGGGCGCTTGACTCAGGTAAGGTAAGGCGACTTGGTTCCGGGTCCCGACCAGCCCCCACCCGTAACCGAGGTCCGTGTGCGGCCGCCACCACCGTGGAGGCCGCGTGAACCGGGCATGCAGGACACCCTCGCCCGCACGAGGACGGGACGCGAGCGCCGCCCCGCGCACGCGCCGACCGCACCGGGCCCCGGGCGGGCCGTGTGAGCGCGGCACCGCCCCGCGGCGGGAGGTCCCCGACGTCGGCGGTGCGTCCCGGGGGAGGGGCCGTCCGCGTGCCCGACGGACGCACAACACCGAGCCAGAGCCGAGGAGCAACACGTGGCCACCCTTCCCAGCGTTTCGTACTCCATCACCGTCCGCCTCGAACTGGACGCTGGGGGAAGCGCCGTCGGCAGCCTCACCAACGCCGTCGAGCAGGTGGGCGGCATGATCACCGCGCTGGACGTGGCCGCGGCCGGGCACGAGCGCATCCGCATCGACGTCACCTGCGCCGCCCGGGACACCGAGCACGCGCAGGCCATCGTCGACGCCCTGGGCGCCATCGACGGCGTCATCGTGCACAAGGTCAGCGACCGGACCTTCCTCATGCACCTCGGCGGCAAGATCGAGATGAAGTCGAAGGTGCCGCTGCGCAACCGCGACGAGCTCTCCATGGCCTACACCCCCGGCGTCGCACGCGTCTCCCAGGCCATCGCCGCCAACAAGGACGACGCCCGCCGCCTGACCATCAAGCGCAACAGCGTCGCCGTCGTCACCGACGGATCCGCCGTCCTGGGCCTGGGCAACATCGGCCCCGAGGCCGCCATGCCCGTCATGGAGGGCAAGGCCGCCCTGTTCAAACGCTTCGCCGACATCGACGCCTGGCCCATCGCCCTGGACACCCAGGACGTGGACGAGATCGTCCGCACCGTCCAGGTGATCGCCCCGGGCTTCGGAGGCATCAACCTGGAGGACATCTCCGCGCCCCGCTGCTTCGAGGTCGAGGCCCGCCTGCGCGAACTGCTCGACATCCCCGTCTTCCACGACGACCAGCACGGCACCGCCATCGTCGTCCTCGCCGCCCTGCGCAACGCCCTGCGCGTCGTCGGCAAGAAGCTCAGCGAGGTCCGCATCGCCATGTCCGGCGCGGGCGCGGCCGGCACCGCCATCCTCAAGCTCCTCATGCACGCCGGGGCACGCGACATCATCGTCAGCGACGTCCACGGCGCCGTGCACACCGGGCGCGAGAACCAGGACCCCAACCTCCAGTGGATCGCCGAGAACACCAACCCCGCCGGCTACAGCGGTGACCTCAAGGGCGCCGTCGTCGGCGCGGACGTGTTCATCGGCGTCTCCGCCCCCAACCTGCTCGACGGCGAGGCCATCGCCGAGATGAACGACGACTCGATCATCTTCGCGCTGGCCAACCCCGACCCGGAGGTCGACCCCGAGGTCGCGCACCTGCACGCCGCCGTCGTCGCCACGGGCCGCAGCGACTACCCGAACCAGATCAACAACGTCCTGGTCTTCCCCGGCTTCTTCCGCGGACTGCTCGACGCCCAGAGCCACCACGTCACCTCGGACATGATGGTCGCCGCCGCCGAGGCCCTCGCCGACGTCGTCAGCGAGGACGAGCTGGGCCCGAACTACATCATCCCCAGCGTGTTCCACTCCGACCTGTCCACCCACGTGGCGACCGCGGTGCGCGAGGTCGCCCAGCGCGGGCTGCGCGACCAGGGGGAGTGACCCCGGGAGGGGCCTTCCGCGGCGGGGGGCCCGTGGACCCGGGCAGGTAACGGCCTGGGAACACGGGCGGGACGGCGGCTGTTCCGGGGTAGAGGTGCAGCATGGACCAGTCGACAATGACCGGGCGGCTCCTGGTGGCCGCCCCCCTCCTCCAGGAGGACTCCTTCCGCCGCTCGGTGGTGTTCGTCGTGGACGACGCGGGCGACGGCACCCTCGGAGTGATCCTCAACCGCCCCCTGGGTATGGCCGTTGACGAGGTCGTCACCGACTGGGGCGCCTACGCGAGCGAGCCGGCGGTGATGTTCTCGGGCGGCCCGGTCGGGGAGGACACCGGCATAGCCCTGGGTGTGGCCGGCGCGGGAGAACCGCCGCCGGGCTGGTCGCCGCTGGAGGGCCTCGCCCCGGGAGCGGGCCTGGACGGGCTCGGCGTGGTCGACCTCGAAGGCCCCCCGCAGGTGCTGGGGACGGCCCTGGGCGCGTTCCGCGTGTTCGCCGGCTACGCCGGGTGGAGCGCGGGCCAGCTGGAGGAGGAGATCGCCGAGGGCGCGTGGTTCGTCGTCGACGCCGTCGCCTCGGACGTGTTCACCACCGAACCCGAGGGCCTGTGGTCGCGCGTCCTCCGTCGCCAGGGCGGACAGTTGGCGCTCATGTCCACCTACCCGGACGATCCCACCATGAACTGAGCGCCCACCGGGGTGGGTGCGGCACCCTATACCGTGGAACGCAGACGTCGAAAGGTGTGAGGCACGATGGCGATGGACATCCTCAACAAGGTCCTTCCTGACAGCGAGACCAAGCCGGACATCTCCCACGACGGTGGGGACCGGGAGCGGTTCGCCCACTACGTGCAGAAGGACAAGATCACCGAGAGCGCTGTCACCGGCAACCCGGTGATCGCCCTGTGCGGCAAGGTCTGGGTCCCCAACCGGGACCCCAAGAAGTTCCCCGTGTGCCCCGACTGCAAGAAGGCCTACGAGGAGATGATGAAGTAGGACGTCTCCACGTCGCCTCCACGCGGCGGGTGCCACACGGAAGGCCTTGACACAGTCGCTGTGCCAAGGCCTTCGTGTTTGTCCGGGCGCCTTTCGCGCGGGAGTCTTCGGTCCCTTCGGCGGGTTGGCTCGTTCCTCGCGAACCCGCCTGCGGTACCTCCAGAACCCCGCGGGCGCCCGGATGGTGTTTGTTTCGGGCCTTCGCTTCGCTTCGGCCCTCGGGCGCCTTCCACGCGGGAACCTTCGGCTCCTTCGGCGGGTTGGCTCGTTCCTCGCGAACCCGCCTGCGGTACCTCCAGAACCCCGCGGGCGCCCGGATGGTGTTTGTTTCGGGCCTTCGCTTCGCTTCGGCCCTCGGGCGCCTTTCGCGCGGGAACCTTCGGCTCCTTCGGCCCTCGGGCGCCTTTCGCGCGGGAACCTTCGGCTCCTTCGGCCCCCGGGAGGAGCGCTGTGGGCGCCCGGTCGCCGGGCGCCCACAGCCGGGCTCTAGACCCCGGCGTCCTCGGACACCGTGGAGCCGCGCTTGCGGGCGGCGTACACGGCCGTGCCTCCGGCGGCCACGGCCACCACGGCGGCGGCCAGCAGGCCCGCGAGGGCGGTACCAGTGTTGGGCAGGCCGGGGTTCTCCCCGCCGTCACCGTCACCGTCACCGTCGCCGGGACCGCCCGGGGTGCCCCCGGAGCCGTCGCCGCCGCCCGGGACCGTGACGTCCTCGTCCACGCTCACCGTGAGGGTGATCGGGTCCAGTGCCGCTCCCTCGGCGTAGAAGTCCGCGAACGCGGGCACTCCCTCGGCGGTCAGGGAAGCGGGGATCGGGTCCCAGCTCAGCACGCCGTCCGCGAGCTCGTACTCCACGCCGGACAGGTCCAGGTCGGCGAACGCGACGTCCTCGTACGTGACGAGCTGCTCGTTGGCGAGCGACTTGCTGACCACGTCGGCGTACAGGACGCCGGCGCCGTTCTCGATCTCCACGCGGGGGTCGGTGACCGTCATGTACAGGAGCGGGTCGGCCCCGTCGTACACGTGGCCCTCGAAGACGACGGTGCCCTCGAACCCGATGTCGGCCGTGGACGCCTCCAGGTCGACCTCGCCGCTGCCGTTGGTGAACGCGTAGGTGCCGTCCTCGTTCGTCGTCGCGCCGTTCTCGGTGCTGATCTCACCGTGGGCGATGTTCCCGGTGATGTAGGAGCGGAACGACTCCTTCACACCCCAGTCGGCGCGGCCGTTGTGGACGGTCAGAGGTCCGGCGGGGTCGACCGGGTCCGTCGGGTCGGTCGGCTCCTCCGTCGGCTCCTCCTCGGAGGTGAACGAGACGGGCGTCCACACGTCCTGGTCGCGGTTGGCGATGTCGGTGTGGTCGTTGAAGACCGCCACGTAGCACTGCGTCTCGACGCAGTCGAAGGTGGTGCCGCCATTGTCGTAGGAGCCGGTCACCGCCACCTCGGTGCTGAACGCGCCGTCCTCGCCGGGGGCGGTGGCGCCGCGCAGCCACACCGCGCCGGTGTAGTGGGCCGGGTAGGAGTCGGACGACTGCGGGAGGGCGGTCAGAGCCGCGTAGACGCCCTGGCCCGGGCGGAAACCTGTGCCTTCGAGGGTGACGGTGTCGCCCTCGGGGTCGAGGCCGGACTCCGGGGCCACGGTGACCCGCGGGTCGAGGAGGGGGCCACCCGGGTCGGTGACGTCCTCGATCCCGGCGGTGAAGGAGAGCGGGTCCATCGCGGACCCGGCGGCGTAGAAGTTCGCGAACGGCTCGACCGCGTCGGCGTGCAGGGTGCCCGCGGCGGAGGTGAAGCCGATCTCCTCGCCTTCGACGGTCAGCTCGGCGCCGGTCAGCTCGGTGACCGCGACCTCGCCGTACTCGACCAGTGCGCCCGGGGGCAGGTTCGGGTTGGCGCCGCCGAAGTCGCGGCTCGTCACGTCCGCGTACACCGTGGCCGCGTCGCCGTCGAAGACCACGCGGGGGTCGGAGACGCGGACCTCCAGGACCGGTCCCTGGCCGTAGTCGTGGCCGCTGAAGACGACGGTTCCGGCGAAGCTCACCTCACCGGAGGCGTCCTCCTTGGAGACCGCGCCGCCCGCCGTGGGGAAGTCCACGGTGCCGTCCGCCAGGACGGTCGCGCCGTTGGAGGCCTCGTAGCCGCCGTGGGCGATCGGGCCCGAGATGTAGTTGCGGAAGGACTGCTTCACGCCCCAGGCGGCCGACCCCCCGCTGAGGGGGACGGTCTCGTCGGCGGAGGCCGGCGCCGCCGCGACGGCGAGCGAGGCTCCGAGGGCGGCGACGCCCGCGTAGGCGGTGACGGCGCGCAGGACCCGGCGGGCTCTGCCCGGGGCTCCGCTCCCGCTGGTCGGGGTTGTGGTCATGGGGTTCGTCGGTCCAATCGTGAGGGGGATGGGTGGGGAGGGCGGCCTCCGGCGCGTGCCGGGGGCCGGTGGGGCGGCCCCGGCTGAGCGGGAGCGGCGGGGTCCACCGGTGGGGGGTCGTGGGACGGTCAGCCGGTGGCCGGGTCCGGGGTGGTGTCGGTTCCGCGTCGGCGGCGGGTGGCGATGATCGCCGCGGCGCCGGTCAGCGCGGCCACCGCGGCGGCCAGGACGAGGCCGTGGAGTTCGGCGCCGGTGCGGGGGAGTCGCGCCGGGGTGCTGTCCGCACCGCCGCCACCGCTGCCGTTGCCGCCGCCACCGGCGTTGTCGCCGCCGCCGGAACCGCCGCCGGAACCGCCGCCGGAACCGCCGTCGCCCGCTCCCGATCCGGAGCCGAAGGAGACGGGGACGAACACGTCCTGGCTGCGGTCGCTGGACCGGGTGTGGTCGTTGCGGGTGACCACCGCGCACTCCGTGCCGGAGGAGGCGCAGTCGGTGTTCTCGTCACTGGCCCTGACCTCCAGCTGGACGCTGAAGCCGCCGTCGGTCCCGCTGCCGGTGTACGGGGTCGTCAGTCCCTCGCCGTAGGGCGGGGGGTTGCTGGAGACCCACACCGACGCGCCGCCGGAACCGTCCATGTCCACGCCGCCGATGCACGGGCTGGGAGCCTGGCCCGGGCCGGCGGAACCGGTGTCGCACAGGGCGACGTAGACGCCCTTGGAGGTGTCGTAGCCGGTGCCGGTGACCGTGACGGTCTCACCGCCCGGGGCGAGCCCCGAGGTCTTGGAGACGGTGAGCGCCGGGGTGCCCGGCTCCCGGGGCACGGGGGCCTGCGGGCTGACGGGCTGGGCCTGGGGCTGCGTCTGCGGGGTGGTCCGGGGAGCGGTCTGGGGAGACGTCTCGGGCACGGCGGCCGCGGCGGCGAAGGCCACCGGGACCTGGCCCACCACGACCGGTGCGGCGGGGGCGGACACGGGAGTGCTCGTCCCCGCTCCGGGGGAGGCGACCGGCTCGGCGTCCTGGGCGGCGTCTGCGTCGGGCGCCCAGGTCCCTCCGGTGGTCCCTCCGTCCTCCGCCGGGGCGGGACCGACCTCCAGGAGCCGGATCTCGAACGGGTCCTCGGCCGCGTCCAGCCCGGCCTCGGCGGCGAACCCGGCGCCGGTGTCGAGGGGGACGGTGAAGGTTCCGCGTGCGCCGACCTCCACTGTCACCGCGTTGCCGGAGTCGGACACGGCCCCGTCGTCGGTGGACCCGGTGCCCGCGGCCTCCGCAGGGACGGCCCAGGTGGTGACCTCGACCAGCGAACCGGGGGCGTGACCGATCCCGGAGACGGTGACGGTGTCACCCTCGGGATCGAGGTCCTCGGTCCGGTTCACGGTGGTGACGCGGGGGTGCCGGGGCTCCTCGTCCGGGGAGGGGGCGGGCTCGGCGAGTGCCGCGGTCGGACCGGTCGTGACCAGCACCGCGGCGACGGCGGTGGCTGCGAGGGGCGGGACGAGCCCGCGGCGCCGCCCGTGTCCGGGGCGGGGGGAAACCGCTGCTTGCATCAGGGGCCTTCGCTTCGTGCGGGTGCGATGGGAGTTCCGCCGCCCGCGTGACGTGGGGAAAGATATTTAGGTTACGCTTACTTTAGTGAAGTGAGCCTTGCCTAACTCGAAGTCCGCGCCGGAACAGTTGAACACCGAAGCATCAGACTTGTCAAGATGATGACGAAGTGTCATATAAAGGGCGTTGTCGCATCCCCGCTCCCAGGCGACACCCGCCCGTGCACCCGGCACACGGACCACCGAAAGCGACCCCCATGCCACTCGCCGAACCGCGGCACCGCCTGCGCCGACGCCGCCCGCGCGCACGAACAGCCTCCGTCCTCGCCGCCGCGTGCGGCCTCGCCCTGGCCCTGGCCGGGTGCACCGGCGGAGGCGGCGCCCCCGACGCGCCCTCCCCGGGCGACAGCGCCGCCGACATCCCCGACTTCTCCGACAACCGCCTCCAGCCGCTGGAGGAGACCGGAACCCCCGAACTCCCCGTCACCGTCGACTCGGTCGTCCTCGACCCGTACCGCACGAGCTCCGACCCCCTGGAGTACGAGCAGGTCGAGGTCGCCGACGTCAGCCGCATCCTGCCGCTCACCGGCAGCCTCGCCGAGATCGTCTTCACACTCGGCCTCGGCGGCAGCGTCGTCGGCCGCGACGTCGCGGCCACGTTCCAGGAGGCCGCCGACCTCCCCGTCATCAGCGAGGGGCACGAGGTCTCCGCCGAGAGCGTGCTCGCCCTCGAACCCACGGTGATCCTCGCCGACACCCAGACCGGCCCGCCCGAGGCGATCGAGCAGATCCAGCGGTCCGGCGTCCCCGTCGTCATCGTCGAGGAGGCCTGGTCCATCGACGAGATGTACCCGCGCTTCGAGCGGGTCGCGGAGGCGCTCGGCGTCCCCGCGGACGGCGCGGCCCTGTCCGAGCGGACACAGGCGCAGATGGCCGACGTCCGAGAGGGCTCCACCGGGTCCGGGGACGGCCCCCTCGTCGCCTTCCTCTACCTGCGCGGCACCGCCGGGGTCTACCTCCTCGGCGGTGAGGGGTCGGGAGCCGACGCCATGCTCGCCGAGATCGGAGCACGCGACGCCGGGGTCGAGATGGGACTCACCACACCGTTCACCCCCATCACCACCGAGGCACTCATCGCGGCCCAGCCCGACGTGCTCCTCGTCATGACCAAGGGCCTGGAGTCCGTGGGCGGCATCGACGGGCTCGTCGAGATCCCCGGGGTCGCCCAGACACCCGCCGGAGCCGCGCGCGCGGTCGTCGACTTCGAGGACGGCGTCCTGCTCAACTTCGGCCCCCGCACGCCCCAGGTCATCGTGGCCCTCGCCGACGAGCTGGCCGCCGTCCAGGGGGAGGGGGGAGGCGAGTGAGCGCCGTCGACACCGCCGTCACAGGCAGGGACGCGGGAGAGAGCGGGTCCCCCGCCGACCGCGGCGGACGGGCCGCGCGCCGCCTCCGGGCCGTCCTCCTGCTGACCGGCCTCGGCGCCGGCCTCGTGGCGGTCTCCCTCGTCGCGGCCGGGGCGGGGGCCTACCCCGTCCCCGCCGAGCAGGTCGCCGCGTCGATCCTGCACGCGGTCGGCCTGGAGGTCGGCACGCCCCCCGACCGGATCGGCCACACGGTGCTGTGGGACGTGCGGTTCCCCCGCGTGGTCCTCGCCGTCATGGTCGGCGCCGCCCTGGGCGCCGCGGGCGCCATGATGCAGGGCATCTTCGGCAACCCCCTCGCCGAACCCGGCGTCATCGGGGTCTCCTCCGGGGCCGCAGTCGGTGCGATCGTGGTCATCTTCACCGGCCTGACCGTGTTCGGCCACTGGACGATCATCGCCGCGTCGTTCGTGTTCGGACTGGCCACGACCCTGTTCGTGTACGTCTTCGCGCGCTCGCGCGGGCGCACCGAGGTCGTCACCCTGCTGCTCACGGGCATCGCCGTCAACGCGGTCGCGGGGGCGGCGATCGGCCTGATGACCAACTTCTCCCAGGACGCCGAGATCCAGACCATCACCTTCTGGCAGCTCGGCAGCGTCTCCACCGCCACCTGGTCCAAGGTCGCCGCGATCGCCCCGTGCCTCCTGGCCGGACTGGCGGTGATCCCCGTCTACGCCCGGCGCCTCGACCTGCTCGCGCTCGGCGAGGGGCCCGCCCGCCACCTGGGCGTGGACGTCGAGCGCATGCGCCTGGTCCTCATCTGCGCCCTGGCACTGCTCACCTCGGCCGCAGTCGCGTTCGCCGGGATCGTCGCGTTCATCGGCCTGGTCGTCCCGCACATCATCCGCATGATCACCGGACCCGGCCACCGCGTCCTGCTGCCCGCCAGCGCGCTCGGCGGCGGACTCCTCCTCCTCGCCGCCGACCTGCTCGCCCGCACCGTCGCCGCCCCCGCCGAGATCCCCCTCGGCGTGGTCACGGCCGCGCTCGGCGGTCCGTTCTTCTTCTACCTTCTGCACCGCACCCGCGCCAAGCAGGGAGGATGGTCGTGAACACCCTTCCCCGGCTGCGCCGGCGGATCACCGCCGCCGTCGCCCCCCTGTCCCGGCCCCCCGCGCTCCCGGTCCGCTCGGCGCCCGGCGCGGAGGTGGTCCGGGCCGAGGGCGTCACCGTCCGACGGGGCGGTCGCGCCCTCCTGGACGGGGTCGACCTCACGGTCCGGGCCGGTGAGCTCCTCGCGCTGGTCGGGCCCAACGGAGCCGGAAAGTCCACCCTCCTCTCCGCCCTGTCCGGCGACGTCACCGGCGGACCGGGCAGGGGGGAGGCGGACGAGGGCGCCGTGTACCTCTTCGACAGGCCGCTCTCCGCGTGGACTCCGCCACAGCTCGCGCTGCGGCGGGCCGTCCTCCCGCAGGAGGCGTCGGTCAGCTTCCCGTTCTCGGTCGCCGAGCTCGTCGCCATGGGCCGGGCGCCGTGGGCGGGCCTGGGCGACCCCGCCTCCGACGACTCCGCCGTCGCCGCGGCCATGGACGGCGCGGGCGTCACCCACCTGGCCGGACGCCGGTTCCCCACCCTCTCCGGGGGCGAACGCGCCAGGGTGATGCTCGCGCGGGTCCTCGCCCAGGGGGCCCAGGTGCTCATGCTGGACGAGCCGACGGCGGCCCTCGACATCCGGCACCAGGAACTCGTCCTGTCCATCGCGCGTCAGATCGCGGAGGACGGCGGGGCGGTTATCGTGGTCCTGCACGATTTGGGGCTTGCGGCAGCCTACGCCCATCGTGTGGCGATACTCTCCGGAGGACGGGTCGCCGCGCAGGGAGCCCCCGCCGACGTGTTCCGCGCGCCCCTGCTCAGCACCGTCTACCAGCACGAGGTCGAAGTCCTGCCGCACCCGCGTACCGGGGTCCCGCTGGTCGTGCCCCTCCGGTAGGTGTCCGGCGCACACGAGAGCGTCCACAGGAGTAGGTCGTATTGGTGTCCACAACTGAACGGCAGCCACACGAAGAGCCCCCGTACGAGCGCGGGGAGGGGCGTCGTCGGGCCTCGGGCGGCCGACGCCGCCGGGCGCCCCGGCGCCGGGCCACACCGGGAGACGTCGTGCGCGGGTTCGTCCGGTTCGTCGGCGAGATCCTCCTGACGGCCGGGCTGCTCATGCTCTTCTACGCCGGGTACGAGGTCTACGGTTCCCAATGGGAGACCGACCGCGAGCAGCAGGGTCTGGCGGACGGGCTGAACGAGGCGTGGGCGGCGACGACGGACGAGTCCGGACCGGACTCCGAACCGCTGCCCGGCAGCGCCGACAGCCGCCTCTACGTCCCCAGCCTCGACCTGGACTGGGTGGTGGTCAACGGCACCACGCCGGACGACATCCGCTACAGCCCGGGGCACTACACCGAGTACCCCAGCAGCGCCGGGGGCGCGGGCAACTACGCGATCGCCGCGCACCGCACCCCGGGTCTGTTCTGGGACATGGACCTGCTGAACAACGGTGACGTACTGGTCCTGGAGGACGGTGAGAACTTCTACACGTACGAGGTCTTCCAGGAGGAGACGGTCCTGCCCACCGACGTGTGGGTGATCGAGCCGGATCCGTTCGACGACGTCGAGGGTGCAGGGGAGGGCGACCCCGAGCGGTCCCTGATCACGCTCACCACCTGCGCGCCGAAGCTGAACAACACGCACAGGCTCATCGTCTGGGGTGAGCTGGTGGAGACCACGCCCAAGTCCGAGGGGATGCCCGAGTCGATCGCGCACATGGCCCCCGAGTCCGACGCGGCCGAGTAGGGGTAACGCGAATGTACGGTCTGATCTGGCGCATCCTGCCCGGCCCGTGGGCCTCGAAGTTCATCATGGCGGTCGGCCTCCTGGTCGGCGCCGCTGCCCTGCTGTGGTTGTTCGCCTTCCCGGCGATCTCCCCGCACATGCCGTTCAACGACGGCGCCGTCGACACCCAGGGTGTCGGAGCGGGCAGTGGGGACGGCGGCGGTGAGGAGGCGGTCACCGGTGAGGTTTCGGAGGATCCGGGGGCCGAAGGGCTTCCCGGGGAGGAAGGGGCTTCCTAGGCGGAGGCATCCGGGGGCGGGCGCCGGCACGGCTCCCGCCCCCGGCCCCGTGTCGGCAGGGCGCGGGGCCGCCCGGCCGGGGCCGGGAGCGAAGGGGCGGGGCGCCCGCATGCGGGCGAACGGCGCGGTCGTGTGGGCGGCACCACTGGCGGGGCTCCCGGTCCGGTCCGCCACGACCGCTAACCTCTAGCAGGTGAGCAACGGGGGACGGTTCTGAGAATGACGGTGACGCAGACCACTACGGAGGACCGCCTGCGGGGGCTCCGCGCTTGGCAGCGGGAGGCGTTCGAGGAGTACTTCCGGCGGGACCCACGCGACTTCCTCGCCGTGGCGACCCCGGGCGCGGGCAAGACCACCTTCGCGCTCACGCTGGCCACCGAACTCCTCCAGCGGCACGCCGTGCGGGCCATCACCATCGTGTGCCCCACCGAGCACCTCAAGAAGCAGTGGGCCGAGGCCGCCGCACGGTTCGGTATCGCCATCGACCCCGACTTCAAGAACGGCCAGGGCGCGCTCGGCCGGCAGTACATCGGGGTAGCCGTCACCTACGCGCAGGTCGCCGCGCACCCGATGCTGCACCGCAACCGCACCGAGGCGCGCAAGACCCTCGTGATCTTCGACGAGGTCCACCACGCCGGCGACGCCCTGTCCTGGGGCGACGCGGCGCGTGAGGCCTTCGACCCGGCGGCCAGACGGCTCTCGCTCACCGGAACCCCGTTCCGCTCCGACATCAACCCCATCCCCTTCGTGGACTACGTCCCCGACGCCGCCGGGGTGCGCCGCTGCTCGTGGGACTACAACTACGGGTACGGTCCCGCCCTGGAGGACGGGGTCGTGCGCCCCGTCATCTTCATGGCCTACTCCGGTGAGATGCGCTGGCGCACCCGCGCGGGGGACGAACTCGCGGCCAGGCTCGGGGAGCCCCTCACCCAGGACGCCCTCTCCCAGGCGTGGCGCGCGGCGCTGGACCCCAAGGGCGACTGGATCAAGCGGGTGCTCCAGGCCGCGGACCGGCGCCTGACCGAGGTCCGCAAGACGCACCCCGACGCGGGCGCGCTGGTCATCGCCAGCGACCACGAGAACGCCCGCGCCTACTCGCGCATCATCCGGCAGATCACCGGCAAGGGCGCCACCGTGGTGCTCTCCGACGACCCCACGGCCTCCCGGAAGATCTCCCGGTTCGCCGTCGGCGACGACCGGTGGATGGTCGCGGTGCGCATGGTGTCGGAGGGGGTGGACGTGCCGCGGCTGATGGTCGGCGTGTACGCCACCTCCACCAGTACCGCCCTGTTCTTCGCCCAGGCGATCGGCCGTTTCGTGCGGGTGCGCCAGCGCGGCGAGGTGGCGTCGGTGTTCCTGCCCTCGGTCCCGACCCTGCTGGAGTACGCGGGCGAGATGGAGCGCGAGCGCGACCACGTGCTGGACAAGCCCCCGCCCGGCGACGACGAGTACCCGGAGGAGGACCTCCTCAAGGAGGCCAACCGCAAGCGCGACAGCCCCGACGCGGGGGAGGAGCTGCCGTTCGAGACGATGGAGTCGGCGGCCGAGTTCGACCGCGCCCTCTACGACGGCGCCGAGTACGGCGGCGTCCCGGGCTCCTCCGAGGAGGAGGACTTCCTGGGGCTTCCGGGTCTGCTCGATCCGCAGCAGGTCTCCCAGCTGCTGCGCAAGCGCAAGGCCGACATCCGGGCCGGTGAGCGCAAGGCGAAGAAGGACGATCCCTCCGAGGAGGAGGGCCCCACCCACGAGGTGGTGGCCGACCTGCGCCGCGAGCTCAGCGGGCTGGTGGGCGCCTGGCACCACCGGACGGGCAAGCCGCACGGGGTCATCCACAACGAGCTGCGCCGCGCGTGCGGCGGGCCCCCGGTCGCCCAGGCGTCCCCGCCGCAGATCCGCGAGCGGATCGCCAAGCTCCGCACCTGGGCGGTCGGCGGCAAGTAGCCCGGACAGGGGTCCCGAATCGGGCAAACACTTCGTCAGTATGCGCACGGCTACCAAGCTGAATGTAATCGTGTGATTACAGTCCGTGATGTGACTCGACGAAACGCTCGCGGTGGCTCAGCCGCACTCTGGACCGGACTGCTGATGTGCGGCTTCGCACTGACCGGAACGGTCGTGGCCCTGCCGCCCGACCAGGCCGGGGCCCAGGCCGCACCCGCCCGCGTGGTGGGGGAGGGCGGCGCCTCCCTGGAGGAGTGCGCGCCCGGCCCGGCGGCACGGGTGAGCGATCCCACCGCCGCGGTCCCCGAGGGAGGCGAGCTCACCCCCGAGCAGGCCGCGGAGTACGACAGGCAGTTCCGCGAGGCGGTCCTGCCCCTGCGCGGACACGAGATCCAGCCGCCCCAGGCCGTACCGGTCGTGGTCCACGTCATCTCCGCGGAGGACGGCCGGGGCAACGTGCCGGCCGCGCGCATCCGCGACCAGATCGACGTCCTCAACACCGCCTACCGGGGCGGCTACGCGACCGAGGGCGCCGACACCGGCTTCAGCTTCGAACTGACCGAGGTCACCCGGACGGTGAACGACACCTGGTTCACCCGGTTCGGCGAGTACCGCGACACGATCCGCGCCGAACTGCGCCAGGGCGACGCCGGGACGCTCAACATCTACACCGCCGACCTGGGGACGGGGCTGCTCGGGTTCTCGACCTTCCCCCAGGACTACGAGTCGGCCCCCGAGCAGGACGGGGTCGCGATCGCCCACGACACCCTGCCCGGCGGTGGCCGCGAGGGCTTCGACCTCGGCCACACCGGCACCCACGAGGTCGGCCACTGGCTGGGCCTGTTCCACACGTTCCAGAACGGGTGCAGCTCGCCCGGCGACTACGTGGACGACACCCCGTACGAGCGGGAGGCCGCCTCCGGCTGCCCCGAGGGCAGGGACTCCTGCCCCCGCAAGGCGGGCAAGGACCCCGTCAGCAACTTCATGAACTACAGCGACGACAGCTGCATGAGCCACTTCACGGAGGGGCAGGCCGTTCGCATCGCGGAGCACTGGGCGGCCTTCCGCTCCTGACCGGACGGATCAGGACGCCGCTCGCACGGCCCCGGGGCGCTTCGCCCCGGGGCCTTCCGCCGCCCCGGCACGGCGCCCCGGGCCACCGCGCGCCGCCCGAGGCGTGCTCCCGCGCTCCGGACCGCCGCCCGGTCGCCACCCGCAGGGGCAGCCCGCGGGCCCGGCACCCGGAACGTCCCTCCCACGCCGCGGACCTGGCGGCGGGCGGACCGGGACGGGGGAGCGCCCGCGAACGCCGCTAGGCTGAGGGCATGGCAGCGAACACCTACCTGACCGGTATCAAGCCCACCGGTGACTTCCACCTGGGCAACTACGTCGGCGCGATCAAGCCCGCCCTGGCCGCGGCGCTGGAGTACGAGACGTACTACTTCGTCGCGGACTACCACGCGCTCAACACCGTCAAGGACGCGGGCGAGCTCCGCCACAGCATCCGGTCGGGCGCTGCCACCTGGCTCGCGTGCGGTCTCGACCCGGAGCGGACGATCGTCTACCAGCAGTCCAAGGTGCCCGAGACGTTCGAGCTCACCACCATCCTGGGCGCCCTGACCCCCAAGGGCCTCATGAACCGCGCGCACGCCTACAAGGCCGCCCGCGACCGCAACACCGAGGCCGGGATCACCGACCTGGACGCCGGGATCAACATGGGGCTGTACAACTACCCCATCCTCATGGCCGCCGACATCCTCGTCATGGAGGGCACGCACGTCCCCGTCGGCCGGGACCAGTCCCAGCACATCGAGTACACCGCCGACATCGCCGGGTACTTCAACCACCGCTTCGGCGGGTCGTACACCTTCCCGGTCCCCAAGGGCGTCATCGACCAGGGCGACGGCAGCATCCTGCCCGGCACCGACGGCCGCAAGATGAGCAAGTCCTACGACAACCACATCCCGCTGTTCCTGCCGGAGGCCAAGCTCAAGAAGGCCATCCGCCGCATCCCGACCGACTCCACCCCGGTGGAGGACCCCAAGGACCCCGACGGCTCGGTGCCGGTCCAGCTCCTCGGCCACTTCGCCGACGCCGAAACCGTCGCCGACGTGCGCCGACGCCTGGAGGCCGGGGGCATGGGCTGGGGCGAGCTCAAGAACGAGCTCTTCGAGGCGGTCAACGCCGAACTCGGACCCAAGCGCGAGCGCTACGACCACCTGATGGCGAACCCCTCCGAGATCGACGAGGTCCTGGAGGCCGGTTCCGCGCGGGGCCGCGCGCGGGCCCGCCCCCCCCACCACCGGGGGGGGGGGGGGGGCCCCCCCCCCCCCCCCCCGCCGCAGTGAGGCGGTCAGCCCACCAGCGGCTCGCCCTCCAGCTCCACACCCGCCTCGCGCAGCCGCTCCAGCGCGGTGGCCACGGTGTCCGCGGACACCCCGGCGGTCAGCCCGAGCAGGACCCGTGCGCGGATCCCCTCGGCCGCCGCGTCCATCGCCGTCGCCCGCACGCAGTGGTCCGTGGCGATCCCCACCACGTCCACCTCGTCGACCCCCCGCGCGCGCAGCCAGTCGGCCATCAGGGTCGTGCCGTCGCTCGCGGTGCCCTCGAAACCGCTGTACGCCGCCGTGTACAGCCCCTTGCTGAACACCTCCTCGGCCAGCGACCCGTCGAATTCGGGGTGGAACTCGGCCCCGGGCGTCCCCACCTCGCAGTGCCGTGGCCAGCTGTCCACGAAGTCCGGACTCTCGGAGAAGTGCGCGCCCGGGTCGATGTGGTAGTCGCGGGTCGCCACCACGTGGTCGTAGGAGTCGGCGTTGGCCCGTGCGTACTCGGTGACGGCCCCCGCGGTCTCGGCGCCGCCCGTGACTCCCAGGCTGCCGCCCTCGCAGAAGTCGTTCTGAAGGTCCACCACGATGAGTGCCCTGGTCATCCGGCACCCCTTTCTCGCGTCTGTCGGTCAGGTCTCGGAACACCGGGGCCGTCACCCCGTGTACGGCGGCTCAGTGGAAGACCGTCGGAAGCGCGGTCTCGCCGCGCGACATTCTCAGGGCCTGCTCGGGAAGCTCGGCGACCGTCGAACGGTGCCGCTCCCTCGCCTCGTGGACGCTCTCGCGTCCCACCACCACGCCCTCGCTGACCAGGGGACGCAACAGCGGACGCAACCCCACGCCCGGTGACGGATCGTGGGGGAACACCTCCTCCGCCACGGCGATCCCCTTGTCGTCGAGGCGTCGCGACGCCCATTTGCGGCCGCCCCTGCTGGGCTTGCCCACCGAGCGCTTGGCCACGGGTTCCAGAGGTGCGTCCGCCTCCAGGCCTCGGGCCCGCGCCACCAGCTTGTACACGAGGGACACCGTCGGCGCCCCCGACCCCGTCACCAGAGAGGTACCCACTCCGTAACCGTCCACCGGTGCCACGGCCAGGGCCAGGATGGAGTACTCGTCGAGGTCTCCGGTCACCACGATGCGGGTGCCGGTCGCGCCGAGGGCGTCCAGCTGCGCACGCACCCGGGAGGCGGTCGCGCCCAGGTCGCCCGAGTCGATGCGCACCGCGCCCAGCTCCGGTCCGGCCAGTTCCAGGGCGGTGGCCACCGCGCGTTCCACGTCGAACGTGTCCACCAGCAGGGTGGTCCCCGTGCCCATGGACTCCAGCTGTGCCTTGAACGCGTGCCGCTCGCTGTCGTGCAGCAGCGTGAACGCGTGCGCCGCCGTGCCGCCGGTCGGCACGCCGTGGGTGCGCCCCGCCTCCAGGTTGGAGGAGGTCGCGAACCCGGCCACGTACGCGGCGCGCGCCGCGGCGACCGCCGACCGCTCGTGGGTGCGGCGCGACCCCATCTCGATCAGGGGCCGGCCCCCCGCGGCCACCGACATCCGGCTGGCGGCCGAGGCGATCGCGGTGTCGTGGTTGTACACCGACAGCGCCAGGGTCTCCAGGATCACGGACTCGGCGAACGTGCCCTCGACCACGAGGATGGGGGAGCCGGGGAAGTACGCCTCGCCCTCGCCGTAGCCCCACACGTTCCCGGAGAACCGGTAGTCGGCCAGCCATTCCAGGGTGCGGTCGTCCACCACCCCGTTGTCCGACAGGAAGTCCAGTTCCGCGGTGTCGAACCTGAACCGTTCCAGGAGGTCCAGGAACCTGCCGGTCCCGGAGACGATCCCGTACCGCCGGCCCTCGGGCAGGCGCCGGCCGAACATCTCGAACACCGACCGACGCGGGGCGGCACCGCTGTGCAGGGCCCCCTGGAGCATCGTCAGTTCATAGTGGTCGGTGAGCAGCGCGCTGCTGCTGTCGTCGCTCATGGGGACGAGCCTAATCCGTGCGCGATGAGCCACGACGGGCGGCCCACCAGCCACGGACCAGCGGGGGTCCCGCGTCCGGTAACAATACCCATTCGGTTGGTAGGGAACGAGATGTGGGTACTCTGGACGCATGCTGAGGATTGATCGCTCGATCTACGACAAGATCGTCGCCCACGCCCGCCGCGACCACCCCGACGAGGCGTGCGGCGTCGTGGCCGGACCCGAGAAGTCCGACCTCCCCGAGCGGTTCATCGAGATGGCCAACGCGGAGCGGTCCCCGACCTTCTACCGGTTCGACTCCCTCGAACAGCTCAAGGTCTGGCGGGAGATGGACGACAGGGACGAGGAGCCCGTCGTGATCTACCACTCCCACACCGCCACCGAGGCCTACCCCTCGCGCACCGACATCTCCTACGCGTCCGAGCCCGGCGCGCACTACGTGCTCGTCTCCACCCGGGAGCCCGACGCCGTCGAGTTCCGCTCCTACCGGATCGTCGACGGCCAGGTCACCGAGGAACCGGTGGAGGTCGTCGGCGCGGGCGCCGACCAGTAGGTTCCCCCTCCCGGGGCCTGCGCCCAGGAATGGGCGCGGGACACCCCCTGTTGGGAATGTACGCACACCAACCCACCGCGAAGGAAGACACTCTTCATGGCCATCGAGGTCCGCATCCCCACCATCCTGCGCAACCTGACCGACGACGCGAAGGTCGTCGAGGGGTCCGGCGCCACCATCGGAGAGCTGTTCACCGACCTGGACGGCCGCTACCCGGGCATCGGTGAGCGCCTGGTGGACGGCGGCAAGCTGCGCCGCTTCATCAACGTGTACCTGAACGACGAGGACGTGCGGTTCGTCGGCGGCCTGGAGGCCGAGCTCTCCGACGGCGACAGCGTCACCGTCCTGCCGGCCGTCGCCGGCGGAAGCCGCTAGGACGCTCATGCGCTACGACTCCCTGCTCGACTCCCTCGGAGGCACGCCGCTCGTCGGCCTGCCCAGCCTCTCGCCGTCGCCCCGGGTCCGGCTGTGGGCGAAGCTGGAGGACCGCAATCCCACGGGCTCGATCAAGGACCGCACCGCGTTCTTCATGATCGAACAGGCCGAGAAGGACGGACTGCTGTTCCCCGGCTGCACCATCCTGGAGCCGACGTCGGGGAACACCGGCATCTCGCTGGCGATGGTCGCCAAGCTGCGCGGCTACCGCATGGTCTGCGTCATGCCGGAGAACACCTCCGCCGAGCGCAGGCAGCTGCTCGCCATGTGGGGGGCCGAGGTCCACTACTCCGAGGCGGCGGGCGGGTCCAACGAGGCCGTCCGCGTCGCGAAGGAGATGGCGGTGGAGCATCCCGAGTGGGTGATGCTCTACCAGTACGGCAACCCGGCGAACGCGCGTGCCCACTACGAGTCCACCGGCCCCGAGATCCTCGCCGACCTGCCCGAGATCACCCACTTCGTGGCCGGGCTCGGCACCACCGGGACCCTCATGGGCGCGGGCCGCTACCTGCGCGAACAGCGGCCCGACATCCGGGTCGTCGCGGCGGAGCCCCGGTACGGCGAGCTGGTGTACGGGCTGCGCAACCTCGACGAGGGCTTCGTGCCCGAGCTGTACGACGAGTCGGTGCTCACCACGCGCTTCTCCGTTCCGGCCGAGGCCGCGCTCCGGCGCACCCGCGAGCTCCTCGACAAGGAGGGCATCTTCGCGGGCATCTCCACCGGGGGCGCCCTGCACGCCGCGATGGGCGTGGCGGCCAAGGCGGAGAAGGCGGGGGAACGCGCCGACATCGCCTTCGTCATCGCCGACGCGGGATGGAAGTACCTGTCCACCGGCGCCTACGAGGGCACGCTGGAGGAGGCCGAGGAGCGGCTCGACGGCCAGCTCTGGGCCTGAGCGCGCGACGCGTCCCGGACTCCGCGGCTCCGGGACGCAGTGAGGGTCGGCACCCGGGAAGGGTGCCGGCCCTCACGCCGTTCTGAACACAACCGAAACACGGCCTGAACAACGTAGACAGAACACGTCAAAGTGTGTGAAAAATTCACACGTGACGGACGTCGCGTGAGACGCGGGCCACATTTTGTACCACCCGGGCGGCCATTGGGGTAGACCCGTAACAACGGGACATCCGCAGAACCAGCCGCCATCCGCACTCCGCCTCACATGCCGGGGGTGCCACGGAAGCCGCGCGGCCCATCGAGAAGGCGACGACGACGTGCGACTCACGATTATCGGGTCCTCGGGGAGCTTCCCCGGGCCGGACAGCCCGGCCTCCTGTTACATGCTCGAGGCGGACGGCTACCGCCTCCTGCTCGACATGGGCAACGGCGCGCTCGGAGCCCTCCAGCGGTACATCGACATCTACTCCGTCGACGCCGTGTACCTGAGCCATCTGCACGCCGACCACTGCTTCGACCTGTGCTCCTACTGGGTGGCGAGGATGTTCCACCCGGACGGCGCCAAGCCGCGCATCCCCGTCTACGGACCCAAGGGCGTGGCCGACCGGGTCGCGGAGGCGTACGGCCTGGAAACCGACCCCGGCATGACCGAGGTCTTCGACTTCCACGAGCTCGCCCCCGGCTCCTTCCGGATCGGCCCGTTCTCCGTCCGCGTGGACTACGTCAACCACCCGGTCGAGGCCTTCGGCATCCGCCTGGAGCACGGCGGGGTGTCCATGGCCTACTCCGGTGACACCGGCGTGTGCGACTCCCTGGTCGACCTCGCGACGGACACCGACCTCTTCCTGTGCGAGGCGGCCTTCCAGGACCACGTCGAGCACCCCAAGGACATGCACCTCACGGGCAGCGAGGCGGGCGACCACGCCAACCGGGCGCGAGCCCGCGAGCTGCTCCTCACCCACCTCGTGCCGTGGAACGACGACGCCGTCACCCTCGCCGAGGCGAGCTCCACCTTCGGGGGGCCGATCGGGCTGGCCCGCAGCGGACAGGTGCACGCCATCGGCCGCTGACGGGAGGGGCGGGGCGTGGTGGGCGTCCCACCGGGACGGACAGTTGTGCGCACCCGCACCGCAGGTCCCTCCTCGGATATACGCTTCTGGCATGGCCCGACCTGACGGACGCGTTCCGACCCAACTCCGCCCCGTGACCATCACCCGCAACTGGCTGCGCCAGGCGGAAGGCTCCGCACTCATCGAGTTCGGGGACACCCGTGTACTGTGCGCCGCCACCGTCGAGGACGGCGTCCCCCGCTGGCGCCGGGGCACCGGCGAGGGGTGGGTCACCGCCGAGTACGCGATGCTGCCCCGCGCCACCGACACCCGTGGGGCACGGGAGTCGGTCCGCGGCAAGATCGGCGGACGCACCCACGAGATCTCCCGCCTGATCGGCCGCTCCCTGCGCGCCGTCGTGGACTTCAAGGCGATGGGCGAGCACACCATCACCCTGGACTGCGACGTCCTCCAGGCGGACGGCGGGACCCGCACCGCCGCGATCACCGGCGCCTACGTGGCGATGGCCGACGCGATGAAGTACCTGCGCAAGCGCCGCAAGCTCAAGAACAACCCGCTGACCAGCTCCCTCGCCGCGGTCAGCGTCGGCGTGGTCCAGGGACAGCCCCGGCTGGACCTGAACTACCTGGAGGACTCGGTCGCCCAGACCGACATGAACGTCGTCCTCACCGGGGACGGAAAGTTCGTCGAGGTCCAGGGCACCGCTGAGGGCGACCCGTTCGACCGCGCCCTCCTCGACCAACTGCTCGACCTCGCCGCCGCCGGCTGCGAGGAACTGACCGCGATCCAGAAGAAGGCACTGGCGGAGTGACCGCGATGAACAGCGTCGGCCCACGAATCGGCGGTGTTCCCGGAGGAGGGGGAACGGTGAAGATCGTCCTTGCGACACGCAACGCCAAGAAGGTGCCGGAGATGCGCGCCATCCTGGCCGAGGCCGGCGTGAAGGCGGAGGTGGTCTCGCTCGACGCCTTCCCGGACGCGCCGGAGGTTCCCGAGACCGAACCCTCGTTCATCGGGAACGCGCTGCTGAAGGCACGTGCGATCGCCGCCCACACCGGGCTCCCCGCGGTCGCCGACGACTCCGGCCTGGCCGTCGACGAGTTGAAGGGCATGCCCGGGGTGCTGTCCGCCCGCTGGGCCGGCCGCTTCGGCGAGGGGGACCAGGACCGGGCCAACCTGGACCTCGTCCTCGACCAGCTGGCGGACACCCCGTCCGAGCGCCGCGGCGGGGAGTTCGTGTGCGCGGCGGTCCTGGTGATGCCGGACGGGACCGAGGTGGTCGCGGAGGGAGTACTGCGCGGTCGCCTGGCGCGTGAGCGCCGGGGCGAGAACGGGTTCGGCTACGACCCGGTCTTCGTCCCCGAGGGGGAGACCCGCACCACGGCCGAGCTGAGCGCGGAGGAGAAGAACGCGATCAGCCACCGCGGGATCGCCTTCCGGCAACTGGCCAAGGACCTGGCCGACATGGTCTGACCCGCGACGCCGCGGGTGGAGGGGCGGTACCGGGACCTCGCGTCCGGGTGCCGCCCCCCGTCGTTCCCGGGGCGGGGGCGGGGGGCGGCACAGGAAATCCTCGCTCCGCGTGTTTGGGCCCCGGGGCGGAGGGGCAGGACAGTCGTTGCACGACAAGTAAGCCGTAAGAGACACACGATCCGGTGGATCGGGTGCTCCGGCAGGCGCGGATCCGCGGATCGCCCCCCTCGGGGCAGAGGGACGCGGGACGCCCGTGGACACAGGGGTTCTCCCCGAGCCCGGGCCGGTTTGACGCCGTCGGAGTAGTTGCCTATAGTCGACCGAGTCGCTGCGGGACGGCGAGGATCCATCTTCGGATCACTCGGAACCGGACCGCGATCCGACAATCCTCCTCCAGAGCCGCCTGGTTCGAGCATGTGCTCGGAGCATGTAAGCTCAGGGAGTTGCCTCGAAAGAGGGAAAACGGGTTTCTTTAGCCCGATCGGGTGCGCAGGAAAAACCGCAGGGTTTTGAAAGCGCAAATGCGAAAAACCGCCGATTTGGCGGGGCGCGGAACACCTGATAAAGTAAAGACACAACAAAGCGGAAACGCAGACGCCTTCCACGGAAGAGCACACGGTCCACCAGGATCGGGCTTGTACGGGAAGAGCGGTTG
>NZ_JAUZMY010000093.1:0-551 GCF_036327455.1 Nocardiopsis codii | reverse complement strand
GAGGGCGGGTTGGTGGGTGTAGCCGCGGGCGAGTCCGGTGCCGGTGATGTAGAGCTCGCCTTGGACGCCGGGTGGGACGGGTTGGAGGTGGTGGTCCAGCAGGAGCAGGCCGGTGTGGTGCATGGCCCTGCCCAGGGGGACGGATCCGGCTGGTTTGTGGGTGTGGGTCCAGGGTTGTTGGGTGGCGCACAGGGTGGTTTCGGTGGGCCCGTAGGTGGTGCGCACGATGATGTGGGGGTGGGTGGTCAGGAGGTGGTCGACGGCGGTGGGGGAGATGGTGTCGCCGCCGGTGGTGACCTCGGTGAGTCCGGTGAGGCTGTGGACGTCTTCTTCGACCACGACGCGGAACATGCCGGCGGTGAGGCTGAGGTGGGTGATGTGGTGGGTGGGGATGAGCTGTGCGAGGGCGGTGGTGTCGATGGTTTCGGGTGGGGCGATGACCAGTTGGGCTCCGTTGAGGAGGGGTGCCCAGATTTCGTAGGTGGAGGCGTCGAAGGCGTGGGGTGCGTGGAACAGGACCCGGTGGTGGGGTTGCAGGTTCCAGGCGGGGT
>NZ_JAUZMY010000092.1:0-567 GCF_036327455.1 Nocardiopsis codii | reverse complement strand
TCACCCACCTCAGCCTCACCGCCGGCATGTTCCGCGTCGTAGTCGAAGAAGACGTCCACAGCCTCACCGGACTCACCGAGGTCACCACCGGCGGAGACACCATCTCCCCCACCGCCGTCAACCACCTCCTGACCACCCACCCCCACATGATCGTGCGCACCACCTACGGGCCCACCGAAACCACCCTGTGCGCCAGCCAACAACCCTGGACCCACACCCACAGACCCAACGGACAGGCCCCGCAGAGCAACACCGACACCCAGGCCCCCGTCCAAGGACCCGACAGGCCGGTCCCACCCGGCGGGACCACGGCCCCTGTCAAAGCACCCGACGGACAGATCCAGCAGGGCGAGACCGCGCATCCGGCCCAGGCACCCGTTCACAGACCCGCCGGGCCCATCCCGCTCGGTAAGGCCATGCACCACACCGGCCTGCTCCTCCTGGACCACCACCTCCAACCCGTCCCACCCGGCGTCCAAGGCGAGCTCTACATCACCGGCACCGGACTCGCCCGCGGCTACACCCACCAACCCGCCCTCACCGCCACCCACTTCACCCCCAACCCCC
>NZ_JAUZMY010000011.1:0-194698 GCF_036327455.1 Nocardiopsis codii | reverse complement strand
CGGGTGAGTCGGACGGCTCCAGCACGGAGATCCCGAACGAGGAGGGCAAGGGTTTCGACCGGATGTGCGACCCGACCTACGAGGGCAACCCGCGCAACGGCAACAACCTGAGCGGCGCCCTGGCCGACGCCCCGATCTCGGGTCACTGGTTCTCGGCCCAGTTCCAGGAGCTGCTGGACAACGCCTACCCGCCGCTGGACTGATCACCGCCCCCTGAACGCCGAGGGGGACCACCGGACAGGGCGCCCGTTCACCCAGGGGGTGGACGGGCGTCCGCCGCGGCCCCGGCCTGGGATCATGGGCCGGGGCCTGCCGGGCCCGCGAACCGGACCGGGGAGGAACCGCGTGGCGAACCTGCTGGAGACCGACACCGTCGTGGTCGGGCTGGGGGCGATGGGGGCCCAGGCCCTGTGGCGCCTGGCGCGGTCCGGCGTCGACGCCGTCGGGGTGGAGCAGTTCTCCCCCGGACACGACCGGGGGTCCAGCCACGGGGAGTCCCGCATCATCCGCACCGCCTACCTGGAGGGCGCCGAGTACGTGCCGTTCGTCCTGGCGGCCTGGCGTGCCTGGTCCGAGCTGGAGGAGGCGTCCGGGGAGCGGCTCGTACGGCGCACCGGGGCGCTGATGGCCGGCGCGCCGGACAGCGCGGCCGTGGCCGGATCGGTGGCCGCCGCCGAACACCACGGTCTCCCCTACGAGCTGCTCACCGGTGACGGGGTCAGGGACCGCTTTCCCGGGCACGCGCTGAACCCGGGCGAGGTCGGCGTGTTCGAGGAGGACGCCGGCGTGGTCCTGCCCGAGGCGTCGATCCTGGCCGCGGTCCGGCTCGCCGAGGCGGCGGGCGCACGTGTGCTCACCGGAGTCGGGGCGACCCGGATCGAGCCGGACCCGGACCGTCCCCGCGTGCTGGTCGGGGACACCGTGATCCGCGCCCGGAGGGTCGTCGTCACCGCCGGAGCGTGGCTTCCCTCGCTGGTCCCCGCGGTGGCCGGCCTGGGCGGGGGCATCCGTGTCGAGCGGCGGGTGCTGGGCTGGTTCCGCACCACGGGCGACCCGTCGGCGCACGTGTCCGGTCCGGTGTTCGCCCGCGACGGGGACGACTGCACCTGGTACGGGTTCCCGAGCCTGGACGGGGGCCGGACCGTCAAGATCGGCGTACACGCCGAGGTTCCCGGGGTCAGTCGCGAGGGGGCGCAGTGGGGCGAGCCCGTCGACCCCCGCCTGGGTCCGCGCGCACCCGACTCCGCCGACGCGCGCAGGCTGGGCGAGCTGGCCTCGGGGCTGCGGGGGGTCGAGGGCCTGCCCGAGCGCATGGTCGCCTGCATGTACACGATGACGTCCGACGAGCACTTCGTCATCGGGCACCGCAGGGAGCTTCCGGGGCTGGTGCTCGCAGGGGGATTCTCCGGACACGGCTACAAGTTCGCGTCCGCCGTCGGGGAGGCGCTGGCAGACCTGGCCCGGGACGGCCGCACCGGTCTGCCGATCGGCCTGTTCGACCCCCACCGCTGGGATTGAGGCGGGCGCCGGGGAGGTCTGTTCCGCCCGTCGGAGGGCGGCGTGCGATCATCGCTCACACGCGCGGCGCGAGCGCATCCACCCCTCCCCGGAAGGAACACCATGAACCGTCCCAGCGTCCAGCGGACCGCGCTCGTCACCGGCGCCTCATCGGGTATCGGCGCGGCCGTGGCGGCCGCGCTGGTCCGGAGCGGCTACCGCGTGTACGGCACCAGCCGCAGTCCGGGGTCGGTGGCGGAGCCGGTCCCCGGCGTGGAGTACCTGCCCCTCGACCTGGCCGACGAGGCGTCGGTCGAGGCGTGCGCCTCCGCCGCCGGCGACGTGGACGTCCTGGTCAACAACGCCGGGGAGAGCCAGAGCGGGCCGTTCGAGGAGCTGCCGTCGGACGCGGTGGAGAGGCTGTTCCGGATCAACGTGTTCGGGGCCGTGCGGCTCACCCAGCTCCTCCTGCCGGGGATGCGCGGGCGCGGGTACGGCCGGGTGGTGATGGTGGGGTCGATGCTGGCGAGCTTCCCCCTGGCGTACCGGTCGTCGTACGTGGCGTCGAAGGCGGCGGTCAAGGGGTTCGCGAACGCGCTGCGCCGCGAGGTGTCCCCGTACGGGGTGGGTGTGACCACGGTGGAGCCGGGGTCGATCAACACCGGTATCAGCGAACGCCGGACCCAGTACCTGCGGGAGGGTTCCCCCTTCGCGGACGAGTACCACACCATGCTCGGCGCCCTCGACGCCAACGAGGCGTCGGGGATCTCCGCGGAGCAGGTCGCACGGACGGTCGTGCGGGCGATCGAGACGGACCGGCCCCGGCCGCTGTACGCGGTGGGCAGCAACGCCCCGGTGGTGTTCGCCCTGCGCAGGCTGTTCCCGCGCTCGTTCATCCTCGACCTGGTCGCCCGCAGGCACGGGCTGTAGGCGGGGTCCGGCGGACGCCGTCGGGCGGGGCGCCCGCCATCCGGCCGCGGTGTTCGAGAGGATGTGGAACCCACGACCGCGATCCGAGGAGCACCCCATGCGGCAGCAGGTCCACTTCGTCACGCTCGCGACCCCCGACCTGGACGCGGCCCGCCGCTTCTACCGGGACGGGCTGGGCTGGGAACCGCTCATGGACGTCCCCGGCGAGATCATCTTCTTCCAGGTCGCCCCCGGGCAGGTGCTGGGGTTGTTCGACGCGGAGAAGTTCGACCGCGACCTCGGGCTCCCGCCCGGGACGTCGGGGCTGTCGGGGGTGACCCTGTCGCACAACGTCGACGCCCCCGAGGAGGTCGGGCGGGCCGTGGCCGCGATGGCCGACGCGGGAGCGACCGTGCTCAAGAGCGCGCGGCACAGCGAGTTCGGGGGGATCTTCCACGCGCACGTCCAGGACCCCAACGGGGTGGTGTGGGAGATCGCGCACAACCCGGGCTGGAGCGTGGACGAGTCCGGCCGGGTGGTTCTCGGCTGACTCCCGCGGGGGGCGACCGGCACGCGTGGCAGACGGTCATGCGTCCAGGGGCCGCACCCTGAGGTCGTGATCCCCGGCGTCGCCCGCGGCGAGGCGCAGCAGGCGCTCGCCCTCCTGGGCGACCGCCTCCGCCTCCGCCGGGGTCAGGGGGGTGAACAGGCGCACGTCCAGCACCGCGCGGTCCTCCCCGCCCCGCCCGGCACGGGACCGTCCTGCGGGCCGTTCGATCCGCCACAGCCCCCGTACGAAACCGTCCACCGTCAGCGGCGCCTCGACCACGACGTACGGGCGCCGGGCGTCCTCGACGATCCGCGACCGGTCGTGGTGGCCCACCAGGACGTTGTCCAGGAGCGCCAGGAAGCGGACGGGCGCCGGGGTGTCGGGATCGGGGCGGGGCGCGTCGGGGAGGTCGAACAGCTCCCGCCCGTCCTCTCCCCGGAACACGCTCAGACGGGGCCTGAGTCCGTCCACGACCGCCCGCAGACGGGTCATCCCGCTCCACGCCTGGACGTCCCGGACGGAGGCGGGGCCGAACGCGGCCAGGTAGCGCAGGACCAGGTCGTCCGGGGAGGGGTCGGCGACGAGCGGTCGGCCGAGCCACCGGTCCGCGAGGACGAACGGAGTGGTGCCGCGGCGCCCCCATGTGCCGTCGGGCGGCGGGTGCAGGACCGGCAGGAGCCCCTGGGCGGAGCGGGCGAGGCCGACGGGGTCGCGGCCGGGCCAGCGCTCGGAGAGGGCCCTGCCGAGTTCGGGGCGGGAGACCCGGCCCCGCGCGAGGATTCCGCGTGCCGCGTCCGCCAGCTCGTCCGGGTCGATGCCCGCGGTGGCCTTGCCGAAGGCGCCCTTCTGCCAGCGGGTCAGCATCGGCTGGAGTGCGGGACGCAGCCACAGGTAGTCGTCGGCGGTCACCAGGTGCTGGGTGCCCCGCAGGAGGGTCGCGCGGACGACGTCGCGGCTGTGCAGCAGCCCGGTGAGGTCGTCGACCCGGAAGTCCTCGATCCGGGACCACAGGCCGAAGTAGGGGGGTTCCGGGTCCTGGGCCTGGAGGCCGACGAGTCGGCGCACGACGGAGAGCGCCGTGTCGCGGGTGCGTTCGAGGAGCAGTTGGCGGGCCAGGGTGGCGCGGTTGAGTGCGCGCCGGTCGAGAGTGATCACGGCACCGACCCTAGGGAGGGTGGCGGTCATCCTCCGGCCTCCACGCGGCGCCGGTGCGTACGACCGGGCCGACCGGCGCCGGGGCGGGGGGTGCCCTAGGTTGGGCGGTGAAGGTCGAAGTCAACGGTGGAGAGGTGCCGCGTGAGCAGCGTCGTCAAGTTCAACGTCCTGACCGTCCCCGAGGGGGCCGGGGCCACACTGGAGGAGCGGTTCTCCAAGCGGGCCGGGCTGGTGGAGAACCAGCCGGGCTTCGAGGAGTTCCAGCTCCTGCGCCCGGTCGAGGGGACCGACAAGTACCTCGTCTACACCCGCTGGCGTTCCGAGGAGGACTTCCAGAACTGGGTCGGCGGCCAGGCGTTCAAGCACGGGCACGCCCAGGCCGCCGCCGACGCGCAGAAGGGCGGGGCGGAGACCGGCCACGGGCACGGGCACGGCGGTCCGGCCGCGACCAACAGCGAGATCTGGGGGTTCGAGGTCATCCAGCACGTCAAGGCGGGTGGCTGAGCCCCGGCTCTGCGCGTCGGCCGCCCCGGCGCGGTGACGTGGCCGCGCGGGGCCGGCCCTCGCGGGGCGGGGCCCGTCCCGCCGCCGGTGTCCGCGAGGAGCTCCCGGCCCCCGTCGATCCGGGAGCGGAGCGGGTACCGGACGAGGGGACGGCCGGGGCACGGGGCCGCGTGGCCTCCCCGGGGCGGGGCCGCCCCGGGCGGACCTCTCAGTCCCGGGGCTTGCGCGCCTCGATGAGGAACCGCGTCGTGGTCGCCGTGAACGCCCCCTCGCGCCGAATGTGCTCGTGCATGTCCAGGAGCCGTCCGCGGTGGGCGTCGACCGTGAACCCGGGCACCATCCAGATCACCTTGCGCAGGAAGTACACGACCGCTCCGACGTCGAGGAACTCCGTGTGCAGCCGTTCCGTGCGCAGGTCGACGACGTCGAGCCCGGCGGCCTCCGCCGCCCGGCGCGCGTCGTCGGGATGCCGGGAGCGGCGGTCCTCCTCGGGGCGCGGGCCCAGGAAGAACTCCACCACCTCGAACACGCTCTCGGGCCCGACCTGCTGGGACAGGTAGGTTCCGCCGGGCGCCAGCAGGCGGGCGATCTCCTCCCACCGCGTGGCGACCGGGTGCCGGGAGACCACGAGGTCGAACGCGCCGTCCGCGAAGGGCAGCGGGCGCCCCTCCTCTGTCGCGACCACCGGGACGCCCAGCGGGTGCAGGAGCCGGGTGGCCGCCGCGATGTTGGGCGGCCAGGACTCGGTCGCCACCGTCGTCCGCGGGCGTTCGGGGACACCGGCCAGCACCTCGCCGCCCCCGGTCCCGATGTCGAGGGCGGCGGTCGCGCGGGCCATGTGCTCCGCCATGGTGCGCTGGTATCCCCAGGAGGGGCGCTCCTCGGTGGCCCGGCCGTCCAGCCAGGAGAAGTCCCAGCCCTCCGTGGGCTCGGCCGCGGCCTCGGCGACGAGTGCGTCGAATGATCGCTCCATGGGGCCATCGTCGCCGGAGGCCCCCGTCCGCGTCCACCGTGTTTCCGGTCCCGCGCACAGGCGGGTCCGACCCTCCTCCCGCCCCGGAGCGGGTCGCCGGACGACCGACCGGCAGGATGGTGGACCATGAGAACCCTCGCCCGCCGCGTCGGACGCGTCGCCCCCGTCCCCGCGGTCGCCGCCGGCCTGATCGCCGTCCTGGTCGGGGTGACCAGTTCGGCGGCGATCGTGTTCACCGCCGCCGAGGCCGCCGGGGCCTCCTCCCGGGAGATCGCCTCGTGGATGCTGGCCCTGGGTGTGGGCATGGCGGTGACCTGCGTGGGCCTGTCGCTGCGGTACCGGGCACCGGTGGTCACCGCGTGGTCCACCCCGGGCGCGGCCCTGCTGGCGGTGGGCCTGGACGGGGTGACGATGGCGCAGGCCGTGGGCGCGTTCCTGTTCTCGGCGGCGCTGATCACTCTGAGCGGGGTCACCGGCTGGTTCGAGAGGGTGATGGACCGGGTCCCGGTCCCGCTCGCGGCGGGGCTGCTGGCCGGGGTGCTGCTCCAGTTCGGGATCGGCCTGTTCACGAGCATGGAGGGCGACTTCGCGGTGGTGGCCGCGATGTTCGCCGCGTACCTGTTGTCCCGGCGGTGGCTCCCTCGCTACGCGGTGATCCTGGCCCTGGTCGCGGGTGTGGCGGCGGCAGCGGCCCTCGGAACCCTGGACCTGGGTGAGGTGACGCCCGCGCTCGCCGCGCCGGTGTTCGTCGCTCCCGAGTTCTCGTGGCAGGTGCTGGTGAGCGTGGGCGTGCCGCTGTTCGTGGTCACCATGGCGTCCCAGAACCTGCCCGGGGTGGCGGTCCTGCGCGGCGACGGCTACCGGGTGCCGATCTCCCCGGTGATCGGGTGGACCGGTGTCACCAACATGGTGCTGGCCCCGTTCGGTTGCTTCGGGATGAACCTGGCCGCGATCACCGCCGCCATCTGCACGGGCCCGCAGGCGCACCCCGACCCGAACCGGCGCTACCTCGCCGGCGTGTGGGCGGGGGTCTTCTACCTGTGCGTGGGGGTGTTCGGCGCGACGGTGGCGTCCCTGCTGGCCGCCCTGCCCCCGACACTGATCCTGGCGATCGCGGGCATCGGCCTGCTCGGGACCATCGGTGGGTCCCTGGCTTCCGCGCTCGGGGACGAACGGTCGCGGGAGGCGGCCGTGGTGACGTTCCTGGCGACGGCGTCCGGCTTCACGCTGCTCGGGGTGGGGTCGGCGTTCTGGGGCCTGGTCGCGGGAGTGCTGACCCTGGTGGTGACCACGTCCCGGCGCGGGGCGCGGGACGGGACACCCACCGGGACACCTGCCGGGACAGCCGGGGACGACCGGTCCCGGGGAGGCCCCGACCGTACCGGGGACACCGACCGCGCCCGGGAGGCGTGACCTCGGGAAACGGTGGACGCCGCCTGCGCGGTGGGGCCGGGTCCGCCGACGGCACCGGGAGACAGGGCCGCGGGCCCGGGGCTCCCGCTCACGGGCTCCCCCGGGGCGCAGCCCGGAAAACCGCTTGTGCGGCCGGTCCGCCCACCGTTACAACTGTTCCCGCCCCGGAGCGGTTCCGGGGCCGCGACCGCGAGAGGAGGCACAGCCGATGTTCACCGCAACCACCGCGCCCGTGTCCTCCCGGGGAATCGGCGACAGCTGACCCGGTACGGACGGGCGCACGCACCGAAGGTGTCGCTTTGACCGTCAACACGCTCGACCTGACCATCCGTCCGATCACCGGGCCGGAGGAGCTGGACCTCTTCTCCCGGATCCCTTACACCCTCAACCACGAACTCGCCGGGGACCTCACCGAGGGACGCCGCCGGGCGTCGTGGATGTGGGTCGCCCTGGACGGCGACCGCCTGCTGGCCCGCCTCTCCTGGTGGTGCCGCGCGGGCGGGGACTCGCCCCTCCTCCTCGACATCCTCGACGTCGACGACGGCTCCGACGACGTCGACCGCACGGCCGTCGCCGGGCTCCTCCTCCGCACCGCCTCCGCGGCGACGCTGGCGGAGGGCGCGATCCCGCCCGAGTACCTGCGCTACGTCTCCGCGGCCTGGCGCGAGGACCCGGCCGAGCGGCGTGCGGTGGAGGAGCGCATGGCCGCCGTCGAAGGCGAGGGCGGATCGCTGCTCGTCGAACGTCTGCGCTTCGAATGGACCCCCGCGAGCCCGCCGCCCCGGCCGGGCGACCGCCTCCGGTTCCGGCCCGTCCGGGACGAGGAGGAGATGCTGCGACTGATGGTCCGGGTCCTGGACGGGACCCTGGACGCCCACGACCGGGCCGACCTCGAACACGGGTCGGCGGAGCAGGTCGCCGCCGACCGGTACGCGGAGGAGTTCGCGGGGTACCGGACGCCCCGCGACTGGTGGCGGATCGCGACGCTCCCGAGCGGCGAACCCGTCGGGTTCGTGCTGCCCGCCCGCAACGACTACCACCCGATGATCGGCTACATCGGGGTGCTGCCCGAGCACCGCGGTCACGGGTACATCGACGACATCCTCGCGGAGGGCACCCGTGTCCTCGCCGACCTGGGGGTCGACCGGGTCCGTGCCGCGACGGACGTGGGCAACGCCCCGATGGCCGGGGCCTTCCACCGTGCCGGGTACACGACGCTCAGCCGTGTCATCGACATGACCTGGGCGTAGCCCGGCGGCCGGGGCCGACCCCCGGGTCGGCTCCGGCCGTGCGCGTTCAGGCGGTCGCGATGATCCGGCCGACCTCCGCGACCCCGGCGACCAGGTCCTGGGGGTCGGCGGTCATCCCCGCCACGACGAAGTCGACCTCCTCCAGCCCGGCCCTGGACAGGAGCGTCTTGTCGTTGGTCACCCACTCCCCCCGCCCGGCCAGCACGGCGTGCGCGGTGTGGGAGGCGGCTTGGGCGAGCAGACCAGCGGTCTGGGCGACCCTGCCGTGGGGGGCGTGGTGGCGCTCGGCGTAGGCCAGGGTGGCGGAGGCCATGCCGCGCCACACCGGGGGCGCGCTCCGGCGCAGCGCCTCGGGGTAGTCGGGCCGGGGCAGGTCGCCGACGAGGGTGCGGCCGATCGCGAGTTCGGCGACGACGAGGTAGGTGGGGATGCCGACCAGGTGGAACATGAGCGGCTCCACCCGGAACCGGCCCCGGCTCGCCTCCGCGAGTTCGTGTTCGACGATGTCGAGGTCTCTGTAGTGGACGTCCACCGACCGCCCGTCGATCCGCAGCCAGGCGCCTCCGTTGAAGACTCCGCCGCCCCAGTCCCCGATCTCCGAGACGTCGCCCGCCCAGCCGACGTCGCGAAGGTCCTGCGGGTCGAACCCGCCCCGGTAGTAGACCGCCAGGTCCCAGTCGCTGTCCGGGCGGTGGGCGCCCTGGGCCCTGGAGCCCCCGAGGGCGACGGCTCGGACGGCCGGGAGCGCGGCGAGCCTGTCGGCGGTGGCGGCGAGGAAGCGTTCGTCGTCGGAAGTGGTCATCGGACCATCATCGTGTACCTCCGCTGACGCCCTCCACGCGTTTTCCCGACGCGGGTCCCCGCGCGGTCGGCCGCGTCGCCCCCCGGCCACGCCACGGTGCCCGGTTCCCGCGGCCGTGGGCCGTGGCCGTGGGCCGTGGCCGTGGGCCGTGGCCGTGGGCCGTGGCCGTGGTCACGGGTCCTGATCGGGGACCGCGACCGCGGGACCGGGCAGGCCCCCTCCCTCGAAGCGAGCCCGGTGTCCGACGTCCGCCGGTGGCACGCCTGGCCCGGCCTCGCCGTGCCGCGCCGGTCGGGCGGGGAGCGCGGTCGGCGCCGGTCGGCGTCCGGCGGTCAGACGCCCGAGCGCGTCCTCCCTTGTACGGCGGCCCCCGAACGGTCTCCCCGGTACGTGCCCCAGCGCAGGAGGCGCTCGGCCGGGCCGCGCGTCCCCGTGCGCCGCATGACGTCGGCGATCACCACGGTGGTCAGCCAGACGGCCGCGCCGACGAGGACGGAGCCGGTCCCGGAGAGTCTCGACGCGAGGTCGAGCGTGTACGGCATGAACAGGACCGTCCACCCCACCGACTGGAGGAGGTAGCAGGTCATCGACCGCTGGCCGGTGGCCGCCAGCGCCTGGACGATCGGGCCCCGTCGACGGTCCAGACGGACCGCGGCCAGCGCGATGAGCGCCGCGTATCCGAAGCCGCCCGCGTACCCGGTCAGCAGGTGCAGCCACGCGACGCCGGTCTCCGCCGCGCCGACGGGTTCCCAGAGCCGGGCGGAGGCCAGCGCGTGGGGGAGGCCGCCCAGGGCCGCCGCGGGAATGCCGAGGTAGGCGGTCCGGCGCAGCAGGCCGAGGTGGTGTTCGGGCTCCTCCATGATGCGGCGGCGGGCCGCCCACACCCCGACGGTGAACGGGAAGACCGACGTCATCAGGAGCATCGGGGTCATGACCGGCCACGTGAGAAGCCGTGTCACCATGTCCGCCAGCGGGCTCGCGGTCAGGACCTCTCCCCCGGACCCGGGGTCGGTGAACGAGGGCACGGTGTTGAGGACGGCGTAGGCCAGCGTGCCGAGGGCCATCCAGGTGAGCCCGTGGGCGAGCAGTCTCCGGTCGCTGACGTGCAGGAGTCCGGCGAACAGCAGGGCGATGAGCCCGTAGGCGGCGATGACGTCGCCGAAGAAGAGCAGGACGGTGTGCAGGAGGCCGATGAGGACCATCCAGCGTCCCCGTCCGCGGACCAGGGCGCTCACCCGCGTCGGGGTGTGGCCCGCCGCGACGCGGCGCAGGTGGATCCGGGCGAGCCCGTAGCCGAACAGGGCGGCGAACATCGGGTACCCGCGCGCCTCGGCGAACATCGTCATGAAGGCGGTCGTGGCGGTGTCGAGGGCGCCGCCCGGCGCCTGCGCCAGGCCGCCGGCCATCTCCTGGAAGATGTGGGCGTGCACGGTGGCGATGACCAGCAGCATGACACCGCGGGACAGGTCGGGCGCCAGGGAGCGCCGGTCGAGCGGGACGCCCCCGGACGACGGGGGGACTGCGGGAGGTGGGAGGGACACGGGGTGCTCCGTTCGCGCCGCACGGGGCATGGTGGGGCCAGGCGAGGGGGATTGGATACGATGGCGTATCTCAGGACACTTTTAAGATACGGCACCGTTTCTTGTTTGGGAAGTCCGTTCCCGACCGGAAGCGGCCAGGGGAGGTCAGGTGGCGGACGACGCGGGGCAGGACGACGCGGGAGGGAGCACCTCCGGGCGGGGCGCCGCCCCGGCGGGCGGCGGGTCGGCTGCGGAGCACGCCCCGCCGGAGGCTCCCAGGGCCACGCGCAGGCGCGGACGGGAACTGGTCGACGCCATCCACGAAGCGGTCATCGTCGAGGCCGCGGAGGTCGGCGTCGCCCGCCTGTCCATGGAGGGCGTCGCCCGCCGGGCGGGCACCGCCAAGACCTCGCTGTACCGGCGCTGGCCCACCCCCGGCGACATCCTGATCGACGCGATGTACCACACCTTCCCGCAGGAGAGGCCGACCCCCGAGGCGGACGACCTGCGCGGGGACCTCATCCGCGCCCTCCAGCTCCTGCGGGGCGTCATGGCCGACGGCTCGCTGGGCCAGGCCATGTTCGCCGTCGTCGCCGAGGCGCAGCACCACCCCGACCTCTACAAGCGGTTCATGGAGGAGGTGTTCGACGCGCGCGGCGGCCGGTTCACCCGCACCGTCCTCACGCACTACGCCGAGCGCGGGCGGATCGACCCCGCCAGGGTCACGCCCCTCACCGTCGACATCGGTGAGGCCCTGATGATCAAGTACGGCATGGACCACCAGAGCTTCCCCGACGAGGAGTACGTGGTCCAGATCGTGGACCAGGTCATCCTGCCCGCACTCGGCCAGGACCCGCGCGACCGGAGCCCGGCCGGCGCCGAACCGCCCCGGTGAGGGCGCGCACCCCGCCGGGACGGGGTCAGGCGTCCGGCGGGTGTGAGGCGGGCGTTGGCGTGGGTAGTGCGGGGCATCGAGGGCCTTCCGGTGCTTCGGGGTAGATCTCGCAATCCACACCGATACCGGAGGCCCTCTTCGCTTGTGTCAGGCGGGGTGGGCGTTACCAACCTCCATGGTCGGTACACCTAGGGTCGGGACATGCTGATCCCGCCGTCCGTGGACGCCGCCCGTGCCGAGGAGATCGTCGTGGGCCTCTCGGGGGCCCGCGTGGCCCGCCTGTTCGACTCCCGCGACCTCCCGGTGGCGGTGGTCAAGTCGGTGGACGAGGGCCGGGCGGACCTGGCGGCCGAGCTCCGGGGGCAGGAGGCGCGGCTGCGGTGGTTCGGCGCGCGGGGCCTGCCGGTTCCGCGCGTACTCGGCTCGGGTAGCCGGCAGGGGCAGCTCTGGCTGGCCATGAGCCACCTGCCGGGGCGGCCCGCGCACGAACCCTGGCCGTCCGAAGATCGGAGCGGGGTGGTGCGGCTCCTCGCACGGGCGGCACGCGCACTGCACGCCGCACCCCACCGGGACTGCCCGTTCGACGCGACGCCGCCGACCCGGTTGGAGGAGGCCCGGGAGCGGGTCCTCTCCGGGGCGGTGGACAGGTCCTGGGCCGCGGCCGGACGGGAGGGACCGCCCGCCGCCGCGGTGCTCCCCGAGGTCGTCGAACGGGCGCGCGCCCTCGGTCCGGGTCCCGTCTCCCTGACCCACGGCGACTACTGCCTGCCGAACGTCCTGGTCCACGGGACGGGCGTCCGGGGAGGACCCGTCGAGGACGGGGGACGGAGCGGACGGGCCCTGCGGGACGCACGCGTCCGGGACTGCGGCCCGGACGGCCCGTGGGGCTGGGGTTTCGTCGACCTGGGCCGCGCCGGCCTGGGCGACCCGCACGCGGACCTGGCCGACATGGTGGCCAGCCTCCTGAGCCCGATGAACCCGCAGTTCGGCCCGGAGGACGCCGAACTCCTCCTGGACAGCTACGGGCGTGAGGACGTCGACACCGACCGGTTGCGGCTGTGCGCCGACGTCGCCGCGTTCTTCTGGCCGGAGTGAGGCCTCCCCCGCCGTCCCTGAGCCGCCTGCCCGGGTTCCGGGGACCGGGTCTTCCCGGTCAAGCGCCGCGCCGCCGGCCGACGCCCCTCCCGGGGCCCCGGACGCGGCCGGCGGATCCGACCCCGGCCCCGCGCCGGTTGCGCCGGACGATCCTGCGGGCACGGGTGGCGAGCGGGGTGCCGCGTGTGCGCCCGGCGCCCCTCCCCTCCTCGGCCTCCGCCCGGAGCGAGCGGACCAGCCCGGCCATCATGAAGAAGCCGATCACGAAGAACGGCAGTCCGAACACGATGATCGTCTGTTGCAGGGCGTCCAGGCCGCCCACTCCCGTCGCGGTGAGCACCGTCGCGGCGACCACCCCCTCGGTGATGCCCCAGAACACCCGTTGCCGGGTCGGGGAGTCGGCGTCGCCGGAACACAGCATGTCGACCACCAGGGACGCCGAGTCGGACGAGGTGGTGAAGAAGATGACCACGATGACGATCGACGCGGCCGAGACGAACGTGGTCAACGGGAAGTGCTCCAGGAAGGCGAACAGGGCCCCCGGGATGTCCTGCTCGACGGACACCTCCTGGACCAGCCCGCCGCCCTGGTTCATCTCGATGTCGAAGGCCGACAGGCCGAACACGCTGAACCACACGATGCTGAACACGGTGGGCAGGGCGAGCACGCCGAGCACGAACTCGCGGATCGTACGGCCCCGCGAGATCCGTGCGATGAAGATGCCGACGAACGGCGACCACGTGATGGTCCACGCCCAGTAGAAGACCGTCCAGCTCCCCTGCCACCCGGTGTTGCCGAAGGTGTCGTTCCAGAACGACAGCGGGACCAGCCGCTCCAGGTACACGCCGGTGGTCTCGATGGTGCCCTTCGCCAGGTAGAGCGGGGAGGCCATGAGGAAGACGAACACCAGCAGGGCGACCACGAGGACGATGTTGACCACCGAGAGCCACTTGATGCCGACGTCGAGCCCGGTCGCCACCGAGATGACGGCGATGGTCGTGACCACGGCGATCAGGACCAGTTGGGTGAGCCGGCTCTCCTCGATCCCGAACAGCGTGTTGAGCCCGCTGTTGATCTGCATGGTTCCCAGACCGATGGTGACGGCCACGCCGAACAGCGTGCCGAGGACCGCGACGATGTCGATGGTCCTTCCCAGCGGGCCGTTGATCCGTTCGCCGATGAACGGGTGGAAGACCGAGCTGACCCGGAAGGGCAGGCCCTTGCGGTACACGAAGTAGGCGAAGGCGAGCGCCGGCAGGCAGAAGATCGTCCAGGTGTGCAGGCCGAAGTGGTAGAGCGTGAAGCCCATCGCCTGCTGGGCCGCCTCCACCGACTCGGGTTCGACGTCGCCCTGGGGCGGTCGGGCGAAGTGGCTGATGGGCTCGGCCACGCCCCAGAACATGAGGATGCTGCCGATCCCGGCAGCGAAGAGCATGCAGAACCAGGTGAGGTCGCCGTACTCCGGCGAGCTGCCCTGGGGCCCCAGCCGCACGTGCCCGTAGCGGCTGAGCGCGATCCAGACCAGGAAGACGAGAAAGGTCGTCACGCCGAGGATGTAGAGCCACCCGAGATGGGTCAGGATCCATTCCGATGCCGCGCCGAAGACGGCGTCCACCGTTGCGGTGAAGGCGATGGCGCACACCACGAAAACAACGGTCAACGCGGCGGACACGAAGAAGATCGTCGGGTTCGTCTCGAGTCCGAGCGCGTGTGCCAGCTTTTTGAACATGCACTGCCCTCTGGTGATTCGGGGATTCTCGGTACACAGACCAAGCCATCAGATTTCGGATCGGCCCCGGGCAAGGATACGCATCCGGAAAGACCAAAGTCACCTGTGTGCATTTCGGCAAAAATGCCGCGAATCCCATTATCTACACCATAATGAGGTGCAATTTTCCCCAGGCTGACATCACATCTGAAATCACCATGAAGGGATACCCCGTGGCGGCACCGAACGGGGCTGTGCCGTCACCGGCCGGGGACGCCCCCCGAGGCTGCCCGGGGCGGCGCGGCCGCGTCGCCGGAGCGCACGCCGCCGGGAACGGGCCGTCGGAACGGGCGTCCGCGGGCGGGAGCGTGGTGAGCCCGGGCGGCGGGCGCCCGACCGCCGCGACGGTCTGCGCGGCGCTCGGCCGCACCCCGACCGGGCGGGGTGCGTGACCTCGCAACTCCGGGCGTCCCGCCGACCGTCGGGCGCGGCGGGACCCCGCGGCGGCGGCACGCCGCCCCGGGAGCGGGAGTCAGGCGTCGAGCCCGCGCAGGAGCTCGCACACCCTCTCGGGCTGCTCGTACAGCGACAGGTGGCCCGCACCCTCGATGGTGTGGACCTCGGCGTCCAGGAACCGGCGGGCCGGCCCGTGCAGGCGCGCGGGAGAGAAGAAGGGATCGTGCGATCCGGTCGCGACGGCGACCGGCGTACCGGCCCAGGCACGGAAGTTCTCTCCGTGCAGCGGGTTGGGCGTGGTGCCCGTGCGGCAGTAGCGGGCCACCATGGTCAGCCACTCGGCCTCGGAGCGGCGCTCGGCGCACTCGTCGGCGGATGGGCCGCTGAGGAACTCGACCAGGCGTCCGCTGGTCTGCTCGTTGGGGTGGATCATCCAGGGCAGCGTGGCGCGCATCGACTCCGAGCTGACACCGGCCGCCGTCAGCCCCGCGGGGTTGAGCAGCAGCATCCCGGCGACCAGCGGCGACGGGGTCGAGGCGAGAGCGATGGCGGCACCGCGCGAGTGGCCCAGCACCAGGACGGGGCCGTCGGTGATCCGGGGCAGGAGTTCGTCCAGCCACGCACCGTAGGTCTCGATCCTGGCTCCGCCGACCCGCTGGCTACAGCTGAGGCCGGGCTGCCCGGGAAGGTCGACCAGCAGCACCGGCCGGTCCGCGGACAGCGCGCGGGCGGCGGGGACCGTGGTGGCGGCGTTGAAGTTGGTGCCCGAGAGGACCAGTACCGGGGTACCGGGCCCGCCTGCGGCACGAAAGGCCTGGGTGCTCCCCAGACGGGTCTCCACAGGCGGAAGGGGCCCGAGTTCGGGCCACTGGCTCAGGGCTTTGTGACACCAGGCGTGTACGGAACGCTCGGCGTTCTCCGAACGGTACACGCGCGCGGTACGAAGGGGGACGACGGTCATCGATCTGGTTTCGCGTAGAGGAGACTGGTGTCCGCCGTCGTGTGTTTCCCGGCGCACCAGAGGGACTGTACGCCTCTGTCCGGCACCACGCCACTCGGGGGCGGCGCGGGTCCTGACCTGAGGCGTCCAGCAGGTCCATACCCTTCACGAGGTGTCCCCTGGGGAACGTGTGGGCCCTGGTGCGCGGGCGTACCTTTCGTCCGGTTCTGGCCATACGCAAGGGGAGACGTTTACTTCCCATCCAGACCCATTCGTCCCGAAAAGTACGCTCCCGGGCCGTTCCTCAGGCCCGGGAGCGTCGCGTGGTCCCGGCTCCGCCGGTGCCGCCTAGCCGACCGTGGCGGGGTCCGGACCGATCCGGCCGTCACGGTTCAGCGACCCGATCTTGTCCAGGTCGTCACCGGACAGCTCGAAGTCGAACACGTCGAAGTTCTCCCGGATCCGCGACGGGGTCACGGACTTGGGGATCACGACGTTGCCGACCTGGAGGTGCCAGCGCAGGACCACCTGCGCGGCGGACTTCCCGTGAGCGGCGCCGATCGCGCCGAGCACGGGGTCCTCCAGCAGCTCCTTGCCCTGGCCGAGCGGGCTCCACGCCTCGGTGACCACGCCGTGGCGGGCGTCGGCCGCCCTCATGGCCTCCTGGGAGAAGTAGGGGTGCAGCTCGATCTGGTTGACGGCCGGGACGACGTCGCCCTCCTCGACGACGCGGTCCAGGGCCTCGACGGTGAAGTTGGACACCCCGACGGCCTTGGCGCGCCCCTCGGAGTAGATGCGCTCCAGGGCCTTCCAGGTGTCGACGTAGGCGTTCCGGGCCGGCGCGGGCCAGTGGATGAGGTACAGGTCCACGTAGTCCAGACCGAGCCGGTCCAGGCTGGCGTCGAAGGCCTTGAGGGCCTTGTCGTACCCCTGGTCGTCGTTCCACAGCTTGGTGGTGACGAACAACTCCTCACGGGGGAGCCCCGACGCGGTGAGCGCCCGGCCCGTGCCGGCCTCGTTCTCGTAGAGCTTGGCCGTGTCGATACTGCGGTAGCCGGTCTCCAGGGCGGTCTCGACGGCGGCCTGGGCCTGGTCGTCGGCGACCTGCCAGACGCCGAATCCGAGTTGCGGCATGCTGAGGCCGTTGTTCAGGGTGACGTACTGCATGGAAGCCTTTCCGTGGTCACGGTGTCCGTGGTGACGAGTGGGGCGTGTCGCCCATGATGGCGGCCTGGAGCGCACTCCAGGCGAGTTCAGGTGTTGAGGCGCACCAGCATCTTGCCGGTGTTCGCACCGCGCATCATGTCGAGGAAGGCCTGGACGGCGTTGTCGATGCCGTCGACGACGGTCTCCTCGGTGCGCAGATCGCCCTCGGCGATCCATTCCGCCGCCCGCTGGGAGTACTCCGCCGCGAGGTGGGCGTGGTCGCCGACGATGAACCCGCGCAGGTTGAGCCGCTTGCCGACCGCGAGGAACAGGTTGTCCGGCCCAGGAACGGGTTCGGTGGCGTTGTACTGGGAGATCGCCCCGCACAGGGCGATCCGTCCGAAGTCGCGCATCGCCGCGATGGCCGCGCGCAGGTGCGCGCCGCCGACGTTGTCGAAGTAGACGTCGATCCCGTCGGGAGCGGCCTCGGCGAGCTGTCCCTCCAGGTCGCCCCGCCGGTAGTCGATGGCGGCGTCGAAGCCGAACCGCTCGACGACGCGGCGCTGCTTCTCCGGGCCTCCCGCCGACCCGACCACGCGGGAGGCCCCGAGCTTCCGGGCGATCTGCCCGGCGATCGAGCCGACCGCCCCCGCGGCGCCCGAGACGAACACCACGTCGCCCTCCTTCACGGGGGCGACCTCCACGAGTCCGGCGTAGGCGGTGAGGCCGATCATGCCGAGGCCGTTGAGGTGGTTCTCGACGGGGACCCGGGCGGAGTCGACCACGCGCACCGCCTCGGCCGGCAGGATCGCGTACTCGCGCCACCCCGCGGAGTGCAGGACGGCGGCGCCGACCGGGACGTCGTCACTGCGGGAGGCGACGACCGTGCCGACCGCTCCGCCGCCCATGGCCTCGCCGAGGCCGTAGGGCGGGACGTAGGACTTGGTGTCGTTCATGCGTCCGCGCATGTAGGGGTCCACCGAGATCCACGAGTTGCGTACGAGGACCTCCCCCGCTCCGGGGTCGCCGAGCGTGGTCTCCACGAGCGCGAAGTCGGTGGGGTCGGGTTCGCCGGAGGGGCGGGCGACGAGGTGGACTTCCTTGCTGGTGACGGGCATGGCGGAGCCTCCGGTACTTCTGTGTGCGGCGGGCCGGCGTACCCCGGCCCACGCAGACACTAGTCCGGCAACGTATTGGCCCACCAATAAAATCGGCAAGGTGACCTATAGAGATTCCAATGGATCGGTTCCCGGTGCCGGCCCGCGGCCGGGCGGAGGGCTGGACCTCCAGCAGCTGCGCACGTTCCTGGCCGTCCACAGGTCGGGCTCCTTCACCGCCGCCGCCCAGCTGTTGCGACTGTCACAGCCGACGGTCACCACGCAGATCCGCTCCCTGGAACGGAGGCTGGGCCACACCCTGTTCGACCGGCTGCCGCGCGGTGTGGCGCCCACCGGCGAGGCCAACGACCTGGCCGCGCGGATCGCGGCTCCGCTGGACGCCCTGGAGGTGGTGGCCGGGACGGGTGGGGCCGACGCCTCCGCGCCGCCCCTCCCGCTGCGCCTGGCCGGTCCCGCCGAGGCGTTGCACGCCCTCGTCCTGCCCGCCCTCGCCCCGATGGTGGAGGAGGGGGTCCGGTTGCGGGTCCGGACCGGTCCGGCCGACGGCCTCCTGGACGAACTGCGTTCGGGCAGGCACGACCTGGTGCTGTCCACGGTCCGGCCGCGCGGGCGCACACTGCTCGCCGAACCGCTGGTGGACGAGGAGTTCGTCCTGGTGGCGTCGCCGTCCTGGTCGCGGCGGATCCACCGCGACCGGCTGACCCGCCAGGGCGCGTCCGCGCTGTGCGCGATCCCCCTGGTGGCGTACGACGACGACCTGCCCCTCCTGCGCCGCTACTGGCGCCACGTGTTCGGCGTGCGGCTGACCTGCGCGCCCGCGATCACCGTTCCGGACCTGCGCGGGGTGATGACGGCCGTGGTGAACGGCGCCGGGGTGACGGTGCTGCCCCGCTACCTGTGCCAGGACGCACTGGACGACGGCCGGCTGGTCACGCTCCTGGAGCCGGAGGAACCTCCCATCAACACGGCCTACCTGGTGCGGCGCCCCGGCCCGGCGGGCCACCCGCACCTGGAGGGCGTCTGGAAGCAGCTGGTGGCGGCGGCCTCCCGCTGCTGAGGCCGGTCGGGGCCGCGCCCTCCTGCCCCGCCTTCGCCGCGAGCGGACGCGATCCGCCCGCGGCGCAGGCGGGGTGTCGGCGCCCGCCGCGGGCAGCAGGACCCGCCGCGTGCGTGTCCGGGCGCGGCCTCAGGCGGTGAGGGACGCGGCCCAGGGCGACGCCGCGGAGGAGCGGGCGAACTCCACGAGGGCCCGACCGTGCTCTTCGGGCAGTGCGAGGCCGAAGACCGTGCGCAGGGTCTCCGGCACCTCGTCGGCGGCGATCTCCCGCCGGGTGCGCTCCCCGCCGGGGCGGTAGGTGGTCAGGGTGAGGCCGTTGAGGGTGCGGCGGACGTCCTCCCCGTCGTGGTGGACGACGATCTGCTGGGTGAAGGGCGAGCCCGGGTCGGTGGAGGCGACGTAGTTGTGGACGGCGATGTCGGCCCGGTAGCACGGCTCCTCCGTGAACTGGATCAGGTTGAACCAGCCCTCGGGGCGCCGCAGTCGCAGCACCCAGTGGTCCCGGGCCGAGCGGTCCATGCGGTACTCCCAGGGCCCGGTCGACACCTCCGCCCCGTCCACGAGGGGGATCGGTCCCCGCGGGCCGAAGTTGCCGATGCCCACGTCCACGTGCCAGTCGACGCCCTCCAGGACGACCGAGAGGATGGTGTGCCCGACCGGGCCCATCTCGTGCTCGTCGCCGCCCACCAGCATCCGGGCGCTGCGCGCGGTCACCTGGAAGCCCAGCCGGTCCAGGACCGAGGCGAAGAGGGTGTTGTGCTCGTGGCAGTATCCGCCTCTCCCCCTGCGCACCAGTTTGTCCTGCACGGACTCGATGTCGATGGGGACCGGGCGGCCCAGGACGGAGTCCAGCCCCTCGAAGGGGATCGCGTCCAGGTGGGCGCGGATCAGGGCCCGCAAGGTGTCCAGGGTCGGGGTGAGCGGCCCGTCGTGGCCGATCCGCCCGAGGTAGGCGGGCAGGTCCAGGGGGGCCGAGTCCCAGAGGGCCGAGGGGTGGGTCGTGGTGGTGCTCATGAGGACTTCCTGTCGTTCGGGGCGGAGGGCGCGGGCAGCGCCCGGGATGCGGACGGGTCCGGTGGTGCGGGCGGTGCGGGGACGACCGGGGCACCTTCGGGGGCCGGGGCGCGTGCCCCGGGAGCGTGCGGAGGCCGGGACGGCCCCGACGCGGTCCGGGCCGTGACGACGGGGCCCGGTGTCCTGGTGTCCACCCTGCGCCGCGGCCCCTACGGTCGGCTGCCCGACCGCTGACGGTCCGCCGACGGCGCCCCCGCGGCCGGAGCCGGCTCCGCGGGTTCGGCTAACGTGACGCCATGAGGTTCGGGGTGCTCGGTCCGCTGACGGTGTGGACCTCGCAGGGCGCGGTGGTGCGGGTTCCGGGGGCCAAGGTCCGCACCCTGCTGAGCGTCCTGCTCGTCCACGAGGGTCGGGCGGTCTCCGCCGACCGGCTGGTGGAGGACCTGTGGGGCGCCGCTCCCCCGGGCAACCCGGCCGGCGCGCTCCAGGCGAAGGTGTCTCAGCTCCGGCGGGCTCTGGAGGGGGCCGAACCGGGGGGCCGGGGCCTGGTCGAGCTCGGCCCGTCCGGGTACCGCCTCGCGGCGCCGGACGTGGACGCGGCGCGGTTCGCCGCGCTCCTGGTCCGGGCTCGCGGGAGTTCCGTGCCCGCGGAGAGGGCCGCCCTCCTCGACGAGGCGGTCGGCCTGTGGCGCGGTCCCGCCCACGCCGACGTCGCCGACGAGGAGTTCGCGCGCAACGCGGTCACGCGGCTGGAGGAGTCGCGGCTGAGCGCGCTGGAGGACCTGGCCGAGACCAGGATGGATCTGGGAGAGCACCGGCCGGTCGTCGGTGAGCTGGGCGACCTGGTGGAACGGCACCCCCTGCGTGAGCGCCTGCGCGCCTCCCACATGAGGGCGCTGTACCGGTCGGGCCGCCAGGGTGAGGCGCTGGCGAGCTACGAGCGGCTGCGGCTGCGCCTGCGGGAGGACCTGGGCGTGGACCCCGGGCCCGACCTGGTCGCCCTGCACCGTTCGATCCTGGAGCAGGACCCCGCGCTGGGCGCCTCAGAGGAGCGTGTCCGCCCCGCGACGAACCTGCCCGCCCCGCTCACGGACGAGCCCGACGGCGGACTCGTCGGCCGCGGTCCCCAGATCGGCCGCGTGCTGGACCTGGTGCGGCGCGACAGGCTGGTCACACTCGTCGGGGCCGGCGGCGTCGGCAAGACCCGCCTCGCGGTGGAGGCCGCCCGGCGGTCGGCGGAGCTCTTCCCGCACGGTGTGTGGCTGGTCGAACTGGCCCGGCTGCGTCCCGGCACGGGGGCGCGGGTGGGGGCCGACGGCGTCGCCGAAGCCGTCGCCGAGGCCCTGGGCCTGCGGGCGGACGCCGTCTCGCGCACACCGCGCGAGCAGGGCGGGCGGAGCGCCACCGAACGGCTGTGCGAGGCGGTTCGCGACCGCCGCCTGCTCCTCGTGCTGGACACCTGCGAGCACCTGGTCGACGCCGTCGCCCGCTTCGCCGAACGGCTCCTCGGGGTCGCTCCGGGGGTACGGGCGCTGGCCACCAGCCGCGAACCGCTCGGGGTGGCCGGCGAGCGCCTCCATCCGGTCCCTCCGCTGGACGTGCCTCCGGAGGACGCCGGGAGCGCGGCGGTCGCCGCCTCGGGCGCGGTGCGCCTGTTCGCGGCCCGCGCCGCCGAGGCCTCCGCCGGGTTCACCCTGGACGAGGGGAACGGGGCGGCGGTCGCGGCGCTCTGCCGCCGGCTCGACGGCATCCCCCTCGCACTGGAGTTGGCCGCCACCCGTGTCCGGGTCCTGGACGTGCGCGACCTGGCGGGCCGGTTGGACGACCGGTTCCGGGTCCTGGGCAGCGGGCACAGGACCGCTCCCCCACGGCAGCGCACGCTGCGGGCGGTCATCGACTGGAGCTGGGACCTGCTGTCGGAGGAGGAGCGCGCGGTGCTGCGCAGGCTCGCCGTGCACCGGGGCGGCTGCACCCTCGCGGCGGCCGAGCGGGTGTGCGCGGGCGGCGGCGTCGACCGGGCCGACGTCCTTGACCTGCTGTCCCGCCTGCTGGAACGCTCCCTCGTGGTGGTCGACGGGGGTGATCCGCGCCGTTACCTGCTGTCGGAGTCGGTGGCCGACTACGGTCTCGAACGGCTGGAGGAGGCGGGAGAGGCCGAGCCGGTGCGGAGGGCGCACGCCGAGTACCTCGCGGAGCTGGCGGAGGCGTCCGAACCGGCCCTGCGCGGGCACCTCCAGCACGCGTGGCTGCGGCGGATGGACGCGGAGTCGGCCGACCTGCGCGCCGCCCTGGACTGGGCGGTCGGATCGGGCGGGAGCACGACGGCGCTGCGGTTGGCGGGCGCCGCGGGCCGGTACTGGTTCCTGCGCGGGCGCGTCCGGGAGGCGCGGCGGCACCTGGCGGCGGCCCTGGGGCCCGCGCCCGCCGACGGGACCGCCCCGGACCCGGTGCGGTTGCGGGCCATGGCGTGGCTGGCCTGCTTCGGGTTCCTGGACCACGGCGACACCGGCGCGGAACGCCTGCTGGGGGACGTGCTCCTGGGCTACGCGGCCGTCGACGACCCGGCGGGGGCGGCGTACGCGCGGATCCTGTGCGCGTACGCGATGCTGGGCTCCGGGGACGTGTCCCGGACCAGGGACATCAACGAGGAGGCCCTGTCGGCCTTCCGGACGCTGGGCGACCGCTGGGGGATCGCCGCCGCCCGGGCGGTCCGCGCCGAGCTCGCGTCGGTCGCCGGGAACCTGCCGGAGCTGCGCGAGGAGGCCGAGGGTGCTGCCGCCCTGTTCCGGGAGGAGGGGGACCGCTGGGGCCGCCTGCACACCACGCGACTGCTGGGGATGCTCGCCGAGATCGGCGGCGACTACGGGACGGCCCGGCGGCTGTCCACCGAGGGCCTGCACATGGCCGAGGAGCTGGGGCTGTGGGCCTCGGTGTCCGACCAGCTGGCGGCGCTGGGCCGGCTGCGCCTGCTGGCCGGGGACCTCCCCGGCGCCACGGACCTGCACGAGCGGGCGCTGCGCGTCGCCCGGGAGCAGGCGTTCGGGTCGAACGCGGCGTTCGCGGCGACCGGGCTGGCCCTGGCCGACCGCAGGGCCGGAAGGCTCGACGCGGCCGAGGCCCGCACGCGCGAACTGGTGGCGTGGAACCGCGCGCGCGGCTACCTGCCGGGAGTGTGCCTGGGGCTGGCCGAACTCGGCTTCGTCGCGGAGCTCCGCGGCGACGCCGACGCCGCCCTCGAACTCCACACCGAGGGGCTGGCAGCGGCCCGCGATACCGGGGACCCGCGTGCCGTGGCTCTGGCCTTCGAGGGGCTGGCGGGGGCCGCGGCCGTCGGCGGCGACCCGTGGAGGGCCGCGCTGCTCCTGGGAGCCGCGTCGGCGGCGCGGGAGTCGGTGGGGGCGGCACTGCCCGGGGCCGAGCGCGAGGACGTCGACCGCGCGGGCGGCCGTGCGCGCGCCGCGTTGGGCGGGGAGCGGTTCGGGAGGGCGTTCCGCCAGGGGTACGCCGAGGGCCTGCGGTGCGGGGCCGCCTGACCCGGACGGGACCGGCCGGTGCCGTCGGCGCGCCACCCCCTGCGCTGCCGCGGGGCGCGCGGGTCGGCGCCGCCCGGAACGGCTCCGAACCCGGCGCCCGCGCACGGAGTCCTATCCGGGGCGGGCGGGACCGTCCGCGGGACTCGGGAGGCGGGGCCATGGATCGCGTGGACGTACGTGGGGCCGATGCGGTGGAGCCGGTGCCGGGCGGGGCCGTTCGCCGTCGGCGCTCGGCGGCCGTGACGATCCTGGTCACCCTGGTGGCGGTGGGTTTCGCGGGGTTCGCCGCGCTACGGGGGTTCGGCCTGGAGCGGGGGTGGCCGCTGGTGCCCGCGCTGGCCTTCACCCCGTACGCGTTGGGCGGCGCGCTCCTCGCGGCGACGGCCGCGGGCCTGCTGCGGCGCCGGGTGCCGCTGGCCGTCCTGGTCGCGGCGGCGGCCGTCCTCGCGGTGGCCGTCGTCCCGCGCGCGGTGCCGTTCGGGATCTCCGGCGCGGGCGGCCCGGAACTGCGGGTCATGAGCCTGAACGTCCTCGGCGGCGGCGCCGACGCCGGGGAGGTGGTCGGGCTGGTGCGCGACCGCGGCGTGACGGTGCTCGCCCTCCAGGAGGTCACCCCGGAGGTGCTGGACGCCCTGTCGGCGGCCGGGCTCGACGACCTCCTCCCCCACACGGTCGACCATTCGGCCCCGGGCGTGCACGGAAGCAGCGTCCACGCTGCCCACCCCCTCGCCGACCTGGGGGACCTGGCGGAGGGGACCGAGGCGTTCGCGATGCCTCGGGCGGCGATGGAGGTGCCCGGGTACTCCTCCCCCGTCGAGGTGGTGTCGGTACACCCCCAGCCGCCGTTGGCGCCCGGGACCATGGACGGGTGGCGGGGCGGACTGCGCGCCCTGCCCGGCCCCGACGGGGCTGAGGCCGGGGCGGGGGAGGCCGGCGACCCCCTGCAGAGGACGGGGCTCCGGATCCTGGCGGGCGACTTCAACGCCACGCTGGACCACGCCGAACTGCGCCGCGTCCTGGACGCGGGGTACGTGAGCGCCGCGACCGTCCACGGCCAGGGGCTGGAACCCACGTGGCCGGTGGGCGGTGGCCTGCCCGGCGTCACGATCGACCACGTGCTGGTGGACGCGTCGATGGGCGTCGGCTCGTTCGAGGTCGTGGAGGTCACGGGCAGCGACCACCGGGCGGTGCTCGCCCGGGTCACGCTGCCCGAGGCGCGGTAGCGGACCCGCCCCGGGGCCGGTCGCGACGCGCGGCCCGGGCGCGCCGGTCGGGGTTGACCCTCACACCGATGGCACGGTCTACCGTCGGCTCATGAGCGAGCTGACCGAACCGATCACGGGCACCCGCCTCCAGGTGGTGCTGCCCGACGAGTCGCCGGAGATGTCCCCGAGGACCCTCGTCGGCCTGGGCGTCCGAGCCGAGGAACTGGGCATCGACGCCGTGTGGCTTCCGGACCACCTGCTGCCGCCCTCGCCCTACGGGACCACGTTCGGCGGCGTGTACGAGCCCCTGGTGACCCTGGCGCACCTGGCCGCCCGCACGACACGGATCCGCCTGGGCACGTCGGTGCTGGTGGCGTCGATGCGGGACCCCCTGGTCCTCGCGAAGCAGGCGGCGACCCTGGACGCGCTGTCCGGGGGGCGGTTCGTCCTGGGGGTGGGCGTCGGATGGTCCCGGGAGGAGTTCGCCGCCGTGGGCGCGGACTTCGCCACGCGCGGGGCCCGAACGGACGAGGCGCTGCGACTGCTGCGGCACCTGTCGGAGGGCGGCGGCCCGTTCGAGGGCCGGTTCCACTCCTACGGGGACGGGGTGTTCGAGCCGCGCCCGGAGCGGCCCGTCCCGGTGATGGTCGGCGGGGCCTCCGACCGGGCGCTGCGGCGTGCCGCCGTGTGGGGTGACGAGTGGCAGGGGGTCGGGTTGACCACGAAGGGGTTCGTGGCGGCCCGCAACCGGCTGCGGGGCCTGACCGACCGTCCCGTGCGGACGGGCACCCGGATCGCCTGGCCCGGGGGCGAGGAGGAGTTCGGGCGCGCCGTGGAACAGTTCCGGGAGCTGACCGCCGCCGGGGCGGACTCGGTGGCGGTGTGGTTCGGCGACGCGGAGGGGTTCGGCGCCCGCATGGAGAGGTTCGCGGCGGCGCTGCGCTGACCGGGGTGCCGCGGCGCCTGCTTCCGGGAACCGGGGAGCCCCCGCCCGCCGTACTCCTTGTGGACGGCCTGTCGGGAGGCTCCGAGGACCTCCGCGATCTCCGCCCGGGTGGAGCCCCGGTTGCACCCCGGTTGCGCGCCCGGCGCACGAGCACGGCCTCGATCCGCTCCCTCTCCCTGCGGGCCCGCACCGTGGCGTCGAGCCCCGCCGACGGGTCGTCGACGCCGGTGGCCCGGGCGAGGGGGTCAGCTGTTCCGTGTCCATGGGTCAGCTGTCATCGGCGCGGGTCCGGGCGCGGCGGGTCGCGCCCCGCCGCGCCCTGGCCGGGTTCTGGCACCCTGGAGTGCCGACCGACCTGGAACCGAGGGGGCGACGTGGGCGCCTACGACGGGGCGACGGTGCTGTTCGACCTGGACGGGGTGCTGGTGGACTCCACCGAGAGCATCCGAGCGGGCCTCACGGCGTGGGCCGACGAGCGCGGCCTCGACGTCGCCGAGGTCCTGGAGCACAGCCACGGACGCACCGACCACGGGCTGGTGCGGCTGGTGGCCCCGCACCTGGACCCGGCCGCCGAGGCGAAGCGGATCGAGGCCCACGAGGCCGCCGCCGGAGACGGGGTCCGTGCCGTGCCCGCGGCCCTGGGCCTCCTCACCGAACTCGACGCCCGGGGGCGCCCCTGGGCGGTCGTCACGTCCGGCGGCGACAGGATCGCCCGCGCCCGGATCGGGACGGCGGGGCTGCCCTTCCCCCGCGTGCTGGTGACCGCCGACGACGTCACCGAGGGCAAACCCCACCCCGAGCCTTACCTGCTGGGAGCCGGGCGCATGGGGGCCGTCCCCGGGGCGTGCGTCGTGGTGGAGGACTCCCCCGCCGGCGCGCGCGCCGGGATCGCCGCCGGGATGCCCGTACTGGCGGTGGCGTCCACGACCGACCCCGCGGACCTCGCGCACGCGACCACGGTGGTGGAGGACCTCGCGGCCGTCGCCCGGCTGCTCCTCTGACGGGCGCGCCCTCCCGGCCGTCGGGCCGCCCGCTTCCGCGGAGGCGGGCCCGCAGCGGGGCGCGCCCCGGGGTCGGCCGCCCGGAGAGGCCGCGCCGACCTGCACTACGTTGGGGCGCCACGACCCCTGGACCTCCGAGGAGAGCGCATGCCCGCCGCCGTCACCATCGACCGTGCCCGCACCGAGGACGTGGCGGCGATCGTCGCCCTGCTCGCCGACGACGTGCTCGGCGCCCGGCGCGAGGACCCGGCCGACCAGGAGCCCTACCTCGCGGCGTTCGAGGTGATCGACGCCGACCCCCACCAGTTCCTCGCCGTGGCGCGCCGCGACGGGCGGGTGGTCGGAACCCTCCAGCTCACGTTCCTCTCCGGCCTCTCCCACCGCGGCGCCACCCGCGCACAGGTGGAGGCTGTGCGGGTGCACGCGGACGAACGCGGCAGCGGACTGGGATCGGAGATGATGGCCTGGGCCGAGTCGGAGGCGCGCGGACGCGGGGCGGCGATGCTGCAGCTGACCTCGGACGCCGCCCGCGACGACGCGCACCGCTTCTACGGCCGACTCGGCTACACCGCCTCCCACGTCGGCTTCAAGAAGCGGCTCACCTGACCGCGCCGCCGGCCCGGCGGCGACGCACCCCGTGACCGGATCGGTCCGGTGGCGGGCGGGATCGTGCCTGGCCCCGAACGGTCCCGCACTGCCAGCATCGACCCATGACAAGAGCACTCGTCGTGGTCGACGCACAGAAGTCCTTCCTCCAGCGCGAAAGCTGGAAGGCGTCCTCCCGGCCGGACGTCGGCTCGCGCATCGCCGCCCTGGTGGACCACGCACGCGGCCGGGGCGACCGGGTGGTGTGGGTCCTGCACACCGAACCCGGGACCGGCAGCGTGTTCGACCCCGCGCGCGGCTTCGTGGAGCCGCTGGACGGCCTGGTGCCGCGGGAGGGGGAGCCTGTCCTGACCAAGGTCGTGCACAGCGCCTTCGGCGGCCCCGGTCTGCAACGCCACCTGACCCGGTGGGGCGTCACCGAACTCGTGGTCTGCGGTATCCGTACCGAGCAGTGCTGCGAGACCACCGTCCGCGCCGCCTCCGACCTGGGGTACGAGGTCGTTCTCGCGGTGGACGCGACGGCCACCGAGCCCATCCAGGCTCCCGGATCCCCCGAGGGGCGCTCCCTCGCGGAGATCCTCGCCGACCCGCTGACCCTGGGGACCGACGCCGTCGTCGCCCGTACCGTCTACGCCCTGGAGGGCCGTTTCGCCAGGGTCCGCACGGTGGCGGAACTGACCCTGTAGCCTGACCGGATCGTGCGCACCGTCGTCTTCCTCCTCGTCCCCGGACTGCACCTGCTGGACCTGGCCGGCCCGGCGCAGGTGTTCTCCACCGCCGCCGACCTCGGCCTGGGCTACGAGGTCCGGTACGTGTCCGGGCGGGAGGACGTGCCGACCGCCCAGGGCGTCACCCTGCGGGCCGGCACCGCCTGGCCGGACACCTCCCCCGACGACCTGGTGGTCGTTCCGGGTTGGCGGTCCGGCGGGGAGGTCCCCCTCCGCGTCCTCACCCCGGGGCAGGCGTCCGGCCTGGCAGCCCACCACGCGGCGGGCGGAACCGTGGCGAGCGTGTGCTCGGGCGCCTTCGCCCTCGGCGAGGCCGGACTCCTGGACGGCCGGTCCTGCACCACCCATCACGCCCTCCAGCACCTCCTGGCCCGCCGGTGGCCGCGCGCCAGGGTCGTACCCGACGTCCTGTACGTGCCGGACGGCAACGTGGTGACCTCGGCGGGGATCGCCAGCGGCATCGACCTGGCCCTGTACCTGGTCACCGTGTGGCACGGACCCTCCGCGGCGGCCTCGATCGCCCGGGAGATGGTGGTCTACGCCCGCCGCAACGGCGACGAGCCCCAGGCCAGCGCCATGCTCCGGCACCGCGGGCACCTCGTGGACGCGGTCCACCGGGTCCAGGACCGCATCGACGCGCGGTTCGGGGACCGCCTGCTCCTCTCCGAGCTCGCGTCGGACGCCGGGGTCGGCGAGCGCACCCTGTCCCGCGCGTTCGTGGCGGCGACCGGCCTCACCCCGCTCCGCTACCAGCAGCGGTTGCGGGTGGAGCGCGCCGAGCACCTGATCGGCACCGGGGAGACCGTGGAGGCGGCGGCCCGGGCGGTCGGGTTCCAGGACGCCCGGATGCTGCGCCGCCTGCGGTCGCGCCCGGGGGCCGCCGACCTCTGAACCGACGCGGCCCTCGGCCCGCTCCGCCCGGGGGGGGCACGCGCCCCTTCCGCATCGGCCCTGTGCACCGCGCGGACCCGCCCGGGCCGTCCGCCCACCGCGGCGCCCTCCGCGGCAGTGTCCCCTCAGGCCCCGTCCCCGCCCTCCCTGCGAGGTCGCGGCGCCGCGGACCTGCTCCCCCCGGTGTCCGCCGCCTTCCTGGGGGTGACGACGGGGAACACCGGGTCGGGCTCCTCCAGCAGACCGAACAGCCGCCCCAGCAGCGACGCGTCGCCCGACGTGGCGAGGCCGTGTCCGCCCCCTCCTCCGATGAGGCTGAGCAGTTCGGGCCTGGTGAGCGTCACCCGCAGGCCGGCCTCCCCCGCGCGGGGGTCCTCCCGGACGATGAGTGCGCCGTTGGACATCGTGGTGCGCACGACGGCGCCCAGGTCCGTGAGGTCCCAGTCGATCGCGAAGCGCTCCTCCCACGCCCGGGGCCCGTCGACCCTGATCGCGAGCGAGTCGAACAGCTGCTCGACCGTCAGGGCCGCGGCCATGCCCGCTCCCGCTGCCAGCGGTTCGCCCGCCCCGCCGCCGCGCAGCTCCGCGGCGCCCTGGAGGTAGAAGTTGCGCCAGGTGCCGCACTCGGCCCCGTGGCCGAGTGCCTCGTACACACCGGCCAGGGCCGCCTTGGCGCCGGAGTCGTCGGGCCGGGCGTACACCGCGTGGTCGAGCAGGGTGGCGGCGAAGCGCAGGTCTCCGGCGTCGCGGTACTCGCCCGCCTTGCGCACGACCTCGTCCACGCCGCCCATGCAGTCCACGTAGCGGCGGGCCTCCTCGGCCGGGGGGTGTTCCCACAGGTGGGCGGGGTTGCCGTCGAACCACCCCATGTACCGCTGGTAGACGGCCTTGACGTTGTGGCTGACCGATCCGTAGTAGCCGCGGGTGTGCCACTCGCGCTCCAGGCCCGGGGGCATCTGGATCAGCTCGGCGATCTCCGTTCCCACGAAGCCGCTGTTGAGCATGCGCAGGGTCTGGTCGTGCAGGTAGGCGTACATGTCGCGCTGCTGGGAGAGGAAGGACACCAGTCGTTCGGCGCCCCAGGTGGGCCAGTGGTGGGACGCGAAGAGCACGTCGGAGTCCCGGCCGAACAGTTCGACGGCCTCGTCGAGGTAGCGCGACCAGGCCCGGGCGTCCCGGACGGGCGCCCCGCGCAGGGTCAGGACGTTGTGGAGGGTGTGGGTGGCGTTCTCGGCCATGCACAGGGCCCGGCGGTCGGGGAGGTGGAAGTTCATCTCCGAGGGGGCCTCGGTCCCCGGCGTCATCTGGAAGACGAACCGCACCCCGTCGACGGCCTCCTCCTGCCCGGTGCGCGTGATGTCGCGGTTGGGGGCGATGAGGGTGACGGTGCCGGTGGAGTTGGTCTGGCCGAGCCCGACGCCGATCTGGCCCGCGGGGCCGCGCTCCAGGTTCGTACCGGTGTGGAAGAGCCCGCGCCGGGTCATCGCGGGGCCCGCGTAGACGTTCTCCGCGACCGCGTTCTCCATGAACCCCGCGGGGGCCAGGATCGGGACGTCGCCGTCGGTGACGCCGCCGACACCGCCGAAGTGGTCGATGTGGGAGTGGGTGTAGACCACGCCGGTGACCGGACGTTCGCCCCGGTGCCTGCGGTACAGGTCCAGCCCCGCCGCGGCGGGCTCGGCCGACACGAGGGGGTCGATGACGATGACGCCCGTGTCCCCCTCCACGAGGGTCATGTTGGACAGGTCGAACCCGCGGATCTGGTAGATCCCCTCCACCACCTCGAACAGGCCCTGGCGGGCGCACAGCCGGGACTGGCGCCAGAGGCTCGGGGCGGCGGTGTCCGGGCACTCCTCCTCCAGGAACGCGTAGGCGTCGGCGTCCCACACCACACGGCCCCGATCGTCCCTGATCCGGCCGGGTTCGAGCCGGGCGACGAGGCCCCGGTCGGCGTCCGCGAAGTCGGTGACGTCTTCCAGGTTCGGCTTGGTCGTGGTCATGACTGCTCCTTGTCGCATCTTGGTCGGGGTACGGGCAGTGCGCCGTCGTCCGCCCCGCGTCCTCTGCCGGGACGGCGCCTTCGGGTTCGCGAACGGTCGCGGGTCGCCCGGCACGCGCGCACGACCGGGGGGTCGCCGCGGACGGTGGGGCGGGACCGCCCGGCCGCGTGGACCGGGCCGCGGGGAGGGCGCGCGGGAGCGTCCGCTCCACCGGGCTCCCTCCGGCCGCCGCCGGGTGACTCGCGGCGGCGGCCGGAGGGAGCCCGGGTCAGGAGCGCAGGGCCTCGACGAGCTCCCGCTCGTTCTCACGGGTGAGGTTGGTCCGGATGACCGTGGGGTGCAGCGGTGCGAAGGCCTCGATCGCCCGGTCCGCGGTGGCGGAGTCGGCCAGCAGGAACACGGCGGCACGGCCCTGTTCGAGCTGGGAGCCGATCTGCTTGATCATGTCGTCGTCGATGCCCACGTCGGTGAGCTTCCCGGCGACGGCTCCGGTGGCCGCGCCGACGGCGAGGCCGAGGAGCGGGTTGAGGAAGACGAGCCCGATGAGGGTGCCCCACAGGGCGCCGCCGAGCGCGCCGACCCCGGTGGTGCCGATGGTCTGGTGGATGCGCGGCCGGCCCTTCTCGTCCTTGTAGGCGTAGGCGGCGTCCTCCAACTGGAGGAGCTGCTGCCTGCTCAGGTCGGCGGCGATGTCCAGGGCCTTCTCGGCGGTGTCGCGGTCGGCCACTCCGAGGACGATCAGCTGAGCCATGGGTGTGCGTGCCCCTCGTCGGTCGGGGCCCGCGGTGGGCCCGATCGGCGGGAGCCTGCCCGGTGCCGCGTCTGGGTAGACCCAGCGGTGGTGACACGGGGGGCAAAGCCGGTCCCCGACCGCGGTCGGGGGCCGGGCGTCCGGTCAGCCCTCCCTGCGGGCGAGGTAGAGCCGGGTGGTGTAGGGGACGCGTACGTTCCCGTCGGGGAAGTACTCGGTGACGAGCGAGGCGAGGGCGTCGCGGGTGCGCGGCTCGCCGATGTTGCGGACCACGGCGGCCATCCGGCTGGAGGACAGGGCCGTGCCGACGAACCCCTCGGGGCCGAGTGAGCGCGTCCAGGACGCGGTGGACTCCGTGGCCTCGCCCAGGCCGTCGGCGGCGTTCATCTCACCGACGGTGTCGTAGGCCCTGTAGTCGCGCCGGTAGTCGTCGCCGTACTCCTCCAGCAGGTTCTCGTAGGCGTCGGCGAACGCGCTCGCGGTCCAGTCGCGGTCGTTGTTGAGGACGGCGGCGGTGCCGCCGGGGGCGAGCAGGCGTGCGGCCTCCGCGTAGAACGCGGGCCGGTCGAACCAGTGGACTGCCTGTGCGGCGAGCACGAGGACGGCGGAGGAGTCCGGGAAGGGGACCTCCTCGGCCCGGCCCCCGACGAACTCCACGCCGTCGCGGTCGTGGCCCTCGGCGGTGTCCCGCATGGCACGGCCGGGTTCGACCCCGACGACGCGGGGCGCGGGGCCGAACACGCGGCGCAGGGCGCGGGTGGAGATCCCGGTTCCGGAGCCGACGTCGAGCATCAGCCACGGGGTCGGCCAGGAGTCGCGGTCCCCGGCGCGGACGTGCTCGCCGAGCCGTTCGAGGAGGGGGGCGGGGTAGTCGGGACGGAAGCGGCGGTAGTCCTCGGTGAGCTGGTCGAACGCCTGGGTCCTGTCGTCCACGGGGGTCCTCTCTGTCCTGTGTTCCCTGCCCGCAAGCTAACAGGGCCGCCCCTGGACGGCCCGGTCTCCCGCGCGGCGATCGGCCGTACCGGCCCACGGCACCGCCAGGCGGACGCCCTCACCTTGACGGAGCCCCCGGTGCCCGGACCGGCCCGGCTCGCCCCGGGACAGGGCCCCGGGAACCCGTCGCGGCGCCGACGGGCGCGGAACGCGTCGCCCGGGCGACCGCCTGGCTGTGGTTCAAGCGGTCCGCCGCCATCGGGGCGTTCCTGCTCCTGCGGGAGTGCGCGCCCCGCCTCGGCCCGGTGGACCGGGTGTTCCTGCCACCGCTGACCCAGGTGCTCGCCGCGGCCTGGGATCTCGCGGGAAGCGGGCAGCTGTGGCCCACGTGTCCGCGAGCCTGCCCCGGGCGCTGACCGGGTTCGTCGTCGCGGTGGCGGTGGCGTGGCCGCTCTGCGCCCTCCTCACCCTGGAGCGGCGCTTCTCCCGGTGGAGGACGGACACCCGCCGAGACCGGTCGGCCGGGCGCGTGCGGGGCCGCGGCGCCGGTCGGCCGCCAGGTGCGCGGGCAGGCCGTCGGCGGGGTGCCGGGGCCGGGTGACCGGTCCCGGCCCCTGCGGGTTCAGAGGGCGATGAGTCCCGCCCGGGTAGGGGCGAACCCGCACGCCCGGAGGTAGAACGCGTCCAGGTGCGCCTCGAAGTCCACGTGCAGCCACCGGCATCCGGCCCCCCGCGCCCGCTCCGCGGCGAGGCGCACCAGCGCGGTGCCGATCCCGGCCCGCCGGTGGCGCGGGTCGGTCACGGTGTCCAGGACGAACGCGTGGACGCCCCCGTCCCAGACCACGTTGACGAAGCCGACGAGCTCGCCTCCCAGGCGGGCGCACACCCATCCCAGGCTGTGGTCGTTGACGCGCCCCCACACGTCCGCGTCACCGGGCTCGTACCCGAACCCCCGGGCGTGGAGCGCGTTGAGCTCCGCGTTGTCGAAACCGCCCCGCCAGGTGTGTTCCACGGTCATCCGCGCGATCGTAGCGGTCGGCGGTCACGCCCCGGGGAGGACCGGGGAGCGCCCGCGTGACGTACGCCGGCCGGCGAGGAACCGCCGGCGTCCGGACGCCTGTTGCCTGCGTCACCCTCCGTCACCAACCACCGGGCGTTGCCGCAGGTGAGCCGAGCGCGGACCGGTCGGCGAACGGGTGCTGAGCCGACCGCGCCCCGGTGGTCGACCCGCCCAGGACACGGAATGTTCACCGCCGTGTCACGGAATGCGACACAGGGTGATCGAATGTCAGGTAAATCTTAAGTTTCCCCCTCGTGACTTGGCCGTTGAACACACCCTCGGCGAAGGTTCCTGTGACCCGCCACACAGGACCCTGAAGGAGAGGCCATGCCGAGTTTCGGACGCGCCGCCAAAGCAGGGCCGGGCGCCGACACGGCACCGGCCCAGCCCAAGAAGCCCATCTACCGGCACCTGTACTTCTGGGTGCTCGTCGGTATCGCCCTGGGCATCGCCGTCGGTCTGCTCTTCCCGGCCCAGGCCGCCGGGATGCGCTGGCTCGCCGACCTGTTCATCGCCCTCGTCAAGGTCGTCATCGCCCCGACCATCTTCTGTACGGTCGCCGTCGGCATCGCCGGCATGGGCAACCTCGCCAAGGCGGGCGGCCTGGCGATGCGCACCATGGTCTACTTCACGGCCACGACGATCGTCGCCCTGGCCCTCGGCCTGATCACCGTGAACATCATGCAGCCGGGCGTCGGGCTCAACATGTCCTTCGACGAGGCCGACGCCGCGGACACCATCGCCGCGGTCGAGGGGACCGAGACCGGCGTGTCCGGCTTCCTCATGCAGATCGTCCCGGACTCCTTCTTCTCCGCCTTCGTCGACGGCCAGCTGCTCCAGGTGCTGCTCCTGGCCGTCCTCGTGGCCTGTGCCCTCACCATGCTCGGCCGACGCGGCGAGCCCGCCGTCCGCGCGCTGGACACGATGTCGCACATCATGTTCGGCGTCATCAAGATCGTCATGTTCACCGCGCCCATCGGCGCCTTCGGCGGCATGGCCTTCACCATCGGCGAGCACGGCAGCAAGGTCCTGGGCAGCCTCGCCTTCTTCATGCTCAGCTTCTACATCACCTGCGTCGTGTTCATCGTGGTCGTGCTCGGCCTCATCGCCCGTGTGGCGGGCTTCAGCCTCTTCAAGATGATCCGGCTGATCCGCGACGAGCTCCTGATCGTGCTCGGCACCTCGTCCAGCGAGTCGGTCCTGCCCCGCATGATGGTCAAGATGGAGGCCGCGGGCGTCCGGAAGTCGACGGTGGGCCTCACCATCCCGACGGGCTACTCGTTCAACCTCGACGGCACCGCCATCTACATGGCCATGGGCGCCATCTTCATCGCCCAGGCCACGGGGTCCGAGATCTCGGTCTGGACCCAGATCGGCCTTCTCGTGTTCATGGTGATCTCCAGCAACGGCGCCGCCGGAGTCAGCGGCGCGGGCCTGGTCACCCTGGCGGCCTCGCTCGCGGCCTTCGGTGACGTCATCCCCCTGGCGGGTATCGCGCTCATCGTCGGCATCGACCGGTTCATGTCCGAGGCCCGGGCCCTGACCAACCTGACCGGCAACGCCGTGGGCACGCTGGTCATGGGTCGCTGGACCGGCACGCTCGACCGCGAGCGGCTGCGGGAGGTCCTGGACAACCCCAACTCCATCGACATGGACGCCCTCATGAGCTACGAGAAGGACGAGGACGGCCCCGCGGCCCAGAGCCCGGAGGGCGCCCCGGCGAACGGGACCGCCGACGCCGCGGCCGACGGTGCAGCCGACGCCTCCGAGGGCGGCGACCGGACGCCCGCCGAGGTCAAGGGCAGCTGACCACAGAGCGGGCCGGCCCTCCCGGGACCGCAACCGGCCCGCGCGCGGTGTCGCAGCGCCTCCCAGCCCTCGCTCCGACACCGTCTCCCACCGCCCCGGGCGGGACCCCGTGAACACGGGTCCCGCCCGGGGCGGACCCGTGTCCGGGGCGGCGTGCCGTGCGTGCGCCGCCAAGGAACCCGTGCGAGGCGGTGCGAACAGGCCCGGGAACGGGTAACGCGCAACCGTGGGTCCGGGACCCACGACCACGCCTACCCCCCGGGAGTCCCCGTGAAGCTCTACGCCGAACACCCCGTGCGCGCGCTCGTCCAGATCGCCTCGGACGTGCTCGCCCTGGTCTGGATCTACGTGTGGGTCCGGGCGGCCCTGTCGCTCCGCGAGACCGTCCTGACCCTGGACCGTCCGGGGGAACTGCTGGAGAGCACCGGCCAGGGGTTCAGCGAGCACATGACCAACGCCGCGGAACAGGCCCGGAGGGTGCCCGTCGCCGGGGAGGCGCTGGCCACCCCGTTCAGCGGCATGAGCGAGACCGGGGAGTCCCTGACGTCCGCGGGCGACGCCTTCCGGGAGTCCGTGGCCTCGCTGGCGCTGACCCTTCCGCTTCTCACCGCCTCGCTCCCGTTGCTGCTGATCGCCGCGACGTGGCTGCCCGCCCGGGTCCGCTGGGTGCACCAGGCCAACGCCACCCGGCGGCTGCGCGCACTCGCCCCGGAGGCGCGCTCACGGCTCCTGGCCCTGCGCGCCCTGTCGTCGGTGGCGCCCTCGAAGCTCGTCGGCGTGCACGGGGACCCCGCGGGTGCGTGGCACGCCGACGACAGGGAGGCCGTCGGCGCCCTGGCCGACCTGGAGCTGCGGCGCCTGGGGCTGCGCGGCTTCTGACCCGGAGCGGCCGGCCCTCCCCGCCCGGTGACCTCCTGCGGAACGTCGGACCCCGTGCCTAGGCTGGAGACGCCACCGCACCCCCCGGGAGACCGCATGCACCTGTCCGCCCTGCTGGACTTCGACGCCGTCCCCCTGGACACCGACGACGCCGTGTCCGTCCTCCTCGACGTCACCGCCCCGGAACGCGAGGAGGACACCGCGCGCCCGCCGGCCACGTTGCAGGTCGTCCTGGACCGGAGCGGCTCCATGGGCGGCAGCCGCCTGGACGGCGCGGTCCGCGCGCTGCTCGGCCTCGTGGACCGGCTCGCGCCCTCCGACAACTTCGGCGTGGTCTCCTTCAACGAACAGGCCCGCGTCGAGATCCCGGCCGGCCCCCTCACCGACCGGGCGGAGACGCGCCGCCGCATCCGCGCCCTGCGCGCGGGAGGCGGCACCGACCTGTCCAGCGGCCTGCTGCGCGGCGTCCAGGAGGCCCGCAGGGCGGGCGGCGACCGGGGCGCCACGCTCCTGCTGATCTCCGACGGGCACGCCAACCAGGGGGTCACCGCGCACGACCTGCTCCAACAGGTCGCGAGCGACGCCTACGCCCACGGGGTGACCACCACGACGCTGGGCTACGGGCTCGGTTTCGACGAGGCGCTGCTCGGGGCGGTCGCCGACGGCGGCGCCGGCAGCGCGCTCTTCGCGGAGGACCCCGACACGGCGGGCGGCCTCATCGCCCAGGAGGCCGAGTACCTCCTGGCCAAGACCGCGCAGGCGGTGTCCCTGCGGATACCGGTCGGCCCCCGCCTGAGGGCCGTCGGCGTCGTCGGCGAGATGCCGTCCCACCGGTTGCCCGACGGGTCGGTCGTGGTCGAGTTCGGCGACTTCCACTCCGGCGAGAGCCGGCGCCTCCTCCTGCGCCTGGAGGTTCCGGGACTGTCCTCCCTGGGCACCGTCACGGTCACCGCGCTGGAGGCCACCTACGTGGACCCTGCGACCCTGACCACGTACACCGCGACCCTGCCGGTCACCGTCAACGTGGTACCGGGCGAGCAGGCGGCGTCGAGGGTGCCCAGGCCCGAGGTCCGCACCGAGGAGTCGCTCCAACGTGCGCAGACCGCCAAGCGGGAGGCCGGGGAGGCCCTGCGCCGGGGCGACCGGGACACCGCCGCCGACATCCTCGACCGCGCCCGCCGGGACCTCGGCGGTCCCGCGGGCTCGGGCGGCCCCGCGGGCTACGGGGCGCCCGCTCCTCCCGAGGTGGCGGCGCAGTCCGCCGAACTGGGGCTGATGGCGGAGAGGGCGCGCACCGACGACGCGTCGCGCACGTCCAAGACCCTCTACGCGAGCCAGTCCGGCTACTCCCGCAAGCGGGGGCGCGGGCAGGCCCCCGCCGACGCATCCGGGCGCGACGGCGTCATCCGCGGGGAGCAGACCGACCGGGGCCGTCCCGCCCCCGACCCCGCGCCCCCCGCTGCCGGTGGGCGCGGGCCCGGCGCCGCGGCCGGACCGCCCCAGGACACGGAACCGCCCCGGCACGGCTGAGCCGCCCGGGACCGCGCGTGCCGGGTGGGCGGGCTGGCGCCTCACCGGTCGTGTGGGGGCGCCGCCCCGTCGTTCCGGTCCTGCCCCGGGGCAGGGCCGGCCACTCCGCCTGCGCCCCTTCGCACCCGGGCCCCTCACGGTGCCGGGGCCTCCGGAGGCCCCGGCGCCCGCCCTCGGGGGCACGGTCCTCCCGGGGCGCCCTGGCCCCTGGGAGGGCCGGGTCTGCACGGGCGCGGGTCAGGGAACCTGGTAGGAGGAGTCCCGGACGTCGGTGATGGCCATGTGGCCGGGCGCGTGGCCGATCGCGAACTCCGGCGCGGAGGCGGTCACGGCCGCCTGCGGGGTCACACCGCACGCCCAGAAGACGGGGATCTCGCCCGGCCGCACCTCGACCGCGTCACCGTAGTCGGGCCTGTCCAGGTCCGTGATCCCCAGTGCCGCCGGGTCCCCCACGTGGACCGGGGCGCCGTGCACCGCCGGGTAGCGCGAGGTGACGCGCACCGCGTCCGCGACCTGGTGGGCGGGGATCGGCCGCATGGACACGACGAGCGGCCCCCGGAACCGGCCCGCCGGACGGCACTCCCGGTTGGTCGCGTACATGGCGACGTTGCTGCCCGCCTCGATGTGGCGGACCGGCACCCCGGCCTCCAGGAGCGGCGTCTCGAACGTGAAGCTGCACCCGATGAGGAAGGCCACCAGGTCGTCCCGCCACAGGTCGGTGACGTCGGTGCGCTCCTCCACCATCGCCCCGTCCCGGTACACCCGGTAGGCGGGCAGGTCGGTGCGCAGGTCGCCGCCGAACACCGACGCGTCGACCCGGCCCGGCTCGGTGACGTCGAGGATCGGACAGGACTTCGGGTTGCGCTGCGCGAACAGCAGGAAGTCGAACGCGGCCTCCTGCGGGAGTGCGATGAGGTTGGCCTGTGCGTAGCCCGGGCTGTACCCGGAGGTCGGCACCTTCAGCCCCGCGCGGAACAGCGCGCGGGCCTGGCTCGGGGAGAGTTCCGCCGGTGAGGTCATGGTCTCCTGCCTCTCGTTCTGACCTGTGGGGGGCCTGCCGTCCGGGCCCCGCTCCGCCTCACAGGGCGAACCGGATCCGGCTGCCGGGGCGGGCCTGCGCGGCCTTGGGCAGGTCCGCCGTGCGCACGACGGCCACCACCGGGTAGCCGCCCGTGACGGGGTGGTCGGCGAGGAACAGCACGGGCTCGCCGCCCGGCGGCACCTGGAGGGAGCCCACGACCATGCCCTCGCTCGGGAGCTCTCCGGACCGGGACGGCGCGCGTTCGAGGACGGGGCCGGAGAGCCGGGCCCCCACCCTGTCGCTGCGGGAGGTCACCTCGTACTCGCCGTTGAGGAGCGTGGTGATCGCCTCGTCGGTGAACCAGTCCTCGCGCGGACCCAGCTCGACCCTGAGCGTGGCCTCGGGCCCGCCGACGGGCGCCACGGGGGCCTGGTCGACGGCGGGGAAGCCGGAGGGCGCCGGGCCCACCGGCAGCACCGCTCCCACCGCGGGCACCTCCGGGCCGAGTCCGGCGAGCACGTCGGTGCTGCGCGACCCGAGGACCGGCGTGACGTCGACGCCGCCGCGCACTCCCAGGTAGGTGCGCAGGCCGCGGACGGGCATGCCGAGGGTGAGCTCCGCTCCGTCCGGCAGGTGCAGGACCGTGTTCGCGGCGGCGCCGCGCCCGTCCACCTCCACCGGCGCCTCGGCTCCGGTCACGGCGACGGTGACCGCCCCGCGGGCGCGCACGCGCAGCCCGCCCAGGGTGGCCTCCAGGGCGGCGGATCCCGCGGGGTTGGCGAGCAGTCTGTTGGCGAGGGCGTAGGAGGCGGCGTCCGCCGCTCCGGAGCGACCCACCCCCAGGTCGGCGTGCCCGAACCGGCCCGCGTCCTGGACCGTGGTCAGGGGGCCGGTCGCGATGATCTCGAGGGAACTCATGACGCCGTCACCCCCGTCCGCGCGTCGGCGCCCGCGTCCGTGAAGCGCACGCGGACTCCGGGGCGCAGCAGGCCGGGCGGTTCGCGGTCCAGGTCCCAGATCCTGGCCTCGGTCCGGCCGAGCAGCTGCCAGCCGCCCGGGGAGCTCCGCGGGTAGACGCCGGCGAACTCCCCGGCGAGCGCGACCGAGCCGGCCGGGACCCGGGTGCGGGCCTCGCTCCGGCGGGGGACGTGCAGGCGCGGGTCGTCGCCGACCATGTAGCCGAACCCGGGCGCGAACCCGCAGAAGGCGACCGTCCAGGTGGCGGAGGTGTGCGCCCGGACCAGGCCCTCACGGGTGAGGCCGGTCAGCTCCGCGACGTCGTCGAGGTCCTCACCGTCGTAGACGACCGGGATGGTGACGGTGTCCCCGGAGGCCTGCTCCCCGCCAGAGGCGGGGGACAGGGCGCCGACGGCCGCCGCGACCCCCTCCGGGGGCGTACCGGGTTCGATCCGCAGCAGCAGGGTGCGGGCTGCCGGGACGACGTCGGTGACCCCGGGGACGGGGTGAGCCTCCAGCGCGGAGCGCAGGGCCATGACCGCGGCCAGGTCCTCGACCTCCACCAGCACACCGCTGTCGGCACACTTCAGGACACGCAACAAGACTCCTCAACCTGGTGGTGGCGACCCTGCCTGCGGCGGCAGGGCGTCTCCGCAGGGGGAGGTGCGCACGCCCCCGCGCGCGCACCTCCCCGTGCGGGAACGGTCACGCGTTCCCCCGGGCGGCCGGAGCCTCCTGGGCGAACGGTGCGATGGCGACGCCGGCGGCGCGCAGCCGCTCGGCGACGGCGCGGGCGATGTCCACCGCGCCGGGGCTGTCACCGTGGACGCACAGGGAGTCGGCCTCGATGACGATCTCCGTCCCGTCGACCGCCTCGACAGGCAGCCCCTGGGCGATGCGCAGGCAGCGCTCGGCGATCGCCGCGGGGTCGTGGAGCACCGCTCCGGGTTCGCGACGGGAGACCAGGACGCCGTCGGGGGTGTACGCGCGGTCCGCGAACGCCTCACGGTAGGTGCGCAGCCCTGCCTGCTCCGCCAGGGCGAGGAACCGGGAACCGGGCAGGCCGAGCACGGGCAGGTCGGGGTCGAAGGCGCGGACGGCCTCGACGACCGCGGCGGCCTGCTGCTCGTGGTGCACGATCGTGTTGTAGAGGGCGCCGTGCGGTTTGACGTAGCGGATGCGGTCGTCGGCCAGCCGGGTGAAGGCGGCCAGGGCCCCCAGCTGGTAGACGACCTCGTTGGTGAGGTCCGCGGGCGGGACGTCGAGGAAGCGGCGGCCGAACCCGGCGAGGTCGCGGTAGCCGACGTGGGCGCCGACGGCCACGCCGCGCTCCTTGGCGTCCGCCGTGGTGCGGCGCAGCACGCTCGGGTCGCCCGCGTGGAACCCGCAGGCGACGTTGGCGCTGGTGACGACGGACAGCAGGGCCCGGTCGTCACCGAGTTCCCAGCGGCCGAAGCTCTCGCCGAGGTCGGAGTTGAGGTCGATGCGCAACGTCGGTGCTCCTCGTTCATCTTCGTGCCTGCCGGGGCGTCCGGGGCGGGCGCGCCTCCGCGTCCCCGCAGCCCGTCCGCTCCCCTCGGCACTGTCGTACTGTGCTGGGCCCTCACAGGGCTCCTACCCCGCACGGTCCACGCGTCCCGGACCGTGCGGGGCGGGGGTTGGAACGGAGAGCGCGGCGGGGTCGTCGCCGCGCCGCGCCCCCCGGGTCTCTACTGCCAGAGCGCGGCGATGCCGCCCAGGGCGTTGACGGCCATGTACACGGTGAGCAGCCAGGCGGCGACACCGATGGCGATCAGCCAGCGCGGGTAGCGGTAGCCGCCCAGGAGGTCCCGGGAGCGGCGGGCCGCGACCCACAGCATGATGCCGAGGCCGACCGGGAGGATGATGCCGTTGAGTGCGCCGGCGAGGACCAGCAGCGTGGTCGGGGCCTGGCCCGACAGCAGGAAGATCGCCAGGGAGACACCGATGAACACGGTGACCAGCAGGCCCCGGCGCTTCTCCAGCCACGGGTGGAAGGTCGTGACGAAGGAGATCGAGGTGTAGGAGGCTCCGATGACGGAGCTGACCGCGGCGGCCCACATGATCATGCCGAACAGGCGCATGCCGACCTCGCCGGCGGCCTGGTAGAAGGCCTCGGCCGAGGGGTTGGGGGCCTCCATGATGGCGGCGCCGCCGCTGACGACGCCCAGGATGGCGAGGAAGAGCAGGACCCGCATGACGCCGGTGACGATGATGCCGATGACCGAGGTCCTGGAGATGTCCCCGACGTTCTCCCGGCCGCCCTGGCCGCCCTCGATGAGCCGGTGCGCGCCGGCGTAGGTGATGTAGCCGCCGACGGTGCCGCCGATGATGGTGACGGCGGCGAGGAAGACGTCGGTGCTGAGCTGCTCCGGCATGACGGACTGGCGCAGGGCCTCGCCGACCGGGGGCTGGGAGACGATCGCGACGTACAGGGTCAGGGCGATCATCGCGACGCCGAGCACGATGAGGATGCGGTCGAGGGCGACGCCCAGCTTCTTGGCGCTGAGGATGCCCACGGCCAGGACCGCGGAGACGGCGGCGCCGATCTTCGGGTCGAACCCGAGGAGGGCGTCGAGGCCGAGACCGGTGCCGGCGAGGTTGCCGACGTTGAAGATCAGTCCGCCGAAGACGATCAGGACGGCCAGGAGGTAGCCCGCTCCGGGCAGCACCTTGTTGGCCAGGTCCTGGGCACGCATGTTGGCGACGCCGACGACCCGCCAGATGTTCAGCTGGACCGCGATGTCCACGAGGATCGAGATGAGGATCGCGAACGCGAAGGTCGCGCCGAGCTGCGCCGTGAAGGTCGTCGTCTGGGTGATGAAGCCGGGGCCGATGGCGCTCGTGGCCATGAGGAACATCGCGCCGAGCAGGCTGCTGCTCACCGTGATCCGGCCGATCCGCGGGCGCACCTTCGGGGGTGCGGGGGGCGTGTCGCCCATGGGTCTCTCCAGGAAGTGCGAGAAGCGTGCCGTGGCGCGATGACCAACCACGCCATCGTTGGATTGTTGAACAATACTTCAATCCAACGAGTCGAGTAAAGGTCACGTAAGCAAAAAACCCAGGTCAATGCTGTCGCGGGGATCGCCGCCTTTTCCCGCGCCCCGAGGAGTGGCGCGATCACCGACGAATCACAAGTCCCGTCATCCGACCGACCGGCTCTTGCGGAGGCCCTCTTCCCCACGGGTCCGCGGGGTCGGTCACAATGGAGTAACCGAACGCACCCCGAGGAGCACATGTGACGGCCACGGACGCCCACACCGACCGGACCGCCGGCCGCAGGCGCCTCCTGCCCCCGCTGCCCACCCAGGCCGAGCGGGTCGCCGCACTGCTCCGCGAGTCCCTCATCGACGGCGCCTACCCCCCGGGGCAGCGCCTCTCCGAGGAGCGGCTGTGCGAGGAACTGGGGGTCTCCCGCAACACGCTGCGCGAGGCCTTCCGACTCCTGGTCCGCGACCGCCTGCTCGTGCACCAGATGCACCGGGGGGTGTTCGTCACTCTCCCCACCAGCGAGGACGTCCGCGACCTGTTCAAGGCCCGCAGGGTCCTCGAACTTCCCGCACTGCGGGGTGCGGTCCGTCCCACCGAGGAGGCCGTGCGAGCGGTCGGGTCCGCCGTGGACGAGGGCGAGGCCGCCCGCAGCCGCCGGGAGTGGAAGCGCATGGGCACCGCCAACATGCGCTTTCACCAGGCCCTGGCCGGGCTCGCCGGGAGCGCGCGCGTCAACGAGTTCATGAACCAGGTGCTCGCCGAGACCCGGCTGGTCTTCCACGTCATGGACGCCCCCCGCGAGTTCCACGCCCCGTACCTGGACTGGAACCGGCGCATCCACACGCTGCTGGCCTCGGACGACGTCGGGGGCGCCGCCGACGAGCTCGCCACCTACCTCGACACCTCCGAGAACCAGCTCGTCACCGCCTTCACCGCACGGGAGCGGGGCGCCTGACCGCGGTGGAGGGCGCCCCGCAGGCCCTTCCGCAACGCCCCCCGACCCCCGGCGCTCCCTCCGAGTCGCCGGCCCCCGCCGGGCACGGCCTCCGCGGACCTCCCCGCCGCGCGCGGCGGCCGGGGGCTGCGGCTGCGGGCCGTCTTGGGACGACTTGTCCACAGGTGCGGCGAAAACCGCATGACGGAGGTCCCGAAGTGCCAGAATGAGGACCCGATGGAACTGAACGGACGCCCCGTCAGCACCGGGGAAATCGCGGGCCTGGCCCTGTACGGGTACGGCCACTTCACGACCATGCTCGTCACCGACCTGCGGGTGCGCGGGCTCGACCTGCACATGGAGCGGCTGAGCAGGGACTGTCAGACCCTGTTCGGCACCCTTCTGGACATCCCCCGGGTCCGCGAACTCGCCCGCCGGGCAGCACGCGCGCACCCGTCGCCCTCCGTGGTGCGGGTGACCGTCTTCGACCCGGGCATGGACCTCGCCCGCCCCGGCTCACGCCCGCTCCCGCAGATCCTGGTCACCACCCGGCCGGCCCCGGGCGCTCGCCCGTCTCCCGTCCGCCTGGGCACACGGCCGTTCGCCCGCGACACCCCGCAGGTCAAGGGCACCGGGATGTTCGGGGCGATCCGCCAGCGGCGGGCGGCCCAGATGGACGGGTTCGACGACGCCCTCTTCGTCGGCGTCGACGGGCGGGTGTCGGAGGGGCCCACCTGGAACATCGGGTTCCTGGACGGCGGCGGCCTGGTGTGGCCGCAGGCCCCGTGCCTCCCTGGGGTGACGGCCCAGCTGGTGGACCGCGCGGCCGACTCCCTCTCGGTGCGCGTGTCGACCCGGCCCGTCGCCGGGGCCGCGAGCACCCGCGTGTCGGGGGCGTTCGTCACCAACGCCACCACCGGGGTACGGCCGGTCACCTCGATCGACGGGATCCACCTGCCGCAGTCCGCCCTGATCCACAAGCTGGCCGCCGCCTACCGCGACATCCCGGGCGACCCCCTGTAGGCGTGCCGCCCGGACCGGTCGCGGGAGGGCGGCACCGACCGGGGCCGGCCCGGGCGCCGGCCCCGGGTCCTCCACACGGAGGACCCGGGGGACCGCTAACCCCTCTGCTCCGCCGCCGCGGGCGCCCCGTCGGCGGGCCCGGCCGATCTCCGGGCGCGCCCCGGCCACCACACGCGCGACCCCACGTCCAGCGACAGGGCGGGCACCAGCAGGGTGCGGACGAGCAGGGCGTCCACCAGCACGCCGAACGCCACCAGGAACGCGAGCTGGAACAGGAACAGCAGCGGGATGACCGCCAGCGCCGCGAAGGTCACGGCGAGGACCACCCCGGCGGACGTGATCACCCCGCCCGTGACGGCGAGCGCGCGCAGCACCCCCTCCCTGTGTCCGTGGACCAGTGCCTCCTCGCGGGCGCGTGACATCAGGAAGATGCTGTAGTCGATGCCCAGCGCCACGAGGAACACGAACGCGAACAGCGGGACGACCGGGTCCGCGCCCGGCAGGCCGAGCAGGTGCTCGAAGACCAGCGTGCCCACGCCCAGGGCGGCGGCGAAGGACAGCACGTTCGCGGCCATCAGCAGCAGCGGCGCCACCAGGGAGCGCAGGAGCGGGATCAGGACGAGGAACACCACGACCAGGACGAGGGGGACGACGACGGTGAAGTCGCGCTGGGCGGTCTCCAGGGTGTCCAGGTCGGTGGCGGTGACACCGCCGACCAGGGTGTCGGCGCCCTCGACGCCGTCCAGCTCCTCCCGGAGGTCGCCGACGGCGGAGACCGCGTCGGAGGACTCCGGGGGGACGGCCAGGGTCACCTCGACCAGGACGCGCCCGTCCTCGACCAGGGGCGGGGCGTCGGCCCCGGGCGGTCCGGGTTCGGACACCGCGACCGCTTCCTCCACCTCGGGCAGCCCCTCCGCGGCGGCGACGACCTCGTCCAGCCGGTCCGCGTCGGCCACCACGAGTGCGGGGGCCGCGCCGCCGACGGAGCCGAAGCCCCGGGTGAGGACCTCCTGCGCCTCGACCGCCTCGACCTCCGTGCGGAAGACCTCGGACTGGCCCGTCCCCCCGGCGTCGAACTGGGGCGCGAACACGGCCGCCGCCACCAGGACCGCGGTGGTCGCGACCCAGTAGGCGCGGGGACGGCGCGAGACCGCCCCGGCGATCCGCCCCCAGAGGCGGTGCCTCCCGATGACCTCGTCGAGGCTCTCGCCCCCGGCGGGGCCGTCCGCCGCCGCCGGCCCGGCGCCGGGCCGGCGCGGCGCGGTGGGCCAGAAGACCGCCCTCCCGCCGAGGGCGAGCACGGCGGGCAGGAAGGTCATCGCGGAGAGCAGTGCGGCGGCGACGCCGATGGCGACGACCGGTCCGAGGCTGCGGGTGGAGGCCAGGTCGGCGGCGAGCAGGCAGAGCAGGCCGAGGATGACGGTGCCGCCGGAGGCCAGGACGGGGCCGGTCACCCCGCGCACCGCGGCCAGGACGGCCTCGGGCACGCTGTCCCGCGTGGCGAGCTCCTCCCGGTAGCGGGCCACGAGCAGCAGCGCGTAGTCGGTGCACGCACCGACGACCAGGATGAACAGGATGCCCTGGCTCTGTCCGTTGAGGCTGACCAGGCCCGTGTCGGCGGCCAGGTAGACGAGAGCTCCGGACAGTCCGAGGGCGAGCAGGGAGGCGAGGATGACCAGGACCGGGAGCAGGGGCGACCGGTAGACGGCCACGAGGATGACCAGGACCGCGGAGATCGCGACGATGAGCAGGGTCGAGTCGATGCCGCCGAAGGCGGCGGTGAGGTCGGCCGCGTACCCGGCGGGGCCGGTGACCTGGGCCTGGAGTCCGGGGACGGGCTCGTCGGCGAGGAGCTCGCGGAGTTCGGCGACCGTGTCGCCGGTGTCGTAGGCCGGGTCGATGGACACGACGAACTGGGCGACGGAGGGGTCCTCGGTCCCCGGGAAGGGGCCGACCACCGGGCCCGAGGCCCAGGGCTGCTCCGCGACCCTCTCCCCGACCTCGGCGATGGCGTCCAGGCTCTCCCCGGTGTCACCGCTCCCCGAGTAGACGACGATCGCGGGGACGGACTCCTCGCGGTCGAACCCCTCGGCGATCTCGGCGACCTCGGTGGACTCGGCGCCCACCGGCAGGAACGCGCCGGGGTCGTTGGTCTGCACCTCTCCGAGCTTGCCCAGGAACATGCCGAGGGGGCCTGCGCCGAACAGCCACACGAGGGCGACCACCAGAGCCGCCCCCACCCACCAGCGGGATCGGCGTGGCCGGTCTTTGTCCTTGCGCACGGGACGGGTCCTTCCGTTGCGTCGAAAATTGGCTCGAAATAAGAGTATCTTGCTTTTCGAGTCAACTGTCGGCGCGGGTCGGCGACGGACCGCCGCCCGGGCGCCCCCTCCCGCCGGCTCACCCGGCGTGTTCGGTGTGGGCCTCCTCGCTCGCGCGGTCGGCGATGTTGGTGGCCATGGAACCGAACACGATCCCGTGGAACGGCGTCACGGCCTGCCAGTACAGGTGTCCGAGGAGCCCGCGGGGGTGGAAGAGCGCCCGCTGGTGGTAGACCGTGCGTCCCCCCACCGTGGCGACTCCCAGCTCCAGCCACGCTGGACCGGGGAGCCGCATCTCCGCCCTCAGCCGGAGCAGGCGGCCCGGCACGACCTCCTCGACCCTCCAGAAGTCCAGCGAGTCACCCGTCCTCAGCCGGGCGGGGTCGCGCCGGCCCCTCCGCAGGCCCACCCCGCCGACGGCCAGGTCGATCCACCCGCGCGCCGCCCAGGCCAGGGGCCAGGAGTACCATCCGTTGCGGCCCCCGATCCCCTCGATCACCCGCCACACGTCCTCGGGCTCGGCGTCGACGTACCGGGCCCGGGCGTCGGTGTAGAGGCTGCCTCCCGTCCAGTCCGGGTCGGTCGGCAGGGGGTCGGACGGCGCGCTCGGCCAGGCCGCCGACGACCACCGCGTGTCCACCCGCGACTCGTCCACCCTCCGCAGCGCGAGCCGTACGGCCTCGTCGAAACCGATCCGGTGGTGGTCCCCCAGGCAGTCCGCCAGGTCGTCCTCCCCGGCGACGGCGTCGTGGCGCAGCGAGTCCACCAGCGGCCGGGCGATCGCGGGCGGCACCGGCGTGATCAGGCCGACCCACAGGCTGGACAGCCCGGGCGAGAGCACCGGCACGGGGATGATCAGCCTCTTGGCGATGCCCGCCACCGCGGCGAAGCGCTGGATCATCCCCGCGTAGGTCAGGACCTCCGGGCCGCCGATGTCGAAGGTGCGGTCGGTCCCCTCCGGAAGCTCCGCGGACTCCACCAGCAGTCTCAGCACGTCGCGGACCGCGATCGGCTGCACCCGGCTGCGCACCCACCGGGGCGTCGTCATGACCGGCAGGCGCTCGGTGAGGTGGCGCAGCATCTCGAAGGACGCCGAACCCGACCCGATGATCACCGCCGCGCGGAGCACGGCCGCGGGGACCGACGACTCCAGGAAGACGTCGCCGACCTGCGTGCGCGAGGCCATGTGCGCGGACAGCTCGCCCTCCTCGGGGACGAGCCCGCCGAGGTAGACCAGCCGCCGCACCCCGGCCCGCTCCGCGGCGCGGGCGAAGTTCCCGGCGCCCTTGGCGTCGGCGCTCTCGAAGCCCTGTCCCCCCGACATCGAGTGGACCAGGTAGTAGGCCGTGTCGACGCCCTCCAGCGCCTCGGCCAGACCCTCGTCGGAGACGACGTCCCCCCGCACCACCTCGACCTCGCTCCGCCAGTCGACGTCGCGGAGCTTGTTCGGGGTGCGCACGAGGCAGCGGACGGTGTGCCCGGCCGCCAGGAGCTCGGGCACGAGCCGTCCGCCGATGTACCCGGTCGCCCCGGTGACCAGGGTCCGGTGGCCCCCGGTCATCCGGTGGCCCCGATCGCCCCGCGCTCGCGCCGGCGGCGTTCGCGGCGCTCCTCCCGGCGCCGGCGGTACGGGTTGTCCACGGGCAGGTGGCTGCCGACGCGGCCGTACATGCCGAAGGTCATCACCATGATGCCGACCACGAAGCTGAAGATGACGTTGGGCATCGAGAACGCCAGGATGTTGGGCCCCGCGCTCATGAGGTAGAGGTTGACCAGCCCGCTGACCACGAACCCCACGCCCACCACGGTGCAGACTGTCGAGGCGAACGAACCGCCCAGGACCGCCGCTCCCAGCAGGAGCGAACCGATCGCGATCGAGAGGAAGCTGAGCGCGCCGTTCGTGGACAGCCCGGCGATCACCTCTCCCTGGGTGTCGAACAGCGGAAGCCTGGTCAACAGGCCCGCGATCCCGAAACCGACGAGTACCAGGCCCGTGAGCCCCGCTCCGACCCTGTAGACCACGCTGAGACGGCGGTCCGCCGGACGTGTCGTGTCCAGGTCCATGTGCTGCCCCTTTCGGTGTCCTCCCAGCTAGAGTCGTGCGTGGGTGGCGCACACCACAAGTCGCGTCGCTTTCGCAACGCTTGGGGCGCCATGACCGACGCACTCACTCCCGGGGCGACCGCCCGCCTTCTCGGGGTCGCCCCCTCCACCCTGCGCAGCTGGGACCACCGGTACGGGGTCGGCCCCCGCGAGCGCAGCCCGGGCGGCCACCGCCGCTACTCCCTTGACGACGTCGCCCGGCTCCGTGAGCTGTGCCGTCTGGTCGGCGAGGGCTTTCCGCCCGCCTCGGCCGCCCGCCTCGCCCTCGACCGGTCGCCGCCCGTACCGGCCCCGAGGCGTGCCGAACCGTCGCCCGCGGGAGGCGCCGGAGCGCTTCCCGGCGGAGGAGCCGGGGGCGGGGACCAGGGTGCGGACCGCGCGGCGGCCGGTGGAACGGGCGCCGGCACGTCCGCGGCCCGCCCGGGCTGGCGCCCCGGCGGGGACACCCTCCCTCTCGGCCACGCGGCGCCCACGCTCCAGGGGATCGCCCGCGCCGCGATGCGGCTGGACTCCGAGCTGGTCGAGACGCTCCTGGAGGAGGCGCTGGAACGCCACGGCGTCGTGGCGGTCTGGGAGGAGCTGGCCATGCCCCTGCTGTACGGGATGGGCCGCAAGTGGGAGGACACCCTGCGCTACGTGGAGGTCGAGCACCTGCTCTCGTGGTGCGTGTCCTCGGCCCTGCGCCGCGTCCCACCGCCCGCCCGCACTCCCGCAGGCGCGGAGAGCACGGCGGCGCACGTCCGGCCGACCGTGCTCGCCTGCGGTCCGAACGAGATGCACAGCCTTCCGGTGGAGGCCCTCGCCGCAGCGCTCAGGGAGCACGGCGTGCCACACCGGATGCTCGGCCCGTGCACCCCCGTCGAGGCGACCGCGCGGGCGGTGCGCCGCACCGGGCCCCGCGCCGTGGTGCTCTGGTGCCACGCGGGGGACTCGGCCGACTCCGTCGCGCTACGGCGCACCGTCCACGCGGCGGCGGGGGCGCCGCAGTCGACCGCCGTGTACACGGCGGGACCGGGATGGCGTTCCCTGAAGGGGGGACCATCCCTCGCCGACGGCCACCTGAACTCCCTCGCCGAGGCCGTGCGGGTACTCTCCCCGGGGTGAGCCGGGCCCGGGCCCCGGCCCGGCGCCGGACCCGGTTCAGGAACGGCGGGCCGGCCGCGCGCGCAGCCGGTGCCAGGCGTGTTCGGCCGACGTCAAGGACATCGCCGCGACGGGTGTGCTCAGGCCCATGGCCAGCTCCCGGTGCAGGCGCGAGCCGCCGTCCAGGAAGGCCAGCACGTCCCCGAGCCGGTTGGCCGCGAACAGTCCCGAGAAGAAGTCCGCCCCCCGCACCCGGCCCGTGTCCAGGGCCCGCAGCATCACCGCGTCCATGGCCAGGTGGCGGCGCCGGTGGGGCACCGGCGGCACCGGCACCCAGCCCTCCTGGAGGGCGCGGGCCACCGCCTCCGCCTGGCGCCGCACGCCGCTGAACGTGTAGCCGGTCGAGGGCCGTGTGGCGCCCCCCGCGGCCCCCACCCGGAACAACCGGCGCCCCTCCCGCGTCCGGAACGGCGCGTCGGTCATCGGGATGACTCCCTGCTCGGCAGCCGTCACCTCCAGCCCGGAGAGCCCGAGAAGGTCGCAGTACCGGCCGAGCGCGCGCTCGTACTCGGCGGTCGTGAGGGCCTCGCGGCCGAACTCGGTGTACTCCACCAGCGCCTCACGGGAGGTCAGGGGGAGCACGTAGCCGAACGCGACCCCGTTCACCGGCTGGGCAGGGCGCAGGTCCATCAGCACGGCGGCGCCGGGGTCGAAGACGTCGTCGGAGGCGCGGACGAACCAGCCCCGGAAGTGCTGGAGGAGGTGGGTGCGCCCGCGCGGGAGCGGTCGGGGCGGCCGGGAGTCGAACACCCACGCCGCGGTGAGCGCCGCCGTCCCGCCGTCCGGCCCGACCCCCTCGACCAGCGCCTGCCCCTCCCCGTCCCGGACCCCCGTCACCAGGAGCGGGAGCTGGTCCACGTGCTCGCCCGCCGAGGCGCGTACGTGCGCGTCCACGTCGACCGACCGCAGCATCTTGTACACGTAGGGCGCCGCGGGGGAGGAGTGGACCGCCCCGTCCTCCCCCACCACGGACAGGCGTTCCCAGCGTGCGGCCAGCAGGCCGTCCCAGGGGCCGCCGTCCGGTTCCCAGAAGCACCAGGTGCGCGGCGGAGGGGTGTGCGGTCCGGGCGGCGGCTCCAGGAGGGCGACACGCAGCGGACGACCGCTCCGGTCGTTGATACCGCCGAGCCGGTGGGTCAGGGTGAGCCCAGCGGCTCCCCCGCCGATGATCGCCACGTCGTAGTCGGCCATGCCCCCAGCATGCACCGGGAGGCCGCCGTGAGCACGCGAACACCCAGCAACCCGGGGGAGGGACCCGTGGACACCACCACGAGGACTATGAAGGCCGGAGCGGTCACCGGCGAGTTCGACCACGCCGCCGACGCCTACGACCGGCTGGTGTCCGCCAACCCCGGATACCACGCCCACCTGCGGATCTCGGCCCGGCGGCTGGGGCTGCCCGACCGGGGGCGCGGGCTGCGCCTGCTCGACCTGGGGTGCGGCACCGGGGCGTCGACCGCGGCTCTGCTGCACACGGCCCCGTCCGCCCGGATCGCGGGCGTGGACGCCTCGCGGGGCATGCTCGACGCCGCCCGGGCCAAGCCCTGGCCGACCTCGGTGTCCTTCCACCGGGGGCGGGCCGAGGAGCTCACGCCCGCGTGGGCGGAGGAGCACCTGGGCGGTCCCGCCGACGCCGTGTTCGGCGCGTACCTGGTGCGCAACTGCCCCGACCCCGACATGCTGCTGGCGTCGGTGCGGTCCCTCCTGCGGCCCGGCGGCAGACTCGTCCTGCACGAGTACTCCGTGGCCGACTCGGTGTCCGCGCGGGCGGTGTGGTCGGCGGTGTGCTGGGGGGTCGTGATCCCGGCGGGCCGGGCACTGACCGGCCGGGCCGACCTGTTCCGCTACCTGTGGCGGAGCGTGCTGGAGTTCGACGGCCGCGCGGCGCTGCTGGACCGGATGCGCCGCTCGGGCCTGGAGTCGGTGGCCAGCGCCCCGCTGCCCGGCTGGCAGTACGGTGTCACGCACACCTTCGCGGGCCGGCGGCCCCTCGGGACGGAGGCCGGCCATGGTCGCTGACCGCCCCGAGGACGTCCGGGACCCGCTGGCGGAACCCGTCGCCCCCGCGCCGCCGTCCGGGCCCCGGCCCGCAGAGCGGCCCGCCGTCGCGGTGGTCGGCGGCGGCGTCGCCGGGCTGGCCGCGGCGTGCGCCCTGGCCGAGCGGGACGTGGACGTGGTGGTCTACGAGCGGGAGGACTCCCTGGGCGGGCGCCTGAGGGGGTGGGAGACCACGCTCCGCGACGGGTCGAACGCCACGATGACCAGGGGCTTCCACGCGTTCTTCCGCCAGTACTACAACCTGCGCGGCCTGCTGCGGCGGGCCGACCCCGGCCTGGACGGGCTGGTGCCCCTCGCCGACTACCCGCTGGTGCACCGGGACGGCCCGCGCGACCGCTTCTCGGGGCTGCCCACGACCCCGCCGTGGAACGCGGCGGTGCTCGCCGCGACCAGCCCGAGCTTCCCCCTGCGCGACCTGGCACGGGTCAACGTCCCCGCGGCCCTGCAGCTTCTGGACGTCGACGTGCCGGGCGTGTACGAGCGCCTCGACCACCTGAGCGCGCGGGACCTGCTGGAGGCGGTCCGCTTCCCGCCGCGGGCCCGGCACCTCGCGTTCGAGGTGTTCACGCGGAGCTTCTTCGCGGATCCCGGCCGGTTGTCGGCCGCCGAACTGGCGGTGATGTTCCACCTGTACTTCCTCGGCTCGTCCGAGGGCCTGGTGTTCGACGTGCCGGGCTCGCCCTTCCCGCAGGCGCTGTGGGATCCGCTGGAGCGCCACCTGGTGAAGCTGGGCGCGCGGTTCCGGACCGGCGAGCCGGTCGAGGGGGTGCGTCCCGGGCACGCGCGCCGGTTCGCGGTGCGGTGCGGGCCGGAGGGGGGCGGGCCGGGAGAGGAGTTCGACGGTGTGGTCCTGGCGGCCGACCCGCCCGGGGTCCGCGGCCTGGTGGCGGCGTCCCCGGACCTGGGGGACGCGGGATGGCGCGGTCGCCTCGGGCGACTGGCGTCGGCTCCCCCGTTCCTGGTGTCGCGCTACTGGCTCGACCGTCCCGTGCGCCCGCACCGTCCGGCGTTCCTGGGGACGGCGGGGTACACGGCGCTGGACAACGTGAGCGTGCTCGACCGCTACGAGGACGAGGCCCGCGCGTGGGCCCGGCGCACGGGCGGCTCCGTGGTGGAACTGCACGCCTACTCCCTCCCGGAGGGCTGCGATCCGGAGCGCGAGCGGGTGCGGCTCTGGGAACAGGCCGCTTCCGTCTATCCGGAACTGGGCGCCTGCGGTGTGGTGGACGCGCGGCACGAGCTGCGCGCGGACTGCCCGCTGTTCGCCCCCGGGAGCCACCGCGACCGGTGCGGGGTGTCCACCCCGGACCCGTTCCTGGTCCTGGCGGGCGACCACGTCCGCACGGACCTTCCGGTGGCGCTGATGGAGCGCGCGGCCACCAGCGGGCTGCTGGCCGCGAACGCCCTGCTGTCCCGCTGGGGGCGGGAGGGGCACACCGTGTGGACGGTGCCCCGGCGGGGGCGTTCGGCCCCGCTGCGGTCGCTCGCGCGGTGGGCCCGGAGCTCTCCCGTCTGACCCCGGGCGCGGCGGGGGCCGCACGGTCCGGGCGCGGCTCACCCTGGCCAGCGGCCGGAGGCGCGCAGGAGGTACCGGCGCTCCGCGTAGGCGAGGTCGTCGCGCCACAGGCGGCGCGCGGCCATGCGCATCGCGGGGCGCACGACCGCGCCCGCCACCCTGCGGGCCAGCGCGAAGCCGACCCTGTCGGACGTCGCGACGGTGGCCTCGACGACCGCCGTGCGCGGTACCCCCCGGGCGTCGACGCCGAGCGGGGTGGCGTGGGTCTCCACCACACTGCCCAGCCCCTCCCCCTCGATGACGCGCATGACCACGGTGCGGGGTTCGGGACACGTGAACTCGGCGCGCACCGGCACCCCCAGTCGCCCCGCCACCCGGAACCCCACGTCGACCACCATCCGGTCCGGGTGCGGGTCGGGGCCCTCCGGCACCTCGGTCACCGTCAGCCCCACGAACGAGTACGGGTGGAACCAGGAGCCGTGCCAGGGGTCCAGCCGGTTGGCCACCACGTCCTCCGGTTCGCACCGCCCCGCCAGGCTCTCCACCGCCGTGATCGCGGCACCCTCCTCGGGGCGCTCGGGGACGACCGGGGCGTCGAGGGGCTCCTCCCCGCCCTCCCGGTCCAGGCGCACCCACACGAGGACCCCGTCGTCGTGCACCGGGTAGGGGTCCCATCCCGGGAAGCCACCGGCCCCGAGGGAGAGCCCGTGCCAGCGGCACACCAGGTTCCCCCCGGTCACCGCTCCCCGGCAGAGCGGCGCCCCCAGGTGGGGGCACGCGCCCGGGCCGGCGTGGGCGGCGCCGTCGGGGGTGCGCCAGGCCACGAGTTCGGTACCGGCGACGACACGGCCGAACGGCCGGTCGGCGCGCACCTCCCGGCTGGCCGCCAGCACGAACCAGTTCCCGGACGGCCTGGCCAGGGCGCGTTTGAGCGCCGCACCGATGACGGCGGGCGACCCCTCCCTCCAGGTGGGCCTCTGCTCGCTCCACTCGACGGCGGGCATCCGGCGCAGCGGGGTCCGCCGCGGTTCGGGGTCGGGCAGCGTCACGTGGTTCTCCTCCTGGGCGTGTCCGCCGCGCTCAGCCGGACCGGGGGCGCGGCACCGAGCGGGCGAGCAGGGAACGGGCGAGGGCGGGGACGGCCGCGGCGACCTTGCGGGCGCCGGAGACCCGGTGGCGGGTGCTCCACACGTCGAAGTCGGCCGCGCTGATCTCGTCCAGGATCGCCCGGTAGAGCCGGAAGGCGGTGGCGACACACGGGCGGGCCACCGGGGAGAGCATCGCTATGCCGGGCTCGGCCTCCCGGTAGACCCCCCGGTTGACCTCGACGAGGTCGGCGACCGCCGCACGGGCGCGCCGGTCGGGTGCCCCGACCCGCGCGCAGTGCTCCAGGAGCCCCCGGTCCACCCCGTGGGACTCCAACACGTCGGCGGGCAGGTAGACCCGGCCCCGCCGCAGGTCCTCCGCCACGTCGCGGAGGAAGTTGGTGAGCTGGAAGGCCTCGCCCAGTGCGGCGGCGTGGGGCGCGGCCTCCGCCCGGGGCGCCACCGTCCCCAGGACCGGCAGCACCTGGAGTCCGATGACCGCCGCCGACCCGTACATGTACTCCCGCAGGTGCTCCAGGTCGCGGTATCCCGTGACGTCCAGGTCCATCCGCATGGAGTCCATGAACGCCGTGAAGTAGACGGGCGGCAGGTCGTAGCGGGCGACGGTGTGGGCCAGGGCGCGCAGGACCGGGTCGTCGGGTTCCGCTCCCGACAGCGCGCGGCCCAGGTCGGCGTCGACGGCGTCGAGCCGCTCACGCAGGCCGGCCGCGGTCGTGCCCGGGGGAGGTTCGTCGACGATGTCGTCCACCCAGCGGGCGAACCCGTAGAGCGCGTGCACGGCGGGTCGCCTCTCCGGCGGCAGGACCCGCGTGGCCGTGAAGTAGGTGCGCCCGTGGCGCGCGTGCAGCTGCCGACAGCGCAGGTAGTCCCCGCGCAGCCGGTCGCAGCCGATCCCGGCCGCGTCGAGTTCCGCCGTGGCCGTGGCCCTCATCGGCCACGCCTCTCCGCCAGCACGCGCGCGGCGGCCAGTTTTCCGGAGATCAGCACGGTCGGCAGGCCGACCCCCGGAGAGGTCCCGCACCCCGCCAGGACGGCGTTGGAGGTTCCCGGGACCGTGTGGCCCGGGCGGAACGGCCCCGTCTGCGCGAAGGTGTGCGCGAGGGAGAACGGGGTTCCGTGCTCCATCCCCTGACGCGCCCAGTCCGCGGGGGTGACGAGGCGCTCGGTCCGGACGGAGGCGTCGAGGCCGTCGAGGCCCCTCTCCTCCAGCGTCCGGACCAGGCTGTCCCGGTAGCGCGGCCCCTCGCGCTCCCAGTCGATGTCCCCCGCGGCCAGGTTCGGGGCGGGGGCGAGCACGTACAGCAGGTGGTGCCCCTCCGGGGCCAGCGCCGGGTCCGTCCGGGTGGGCTGGGTGACCAGCAGGGAGGGGTCGCTCATGGTGCGCCCCTCCCGGATGATCTCGGCGAAGGTGCGCTTCCAGGCGGCGCCGAAGGAGATGGTGTGGTGCCCCAGCCCCTCCCAGGTGCGATCGGTGCCCAGGTGGAGCACGACGGCGGAGGGCGAGAAGCGGGTCCGGACCGGCCGGCGGGGCCGGTGGCCGAGGAGGCGGTGGGCGGCGGGCAGGTCGGCGGTGACCACCACGTGGCCGCAGGGGATGCGCTCCCCCTCGGCGGTGACCACTGCGGTGACCCGGTCGCCGCTCCGCTCCAGGCGGGTGACCGCCTCCCCGTAGCGGACGGTTCCGCCCGCCTTCGTGAACGCCCCGGCCAGGGCGTCCCCGATCGCCCGCATCCCTCCGCGCGGGAAGTACACCCCCGCGACGGTGTCCATGTACGCGATGACGGCGTAGGCCGCCAGTGCGCGCTCCGGCGCCACACCCGCGTACAGGGCCTGGAAGGAGAAGATCCGGCGCAGCCGCTCGTCCGTGACACGGCGCCCGACCGCCGGGGCCAGGCGGCCGAACCCGCCCAGCGCGGCGAGTCTGAACAGGTCGGGCCGGACCAGGTCCAGGGGCGAGTCGCACGGCGCGTCGATGAACGAGCGCATCTCCACCCGGTACAGCCGGGTGAGCCAGTCCCTCAGCCGCAGGTAGCCGTCGGCCTCGCGCTCACCCGCCACCCGCGCCACCTCGGCGGCCATCGCCTCGCGGTCGGTGTGCACGTCGATCACGGAGCCGTCGGCGAAGGCGGCCCGGTAGGCGGGGCTCAGCGGCACGAGGTCGAGCCGGTCCGCCGTGCTCTCGCCGACGGCGCCCAGCGCCTCGTCGAGGAGTTCGGGCATCGTGAGCACCGTGGGTCCGGTGTCGATCCGGAAGCCGTCCAGGTCGAGCCGCCCGGCGCGCCCGCCCGGGTGCCGCTCCCTCTCCACGACGACGACCTCGCGCCCCGCGCCCCGCAGGTGCAGGGCGCAGGCGAGGCCGGACAGTCCCGCGCCCACCACGACCACCCGGTCGCGGCCGGGTCCCGGGGCCGCCGTCCGCCTGCCCGCCCCGTCGGCCGCACCGCTGCGGCCGTTCACGCGGGGTCCGTCCCGGTCCGGGCGGCGAGGCCGCGCAGACCTTCCAGGACGACGGGGTCCAGGTCGAGCCCGTCCAGCCGGCCGGCCCCGCGGGCCGCCAGCTCTTCGCACCTGGCGCGGACGAGGTCGCGTGCGCCGAGCCGGTCCAGGGTGTCGGCGACCTCGGCGGGGTCGGCGTCCGCGCCGACGCGGGCGAGCAGGTCGCGCGCGGCCGCGTCCTCCTGTTCCCCGGCCAGCCGCACCCCTGCTCCGAGGAGCAGGGTGCACTTCCCCTCGCGGATGTCCTCGCCCACGGGTTTGCCGGTCCGGGCGCTGTCCCCGTAGACGCCCAGGAGGTCGTCCCTGAGCTGGAAGGCGGTCCCGACGTCCCGCCCGTAGCCGCGCAGGGCGTCCACCGTCTCCCCGTCGGCCCCGGCCATCGCCGCGCCGAGGTGGAGGGGTCGCTCGACGCTGTAGGACGCCGTCTTGAGCAGGTTCACCCGCAGGGCCGCCCCCTCGGAGCGGTCGCGCCGGGCCTGCGCGCGGACGTCGAGGAACTGCCCGGCCATGATCTCGGTGCGCAGCTCCCTCCAGACCGGCCGCGCCCGGCCCGGCCGCGGCACACCGGCCAGGGCCTCCCCGAACATGTCGTCGGCCCAGACGAGGGCGAGGTCGCCCACGAGGACGGCCAGGGCCTCGCCGTACCGCCGCGGCTCGCCGCCGTGGCCGTTCTCCGCGTGCTCGGCCGTGTGGCGGGCGTGGACCGACGGGCGGCCCCGGCGCGTCGGGGAGCCGTCCATGACGTCGTCGTGGACGAGGGCGCAGGTCTGGATGAGTTCGAGGGCCCCGCAGGCCTGGAGTGCGGAGTGCGCGCCCTCGCCGTCGGTGGTCCCCCCGCCGGCGATCCATCCCCACCAGGCCAGCAGTGATCTCATCCGCTTGCCTCCGCCGAGGGTGAAGCGGACGGTCTCACCCGCCAGTTCACGACCGAACTCCCGGTCGACGGCCTCCGCGTCGCGGAGTCTTCGGTGGAGGTAGCTGCGCAGGGCGTCCTCCAGTGCGGTGCGGTGTCCCGCGACCGCGGCGGTGTGGACGTGCCTCTGGGTGTTCAGGAGCGGATTGACGGCTTCCTCCCGTGGTCGGGCCTCCGGACTGCCCATAATTACTCGGATTCTATGAATCTTGGTAAACGAAGCATTTCCCGGAGTGCGGCGTCCGAACCCTGCCCGCCCCCCGGGAACGCGTGCGCGGACCGGAGGAGCCCCCGCACCGCGCACCGTAGACTCACAGGGAAGACCGGGTGAACCGATCACGCCAGCACGAGAGAGAGACCATGGACGCCGTTCCGGCAGCACACTCCGACGGGCTACAGGACGCCCGCGACGGGGATGCCGAGAGCCGGTCGCGAGGTGAACTCTACGATTCCCTCCAGAACGACGGGCAGCGACTCGCCGTGCGGCTGATCCGCCTGCTGCACCGGATGGCGGACCGCTCGGGGATGAACCCCACGGACTTCCAGTGCTACACGCTGCTCCGCGTCGGCGGCACCATGACCCCCGGCGAGATCGCCGAGAGCCTCTGCCTGTCCACGGGCTCGGTGACCGGGGTGGTCGACAGGCTGGAGGCGCACGGGCTCGTGGAGCGCACCCGCCACCCCGAGGACCGGCGCAAGGTCGCCGTCCGCCTGACCGGGGGCGCCGAGCGCCTGGCCGCCGCCACCGCGCCCGACATGCGCGGCGCGATGACCGCCCTGCACGCCGACTACACGCTGGAGGAGCTGGCCGTGATCGCGGACTGGCTGGACCGCGTGGGCACCACCCTGGACGGCCTCACCGACGGCCACCGGTAGCCGTCGGCCCCTCCTGGCGACTCGGGGTGACATATCCCGTCACCGTGTGCAATGACGCTCGATAAGCCAACACTCCGTGATCGCACGGTTCCTTTGCCCTGGCCTGTTCCGGCCCTACCATCCCACGGAAACACGTCAGTGGCCGGAGGAGCGCAGACAACCGGCCAGCCAACGGCGCACCCGTCCCACAGGGGCCGGGAAGGAGCCACCATCTCATCCCTACGTCAGCACATCCGAGAACACACCAACCCCACTGTCTTCGGTGTGTCCGGGCTCGTGATCATCGCCTTCGTCGTCGCGGGCATCGTCGCCACCGACCCCCTGCTGAACGCGGCAACGGCCACACGCGACTGGATCGGCGAGAAGCTCGGCTGGATCTACATCCTCGCGACGACCCTTTTCCTGATCATCGCGGTCGTCCTCATGCTGAGCCGGTTCGGCTCGGTCCGGCTCGGCCCCGACGACTCGCGGCCGGAGTTCGGAACAGTGGCCTGGTTCGCCATGCTCTTCACCACCGGTATGGGCATCGGCCTGGTGTTCTGGGGGGTCTCCGAGCCCATCCACCACCTGCACTCGCCCCGGTCCTCGGAGTTCATCGCCCCCGAGGGCGAACTCCCCTCCCCCGAGGCGGCGAGCGAGGCACTCGCCCTGAGCTACTTCCACTGGAGCTTCCACCCGTGGGCGATCTACATCGCCCTCGGGCTCTCCCTCGGCTACTTCGCCTTCCGCAAGGGGCTGCCGCTGCGCCCCGCCTCCGCCCTCTACCCGCTTCTGGGGGACCGCGCCTTCGGCTGGCCGGGCAACCTCGTGGACATCCTCGCCGTGTTCGGCACGATCTTCGGACTGGCCACCTCCCTGGGGCTGGGCACGCTCCAGATCAACGGCGGCCTCAACCACGTCTTCGGCATCCCCTCGAACTCCCTGGTCCAGTCGGTGATCATCATCGTGATCACCGGCATCGCCCTGCTCAGCGTCCTCTCCGGCATCGACAAGGGCATCCGCAGGCTCTCCGTCATCAACCTGTGGCTCGCCTTCGCACTGCTGGTGATCGTCTTCGCGTTCGGGCCGAAGCTGTGGATCATCAGCATCACGACCACCTCCGCCGGGGAGTACCTGTCCAACCTCATCCCGTGGAGCCTGGCCTTCCCCAGTCCCCTCGTGGACGAGCAGGCGGCCACCTGGACGACCACCTGGCCGATCTTCTACTGGGGATGGTGGATCTCCTGGGCTCCGTTCGTCGGTATCTTCCTGGCGCGGATCTCGTACGGGCGCACCATCCGCGAGTTCGTCCTGGGCGCGTTGCTCGCCCCCGTCATCGTGTCCATCCTGTGGTTCGGCGTGTTCGGCGGGTCCGGGCTCTACTACGAACTGTTCGGCGACGGCGCGTTCAACGGGCTCGCGGAGGAGGACAGGGCCTTCCACCTGATGGACCTGCTGCCCATGGGGGAGGTCGTCGGACTGATCGTCTCCGTCCTCCTGATCATCGTGGTGGCGGTCTTCTTCATCACCTCCTCCGACTCCGGCTCGCTGGTCGTGGACACCCTCACCAGCGGCGGCGACCTGAACCCGGTCAAGGCGCAGCGCGCCTTCTGGGCGATCAGCGAGGGCGCGGTCACGCTGATCCTGCTGGTCCTGGGCGGCACGAACGCCCTGTCCGCCCTGCAGGCGGCATCGGTCGTGACCGGCCTGCCCTTCGCGGTCATCCTGTTGTTCATGGTCTGGGGGCTGCTCAAGGGCCTGGCCTCGGAACCGAAACCGGGGGCGCCGAAACAGTCCCGGGCGGAGGACCGGGGCTCCAGGAGCTCGTCCCGCCACGACTGATCCCCCGAAGCACACCGAAAGCGAAGAGAGGAGGCCGTGGTGGCTCCGAGAAGGTTCAACAACCCGTTCCACGGCGTGGTGGACATGATCAGCGAGATGAACCGGATCTCCGACAGCATGTCCTCGCTGGAGAGCGGCCAGGCGGGCGACAGGGAACGCGGGTACTCGGACGCGTGGAGCCCGCCGACCGACATCCTCGCCCGGGGCACCGACCTCGTGCTCCGGTGCGAGATCGCCGGGGTACGCCAGGAGGACGTGTCGGTCAGCTTCAACGACGGCATCCTCAGCGTCAGCGGGGAGCGCCACCGGGACGAGAGCGACGTCGTCTACTACACGTCCGAGCGCTTCATGGGCACGTTCCGACGGAGGATCAGCCTGCCGGAGGGCATCGGCGAGGAGGACATCGAGGCCTCCTTCGACGAGGGCCTGCTGGAGATCACCGTCCGCGGAGGGGCGAACGCGCGGGGCCCCAAGCGCATCGCGGTGCGCAGACGGGCGCCGAAGCACTCCTAAGAGCCCCTTCCGGCCGGCCCACCGGGCAGCCGCCGTCGGGCCCCGGGGCCCGTCGGCGGCTCGCCGCGCCGCAGGACGCTCCCCCGCCGCCGGAGCGGGGCGGCGCCGCCCGCCCGGCTCCGCGCCCCCGCGCGACTCCCTCCGGCGCCCGGCGGGAGGCGGATACCGGGTTCCCGGGAACCGAACGGCCCGCGGATCCGACACCAAGGGTGGACGGCCGCGGAAGCGCGGCCCGGAACCTGGAGCGAACACCCGTGAACCCGACCCGTACGTGGGCCGCCACCGCCCTGCTCGCCTTCGCCCTGACCGCCTGCGGCGGCCCCGCGACCTCCCCCGACCCCTCCACCGCCGACGCGGACGCCCCCTCCCCGTCCGCGGACGCCGCCACCGCCGCCGACGCCTTCGCGGTCACCGACCCCTGGGTCAAGGCCGCCACCGCCGACGACGGCATGACCGCCGTCTTCGGCGAGATCACCAACGGCTCCGACGCGGAGGTCACGATCGTCGCCGCCTCCCACGACGCCGCCGACACCGTCGAACTCCACGAGGTCGTCACCGAGGGCGCGGACTCCACCATGCGTGAGAAGAACGGCGGGTTCGTCGTACCCGCGGGGGGCGGCCTCCCCCTGGAGCCCGGTGCCGACCACATCATGCTCATGGACCTCACCCGCGACCTGGAACCCGGCGACGAGACCACGGTGACCGTGGAGTTCTCCGACGGTTCCACCGCCGAGTTCACCGCCCCCGTGAAGGAGTACGCCGGAGCCAACGAGGAGTACGAGGGCGACGGACACGGAGGGGACGGACACGGGGACGGGGACCACTGATGGCGGAACGCGGTGCGGGCACCGGCCCGCTGAGCCGCCGCCGCCTTCTCGTGGGCGGGGCTGCGGGCCTCGGCGCCGCAGGGGTCGCCGGGGTCGGGGCGGCCAGATGGGCGGAACGGGCGGAGGGCGGCCCCGCCCCGGCGGCCGACCCCCCGCTCCACGGCCCCCTGACCGTGTCCTTCCACGGCCCCCACCAGGCCGGGGTGGAGACCCCGCCCCAGGCGCACGGCACGTTCGTGGCGCTGGACCTGGGGGCGGAGGTCGACGCGGAGGGCGTCCGACGCCTCATGCGGCTGCTCAGCGACGACGCCGCCCGCCTGGCACGGGGAGAGCCCGCCCTGGCCGACACCGAGCCCGAACTGGCGGAGGTGCCGGCCCGGCTCACCACCACGTTCGGCTTCGGACGGGGTCTGGTGGAACGTGTGGCCCCCGACGCGGCCCCGGACTGGCTGGGGCCCCTGCCGGAGTTCGACCACGACCGGCTCGACCCCGCCTGGGGCGAGGCGGACCTCCTGGTGCAGGTGTGCGCGGACGACCCCCTCACGGTCTCGCACGCGGTCCGGATGCTCCTCAAGGACGCACGGGCCTTCACCCGGCCCCGGTGGACCCAGAGCGGGTTTCGCCGAGCCCACGGCTCCCAGCCCGACGGCACGACCATGCGCAACCTGATGGGCCAGGTCGACGGCACCGTCAACCCCGAGCCGGGGACGGCGGACTTCGCCCAGCTGGTGTGGGGCGGCGGCGGGCCCTCGTGGTTGGAGGGCGGAACGGGGCTGGTGCTGCGGCGCATCGCCACCGACCTGGACACGTGGGACGAACTGGACCGGCCCGCCCGGGAGGCCGTCATCGGCCGCAGGTTGGACAACGGCGCGCCGCTGACGGGGTCGTCCGAGCACGACGAGGTGGACCTGGCCGCCACCGACGCCACAGGCTTGACGGTCGTCCCGGCGTTCGCCCACGTGCGCCGTGCGGTCACGGGAGACCCGGCGCAGCGGATCTTCCGCCGGGCCTACAACTACGACCAGCGCGGAGCGGGCGGGGAGGAGGCCGGGCTGCTGTTCGCGTCGTTCCAGGCCGACCCCGTGCGCCAGTTCGTGCCCATCCAGCGGAGCATGGACGAACTCGACCTGCTCAACGAGTGGGTGACCGCGGTGGGCTCTGCGGTGTTCGCCGTTCCGCCCGGGTGCGAGGAGGGGGGATACGTGGGTCAGACCCTGTTGGAGAGCTGACCGGGCCGGACCCGCTCGCGCGCCACCGTCCGGCGGGCACCACACGGCGCCGGGCGGAGCAGAGCCGAGGCCGGGGCGGGGCCCTCCTCCCCCGGGCGCACGAGCGCCCCGCGCCCGCCTCGTGTGAGGCCGGCGCGGGGCGCGGGCCCCGTCCGGGGACGGGGCCGGGGCGTCCTGACGGGGCTAGGCCGCGTTCCGCGGATCATTCCGGGCTCGCGTCCCCCAGGCTGCCTCTCGCTGCGCCGACTGCGCTTGGACAGCCAAACCCGGGCTGACCTGCGCTACTCGTCTTGCGAGAGATGGCCTGGAAGCCGCTCGCATCGATCGGCGCAAGCGCCGAGTCAACCGAAAGCATCCACGGAACACGCCCTAGAAGACCCGGTCGGCCTCGTACGGGCCGATCACGGCGAGGGCGCGCGGACGCGACAGCAGTTCGGCGGCCACCTCGGCCACCTCCGTCCCGGTCACGGCGTCGAAGAGCGCCAGGTCCTCGTCGATCGAGTAGTGGCGCGGCTTGTTCAGCTCGTGCGAGAGCAGCCGCCCCATCCGGGCGTTGGTGCCCTCGCTGCCGAGCACCAGGGAGCCCTGGATCTGGCCCTTGGCGCGGGTCAGCTCCTCGGCGGTGATACCCGAGGCGGCGACCTTCTCCAGCTCGTCGCGGCACACGCCGATGACCTCGTCGGCCTTCTCCGGCAGGCAGCCGGCGTAGACCTGGAACATGCCGGTGTCGGCGTAGCCCGTCTGGTACGCGTGCACCGAGTACGCCAGTCCCCGCTTCTCCCGCACCTCCTGGAACAGGCGGGACGACATGCCCCCGCCCAGGGCCGCGCTGAGCAGCCGCAGCGCGTGCCAGCGCGGGTCAGTCCGGGTGATGCCCTCCGAACCCAGGATGATGTGCGCCTGCTCGGTGTCGCGCGGCTGCACCACGGTGCCGCCGTTCGTGGCGACCCGGCCGTCCCCCGAGCGCGGGCGGGCCGGGCGGGCGTCACCGGCGGCGGCCGACTGGTCGGCGAACATCGCCCGGACCTGCTCCACCACCTGGTCGTGGTCCAGGCTTCCGGCGGCCGTCACGATCAGCTCACCGGGGACGTACACGTCGCGGTACTGCTCGGCGATACGGTCACGGGGCAGGGCCCGGATGGTGTCGATGGTGCCCAGGATCGGACGGCCCAGCGGGGTGTCTCCGTAGAAGTGCGCCGCGAAGACGTCGTCCACCAGGTCGGCGGGCTCGTCCTCGTACATGGCGATCTCCTCCAGGATCACGCCCCGCTCCGTCTCCACCTCCCCGGCGTCGAGCACCGAGTTCGCGACCATGTCACCGACGACGTCGATGGCCAGCGGGAGGTCGCGGTCCAGCACCTTCGCGTAGTAGCAGGTGTGCTCCTTCGTGGTGTAGGCGTTGTGGTCCGCGCCCACACCGTCCAGCAGCGCGGAGATCTCCAGCGCCGACCGGGTCCGGGTCCCCTTGAACAGCAGGTGCTCCAGGAAGTGCGCCGACCCCGCGTGCGCGGAGTCCTCGTCGCGGGAGCCGGTGGTGGCCGAGATCCCGAACGCCGCGGAACGGCCGCCCGGGATGTTCTCGGTGACCACGCGCAGGCCGCCGGGCAGAACCGTGCGGCGCACCAGGCCGGAACCGCCGTCGGGCTCCAGCAGCGTCACGGTCGTGCCCGGATCCTGCTCGGCGGCGATGGGGACAGAGCTCATGAATCCTTCTTCTTCGCGTCGGAACGTCGGCGGCCGGGCCGCCGGGGCCCAGCCGAGGATACGCGCCGGGGGCGGCCGCACCCGTGGTGCGACCGCCCCCGACACGCGTCAGTCAGGATCAGGTGTTCTCGGAACGCCCGCCCGAGCTGCGGCGACGACGGCGACGCGGGGCGTCCCCGTCCTTGTCGCCACCGTTGTCCTCGTCCGCGGGGGCGTCGTCGGCCTCGACGGCGGCCTCGACGGCGGGAGCCGCGGAGGCGGCCTCGGCCTCGACGACCTCGACCGGGACGAGCGACAGCTTGCCGCGGTCGTCGATCTCGCGGATCTCGACCTGGATCTTCTCACCGATGCCGATGACGTCGTCGAGGTTCTCGATCCGCTTGCCGCCGTGCAGCTTGCGGATCTGCGAGATGTGCAGCAGGCCGTCCTTGCCGGGCAGCAGCGACACGAACGCGCCGAACGTCGTGGTCTTGACGACGGTACCCAGGTACCGGTCGCCCACCTCGGGCATCGTCGGGTTCGCGATCTGGTTGATCGTGTCCCGAGCGGCCTCGGCGGACGGACCGTCGGTGGCACCGATGTAGATGGTGCCGTCGTCCTCGATCGTGATCTCGGCGCCGGTGTCGTCCTGGATCGAGTTGATCATCTTGCCCTTGGGGCCGATGACCTCGCCGATCTTGTCCACCGGGACCTTGACGGTGAGGATGCGCGGAGCGTTCGGGCTCATCTCGGCCGGACGCTCGATCGCCTCCTGCATCACGTCGAGGATGGCCAGGCGGGCACCGCGGGCCTGCTGGAGCGCGAGCGCCAGCTGCTCGGCGGGGATGCCGTCGAGCTTGGTGTCCAGCTGCAGGGCCGTGATGAGGTCACGGGTACCGGCGACCTTGAAGTCCATGTCGCCCATGGCGTCCTCGGCGCCCAGGATGTCGGTGAGGGTGACGTACTCGTCGCCCTCACTGATCAGACCCATGGCGATGCCCGACACCATCTCCTTGAGGGGCACGCCGGCCGCCATCAGGGACATGGTGGACGCGCAGACCGAGCCCATCGAGGTGGAGCCGTTGGACCCGAGGGCCTCGGACACCTGGCGGATGGCGTACGGGAACTCCTCGCGCGCCGGCAGCACCGGGAGCAGGGCGCGCTCGGCGAGGGCGCCGTGCCCGATCTCGCGCCGCTTGGGCGAGCCCACCCGACCGGTCTCGCCGGTGGAGTAGGGCGGGAAGTTGTAGTTGTGCATGTAGCGCTTGGTCTTGTCCGGGTTGAGCGTGTCAACCGTCTGTTCCATGCGCAGCATGTTGAGCGTGGTGACACCCAGGATCTGGGTCTCGCCGCGCTCGAAGAGAGCGGAGCCGTGCACCCGCGGCAGGACGCCGACCTCGGCGCTCAGCCCGCGGATGTCCTTGGGGCCGCGACCGTCGATGCGGACCTTCTCGCGCAGGACGCGCTCGCGCATGACCTGCTTGCTGAGAGACCGGAAGGCACCGCCGATCTCCTTCTCGCGGCCCTCGAAGTCCTCCGCCAGCTTCTCGCCGGCGATGGCCTTGACGCGGTCCAGCTCGGCGTCGCGGTCCTGCTTGTCCGCGATGGTGAGCGCCTTGGAGAGCTCCTCGCGGACGGCGGCCTCGACGGCCGCGTACGCGTCGTCCTCGTAGTCGAGGAAGATCGGGAACTCGGTGACCTCGCGGCTCGCCTGGTCGGCGACGGCCTGCTGGGCCTTGCACAGCACCTTGATGAAGGGCTTGGCGGCTTCGAGGCCCTCGGAGACGGTCTGCTCGTTGGGGCCGACAGCGCCCTCGGCGACCAGCTTCAGCGTCCGGGTGGTGGACTCGGCCTCCACCATCATGATCGCCACGTCGCCGTCGTCGAGGACGCGACCGGCGACCACCATGTCGAAGGTGGCCCCCTCCAGCTCCGCGTGGGTCGGGAAGCCGACCCACTGGCCGTCGATCAGGGCGACGCGCACGCCGCCGATCGGACCGGAGAAGGGGATCCCGGAGATCTGCGTGGACATCGAGGCCGCGTTGATGGCGACGACGTCGTACAGGTGCTCGGGGTGCAGGGCGAGGATCGTCTCGACGATCTGGATCTCGTTGCGCAGGCCCTTGCGGAACGACGGGCGCAGCGGCCGGTCGATCAGGCGGCAGGTGAGGATGGCGTCCTCGGAGGGACGGCCCTCACGCCGGAAGAACGAGCCGGGGATGCGGCCCGCGGCGTACATGCGCTCCTCGACGTCCACCGTGAGAGGGAAGAAGTCGAGGTTTTCCTTGGGACGCTTCGAGGCGGTGGTGGCCGACAGGACGACGGTCTCGTCGTCCAGGTAGACCGTCGCCGAACCGGCGGCCTGGCGGGCCAGGCGACCGGTCTCGAAGCGGATGGTACGGGAGCCGAACTTGCCGTTGTCGATGACGGCTTCGGCCGAGTAAACGCCCTCCATGGGCGACCTCCTGCTACACGTGTTCGCGTTCGTCACGCCGGGCACGGGTGTGCCTCAGGCGCTTCATGGTTCGTATCCCGCGTCCGTGCCCCGGAGTTGATGACGGCCGGTCATCGATCGAAGCCCACGGCACGCCCTGACGGGCGGTGTCCGGGGACCACTACCGAGGACCGGCCTCGACTCTGCGGCCGAGGGAGGGGCGCGGGTGATCTCTGTGAAATTAGGGGCGAGCGGCGGTAGGTGACCGCCGTCGCGTCACACCTTACTAACAAAGCGGGAGCGGCCGAAGCCACTCCCGCCGATCACCTCTAGCGGCGCAGACCCAGACGCTCGATCAGCGAGCGGTAGCGGGTGATGTCCTGCTTGGCGATGTACTTGAGGAGGCGGCGACGGCGACCGACCATCAGGAGCAGGCCACGACGGCTGTGGTGGTCGTGCTTGTGGTCCTTGAGGTGCTCGGTCAGCTCGGTGATGCGGTGCGTGAGCAGCGCGACCTGGACCTCGGGGGAACCGGTGTCACCCTCGGTGGTGGCGTACTCGGCGATGATCTTCTCTTTGGTGGCGGTGTCGATCGACACGTCGCTCCTTCACTGGAAAGTCGGCACGCAGGGCGGATCCCTGTACGAGACGAGGATCAGACGCGGTGACCGCGCGTGCGAACAGTCACCGTCGCGTGTGGTGTGCGCGGCCCTCCGCCGACGGCGTGGGCGCACCGCGCTCCCCACGGGACGGTTCACCGGATCGTGACCGTCCGCGAGGCACACGTGGACGGACCCACCCTACCGCAGAGGACGAGGTGACGGGGCTGCTCCGCGGGTGTGCCCCGTCTCCCCGCCCCCGCGACCCCGGCTCAGGCCGCGCCGAGGACGTCGCGGCACAGGTCCACGTCCCGGCGCATGGCGACGATGAGCTCGTCGATGCTGTCGAACCGCTCCTGGCCCCGGATGCGCGCGGTGAAGTCCACTGTCATGCGGACCCCGTAGAGCTCCAGGTCGTCGCGGTCCAGGGCGTAGGCCTCCACGGTCCGCTCCGCACCGTCGAAGGTGGGGTTGGTGCCCACGGAGATCGCCGCGGGCCAGCGCGACTCGTGCCCCGCGACGGGTGCGACGCGGCTCAGCCAGCCCGCGTAGACGCCGTCACCGGGAACGGCCGTGCCGGGCAGCAGATCCATGTTGGCCGTGGGGAAGCCCAGCAGCTCACGGCCGCGCGCCGCCCCGTGGACGATCTCGCCCTCGACCCGGTGGGGACGGCCGAGCAGGTCGGCGGCCTCGGCGACGGCTCCCTCGGAGAGGAGGGCGCGCACCCGCGTGGAGGTGATGGCGTCGCCGTCCGCGACGAGCGCGATCCCGTCCGCGGTGAAGCCGTACCCGGCTCCGAACCCGGCCAGCGCGGCGACGTCGCCCGCGGCGCGGTGTCCGAACCGGAAGTCCTCGCCCACGACCACGGCCGCGGCGTGCAGGCGGTCGACCAGCACCCGGCGGACGAACTCCTCGGGGGTGAGGGAGGACAGGTCCTTGGTGAACGCCAGGACGCACACGGCGTCGGCGCCGTACTCGCCCAGCAGCTCCAACCGGCGCTCCAGCGGGGTCAGCACCGGCGGAGCGGTCCCGGTCAGCACCGCCCGCGGGTGCGGGTCGAAGGTGACCGCGACCACCGGGAGCCCGAGCTCGCGGCCGCGCCCGACGGCGGCCTCCAGGATGGCCCGGTGGCCCCGGTGCACCCCGTCGAACACACCGACCGCCACCACGGAGCGCCCCTGCCCGGAGGGGATGCCCTCCAGCCCGTCCCATCGCCGCACGTCCGGCTCCCCTGCTCGTCGTTCCTCATGGCTTCGCGCCGAGCCCCGCCGCCATGGGCCACGGGGCTTTCCGGAACCAAGGGTGCCACGCCGGGCGCACCCGCACCGACACGCGGGGTGTGTGGCCGGGCACACCCTCCGCCCCCTCTGCGCGGGAGCGGGACCGACGCCCGGGGAACGGCCCTCGACAGCAACCTCTGCGCGTACGACGAAGCGGCACGTGACCCGGGGCCCCGGATTCCCCGGACGGACGCGGGCGGGGCGCGCACCGCCCGCCGCCGAGTCGGTCCGCGGGAGGTCGGGGAGGCGGTCGCCCCCTGGCCGGAGTCCCCGGGCAGAGGGGGGAGCACCGTGATGCAAGGCGAACCGGCGCGGGCGGACACCTGGCGGGCATCGCGGTGGAGTCGACGAGCGGGCACCGTGTGCGCGGAGCCTCCCGGGCACGACCGCGCCCCTCCGGTCGCAGGGCCGGGTTGGCACACGGCCGGACCACCGTTAACGTGCCCGGATGGCGATGATCGACACGGGCGAGACCCGACTCGCGTACGACGAGGCCGGCTCCGGGCCGGCCATCGTGTTCGTGCACGCCGGGGTGGGCGACCGGCGCATGTGGGACCACCAGTTCACCGCGTTCGCACGGACCCACCGGGCGGTCAGGTACGACTGGCGCGGACACGGCGGCTCCGCCGACCACGAGGGGCCCGTCACCCACCACGAGGACCTGCTCGCCCTCATGGACGGGCTCGGGATCGAGCGCGCGACACTGGTGGGGGCCTCCCACGGCGGCGCCTACTGCGCGGACGCCGCTCTGGCCGCGCCCGACCGGGTCGAGGCCCTGGCCCTGGTGTGTCCCGGCATGTCGGGGCACGAGTGGCCCGAGGTGTTCGTCCGCGAGTCCCGCAAGGCGGCCCTGGCGGCCGTCCCCCACGAGCGCCTGGAGGCGTACCGGGCGGGCCGTGCCGCCCCCGACCCCGCGGACGTCGCGGCGATGGCGCAGGCCCAGGCCCGCTTCACGGTGCTGGGCCCCGAACGGGACCCCGCCGACATGGCGCCGGAGGCGTGGGACCTGTCCCTGCTGATGCTGCGGGAGCTGTTCGCGCGCCAGTGGTCGGGGCCGGTTCTCACCACCCGCCGGCCACGGAGACCCCCCGAGGCCCGGCTCGGCGAGGTGGCCGCACCCACGCTGGTGGTGAAGGGCCTGTCCGAGCCCGGCCCGGTCCGGGAGGTCGCCGACCTGTACGCGGCGGGTATCCCCGGGGCACGCCTCCTGGAGATGCCGGACACCGGACACCTGCCGTCCGTCGAACGCCCCGCGGAACTGACCGCCGCCCTCGCGGACTTCCTCGGCGCCGTCTGAGCCCGCGGGCGGGGATCAGGCGGGCTCGAACACCACCAGGGGCTTCATGTGGTCCCGGCGGTTCTCGCCCAGCGCGATCACCCGGCCGTCGGGGGCGAACAGGCCCACGGGCCCGGAACCCAGCGAGCTCGGTTCGATCCGGTTGCCGTTCTGGACGCGACGGGTCTCGTCGTCGGTGAGCATGCGCACCGGGAAGGCGACCGCGACCGCGCGGGCCAGGGGCACCTGGGTGAACTCCGCGGCCAACTGGTCGAGCGTGCGGGCCTGGGACAGGTCGTAGGGGCCCACCCGTGTGCGGCGCAGCGCGGTCAGGTGGCCGCCCACGCCCAGATCCTCGCCCATGTCGCGGGCGAGCGCGCGGATGTAGGTGCCGCTGGAGCACGTGACCAGGGCGTCCACGTCCACGAACGCGCCGTCGGCGTCCTCCACCCTGCGGATGTCGGTGATCTCGAACCCCGAGACGGTGACCGTGCGGGGCTTGAGGACGACCTCCTTGCCCTCGCGCGCCGACTTGTAGGCACGCTTGCCGTCGACCTTGATCGCGCTGACCTGCGGCGGAACCTGCTGGATCTCACCTGTCAGCCTGGCGACCGCCGTACGCACGGCCTCCTCCGCGACACCGGAGGCGTCCACCCGGGCCCCGGGCTCGCCCTCGGCGTCGTCGGTGTTGGTCACCAGCCCCAGGCGGATCGTGGCGTCGTACTCCTTCTCGGTCAGTGTCAGGTGGCCGAGGAGCTTGGTGCCCTTCTCGATCCCCAGCACGAGGACCCCCGTCGCCATGGGGTCGAGGGTGCCCGCGTGGCCGACCCTGCGCGTGCGTGCCAGCCCGCGTGTCTTGGCGACCACGTCGTGCGAGGTCCAGTCGGCGGGCTTGTCGACGACGACGACGCCGCTCTCGGCCATGGGACTCCTCGGAGCATCGGAGGGAAGGGGACGGCGGCGGCGCGACCGCGCCGCCGCCGGTGGTGGTGGAACGGGGCGGGACTCTACTCGTCCTCGTCCTCGTCGTCCTCGCGGGGAGCCTTGTACGGGTCGGCCTCGCCCGCGTGCTGGGCGCCGGTGGCCTTCTCGGCCACCTCCGCGTCGGACTGACGCGCCTTGACCAGCAGTTCCTCGATGTGCTGGGCGTTCTCCTGCACCTCGTCGATGACGAAGGTGAGGCTCGGCGTGTGCCGGATACCCGTCTGGCGCCCCACCTCGCTGCGGATGACGCCCTTGGCGCTCTCCAGAGCTGCGGCGGAGGCGGCCTTCTCCTCCGGACTGCCGAACACCGTGTAGTACACCGTGGCGTCCCGCAGGTCAGCGGTGATGCGCGCGTCGGTCACGGTGACGAATCCCAGGCGCGGGTCCTTGATCCGCCGGTCCAGCATCTCGGCGACGATGCGCTGGATGCGGTCGGCGATCTTCCGCGCGCGTGCGGCGTCAACCATTGTCAGTCTTCCTCTTCGTTGAAGAGCCGCTGCCTGGCAGAGAGCAGCTCCAGTTCGGGACGTCCCGCGACGAAACGCTCGCAGGTGTCCAGCAGGTCACGGGCGTGCGCCGCCGTCGGCGCGACCACCGCCACGCCGACCTTGGCCCGTCGGTACAGGTCCTGGTCCCCGACCTCGGAGACCGAGACGGAGAACTTGCGGCGCAGATCGGCGATCACCGGCCGGACCAGCGAGCGCTTCTGTTTGAGCGAGTGGACGTCACCGAGAAGGACGTCCAGGGTCAGCGACCCTACGTACAAGTGATCACCTGTGGTGTTGTGCGGAAAGAGTGTGGGGCCCCGGCCACACGGCCGGGGCCCCTCGGATCAGGCTCCGCGAGGATTAGTCGCGGGGCTTCTCCTGCATCTCGTAGGTCTCGATGACGTCCTCGACGCGGATGTCGTTGTAACCGACACCGATACCGCACTCGAAGCCCTCGCGGACCTCGGTCGCGTCGTCCTTGAACCGCCGCAGGGACTCCACGGTGAGGTTCTCGGAGATGACGACACCCTCGCGGATGAGCCGCGCCTTGGTGTTGCGGCGGATGAGGCCGCTGCGGACGATCGAGCCCGCGATGTTGCCGATCTTCGGAACCTTGAAGACCTCGCGGACCTCGGCGCTGCCGAGCTGGACTTCCTCGTAGACCGGCTTGAGGAGACCCTTGACAGCGGCCTCGACCTCGTCGATGGCCTGGTAGATCACCGAGTAGTACCGGATGTCGACACCCATGCGATCGGCGAGCTCGCTGTTCTTGCCCTCGGGCCGAACGTTGAAGCCGATGATGATCGCGTCGGCGGACGACGCCAGGTTGATGTCGTTCTGCGTGATCGCACCGACACCGCGGCCGATGACGCGGATGTTGACCTCGTCGCCACCCGAGTCGATCTTGAGGAGCGACTCCTCCAGGGCCTCGACCGAACCGGACATGTCGCCCTTGATGAGGAGGAGCAGCTCGGAGCGCTCACCCTCCTTGAGAGCGTCCTGCCAGGTCTCGAACGTGACGCGGCGGGCCGAACGCGCCTGCTGGGCGAAGCGCTCGCGCGCCTCGCGCTGCTGCGCGATCTGCCGTGCCACCCGGTCGTCCTTGACGACCAGGAAGCTGTCGCCGGCGCTGGGAACGTTGGTCAGACCCAGCACCTGCACCGGACGGGACGGCTCGGCGGTCTGCACGTTGTCGCCGTGCTCGTCGAGCATGGCGCGCACGCGGCCGTAGGCGTCGCCGCAGACGATCGAGTCGCCCACGTTGAGCGTGCCGCGCTGGACCAGCACCGTGGCCATGGAACCGCGACCGCGGTCCAGGTAGGCCTCGATGGCCAGACCCTGGGCGTCCATGTCCGGGTTGGCGGTCAGGTCGAGCGCCGCGTCGGAGGTCAGCACGATCGACTCGAGCAGGCCGTCGATGTTGTCGCCCTTGAGCGCGGAGATGTCCACGAACTGGACGTCGCCGCCGTACTCCTCGGCGACCAGGCCGTACTCGGTGAGCTGCGCACGGACCCGCTGCGGGTCGGCGCCCTCGACGTCGATCTTGTTGACCGCGACCACGATCGGCACCTCGGCCGCCTTGGCGTGGTCGATGGCCTCGGCCGTCTGCGGCTTGACGCCGTCGTCGGCCGCGACCACCAGCACCGCGATGTCGGTGACCTTCGCACCGCGGGCACGCATGGCGGTGAACGCCTCGTGACCGGGGGTGTCGATGAAGGTGAGCTTGCGCTCCTCGCCGTCCACCTCGGTGGAGACCTGGTAGGCACCGATGTGCTGGGTGATACCGCCGGCCTCGCCGCTGACGACGTTGGTCTTGCGGATGGTGTCCAGCAGTCGGGTCTTACCGTGGTCGACGTGACCCATGACGGTGACCACGGGCGGACGGGGACGCAGGTCCTCGGCCGTACCGTCGTCCTCGCCGAACTCGATGGAGAAGGACTCCAGCAGCTCGCGGTCCTCGTCCTCGGGACTGACGACCTCGATGCGGTAGCTGAGCTCCTCGCCCAGCAGCTGGAGCGACTCGTCGGGCAGCGACTGGGTCGCGGTGACCATCTCACCCAGGTGCATCATGACCTGGACGAGCGACGCCGGGTTGACGTCGATCTTGTCACCGAAGTCCGACAGCGAGGCGCCGCGGGACAGACGGATGACCTGGTTGTTGCCGCTCGGGATCTTGACGCCGCCGAAGGACGGGGCCTGGAGGTCGTTGAACTCCTGGCGCCGCTGCTTCTTGGACTTGCGTGCGCGCCCGGGACGACCGCCCGGACGACCGAACGCACCGGCCGTGCCGCCACCGCGACCGCGACCGCCGCCACCGGGACGACCACCGAAGCCGCCCGGACGACCGCCGCCGCCACCGGCGCCGCCGGGACGCGGACCCGCACCCGCGGGGGCTCCCCCGCGGCCACGGCCGCCTGCGCCGCCGGGACGACCGCCGCCGCCACCGCGACCGCCGCCCGCAGGCGAGGCCGGACGGGACGAGGGCATGTTCATCGGGCTGGGACGCGGACCGCCGGGACGGGGTCCGCCTGCGCCGCCACCGGGACGCGGGGGTCCACCCGCGGCACCGCCGGGACGCGGGGCGCCCGCTGCGCCACCGGGACGCGGGGCGCGCTGGTCGCCGCCGCCCTGCGGGCCGGGACGCGGACCCGGACGGGGACCGCCCGGACGCGGGGCACCGGCGCCGGGAGCGCCACCGGGACGCGGGGCGCGCTGGTCGCCACCGCCCTGCGGGCCGGGACGCGGACCCGGACGGGGACCGCCCGGACGCGGGGCACCGGCGCCGGGAGCGCCACCGGGGGCGCCGCCGGGACGCGGCGCGGGCTTGGAGCCCATGCCGGAGGCGTTGGACGCGAACGGGTTGTTGCCCGGACGCGGACCGGACGTGCGCGGACCCGGACGGGCTCCGCCGCGCTCGGGACGCTCGCCCCGCTGGGGACGGTCGCCGCGCTGCGGGCGGTCACCGCGCTCGGGACGCCCGCCCTCGGAACGACCGGCTTCGGGGCGTCCACCCTCGGGACGCCCGCCCTCGGGGCGGGACTCCTCGGAGCGCACACCCTCGGGCCGACCGGCCGGACCACCGGGCTTGGGCGCGCCGCCGGGGCGGGCACCCGCCTCACCGCGGGGGGCCTTGGGGCCGGGCTTGGGCGCGCCGGGACGCGGGGCGGACTCGCCCTGCGCGGCCGACGGCTTGGGCGCGGCGGGAGCCGGCTTCGGACCCGGCTTGGGGGCGGGACCCGGCTTCGGGGCCGCACCCGGCTCGGACGCGGCGCGCGGGCCGGGCTTGGGAGCCGAGCCCTTCTTGCCGCCGTCGGAACCGTTGTTGAAGGCTTCTTGGAGGCGTCGTACGACGGGGGCCTCTATCGTCGAGGACGCCGAACGGACGAATTCGCCCATCTCGTTGAGCTTGGCCAGCACGGCCTTGCTCTCTACACCGAACTCCTTGGCGAGTTCGTACACCCGGACCTTCGCCACTACTCTCCTTCAGCTTCGGTCCGGGACATGGGCTTGTGCCGGACCGTCGTTAGCTCGAGTTACTCATCGCTGCGTACTCATCAGGCGCTCATCGCAATCTCGACCTGCTTCCTCATCGCTACACAACAATGGGTCGGTACCAGCATGCCGACACAGCACTGCTACGCCGACCTCGATTATGACAACCCAGAGGCCGGCGCAGACATTCCAACCCTATCGGGAGCGGTGACCCTATCCGCCACGCGGGGCGGCATCGAGCAGGGCCTCCACGGATGAGAGGTCCCACCCGGTATCACCCGCTCCCCTCCGGTAGGCGCGGGACCAGGCCTTGCGACGTTCGGCGAGCTCAAGGCATCGCCGATCGCCGTGAAGGTAGGCGCCACGCCCCGGACGTCGACCCCGGGTGTCGGGCGTGATGGCCGTGCCCACAGCCACCAGCCGCACGAGGTCGGACTGGACTGCCCGTGACCGGCACCCTACGCAGGTGCGCACGGGGCCGACGGGACCGTCTCCGGCCACCATATCGCGTCGGGACATCGCCGCGACCCGATTAACCGACGGCGGCGGCGTCGTCGCCGTCGGTTCCGTCACCGTCCGCGGCCTCGCCCGTGGGCTCGGCGTCGGAGCGGATGTCGATGCGCCAACCGGTCAGACGGGCGGCGAGGCGGGCGTTCTGCCCCTCCTTGCCGATCGCCAGGGACTGCTGGTAGTCGGGCACGATCACGCGCGCGACGCGCGCGGCCATGTCGAGGATCTCCACGGAGTTGACCCGCGCCGGGGAGAGGGCGTTGGCCACGAACACGGCCGGGTCCTCGGAGAAGTCGACGATGTCGATCTTCTCTCCGTGGAGCTCCGCCATCACGTTGCGGACACGACTGCCGAGCGGGCCGATGCAGGCCCCCTTGGCGTTGACTCCGCCCCGGTGCGAGCGGACGGCCATCTTGGTGCGGTGGCCCGCCTCCCGGGCGATCGCCGAGATCTCGACGGTCCCGTCGGCGATCTCGGGCACCTCCAGCTCGAAGAGCTTGCGCACCAGGTTGGGGTGGGTGCGCGAGAGGGTGACGGACGGACCGCGGTGCCCCTTGCGCACCTGCACCACGTAGGCGCGCAGGCGCTCCCCGTGGGTATAGGTCTCGGTGGGGACCTGCTCCTGCGGGGGAAGGATCGCCTCCAGCTTGCCGAGGTCGACCAGCACGTTGCGGGGGTCCCTGCCCTGCTGGATGATGCCGGAGACGATGTCGTGCTCGCGTCCGGCGAACTCCCCCAGGGTCAGCTCGTCCTCGGCGTCGCGCAGACGCTGGAGGATGACCTGCTTGGCGGTGGAGGTCGCGATACGGCCGAATCCGGACGGGGTGCCGTCGAACTCGCCGACGACCCCGCCCTCCTCGTCCGTCTCGGACACCCACACCGTCACGTGGCCGGTCGAGCGGTTGAGCTCGACCCGGGCCTTCTTGTCGGGCCCCTCTTCGCGGTGGTAGGCGATCAGCAGCGCGTCCTCGATGGCCTTGGCGACCAACTCGACCGCGATGTCCTTCTCGCGCTCCAGGCTGCGCAGGACACTCATGTCAATATCCACGGGGCTCCCCCTCTAGTCCGCCGCGTCGGTGTCGGCTTCGCGACGGAATTCCACCTGGACCCTGCCCGGGCCGAGTTCGGCGTGGGCGAGGGTGCGGGGCCGGCCCTCGACGTCGAGGGTGACGCCCTCGTCGTCGGCGTCGGTGACCCGGCCGGTGACGTCGCCGCCCTCGGTGAGGGCGGCCTTCACCAGCCGTCCACGGGAGCGCCGCCAGTGGCGCGGCTGCGTCAGCGGTCGGTCCACCCCCGGCGAGGTGACCTCCAGGACGTAGGGCAGTTCGCCCATGACGTCGGAGGCGTCCAGGGTGGCGTTGACCTCCTGGCTGACCTCACCGACCCGGTCCAGGTCCACCCCGTCGTCGGAGTCGACGACGACGCGCAGGACCCGGCGCTTGCCCGCCGGTGTCAGCTCGACGGCCTCCAGGTCCAGTCCGGCCTCTGCCAGTACCGGCTCCAGCAGCTCGGCGATGCGCTCTTCGCGTGCCTGCGCTCCCATGTGGTGTCTGCCCCTCCAGCGGAGAAATCCCGCCCGCTCGGCCTCTGGCCGGTGTACGGGGCGGTCCAGCTCTGTACGTAGTCTGCGACTGAACGGTCCGCCCCCCTGAGGGACGCGGACCGGCCGCGCGTCGCGTGCGACGGCGGTTGTGCTGCAAGGGTATCCACACCCGGGCGCGGTCCAGGTCGCCGTCGGTGCCCGGGACGCGTCACCGTGTGGCCTCCGGGAGCGGGAAAGCCCGTGTGACGGGGTGTGTCGGCGCGGGCCGCACCCCGCGCGGACCGTGGAAAGATGGGGCCGTGGCCGTCCCGGACGGCCGTCGTGCCGACGAGGGACGGCACGGGGCACGGAAGGAGAGCACGTGGGCCAGGTGAACGGCTGCGTCATCAGCCGCCGCACGGTGCTGGGCGCGGCGGTGGCCGGAGCGGCGGTCGCGGGTCTGGCCGCGTGCGGCGAGGCCGAGTGGTACCCCGCGGACGTGACCCCGGACGAGTACGTGCTCCGGTCGGTGATCCGGGACAAGGAGCGGATGGTCGTCCGCTACGAGGCGGCGATCGCCGAGGGCTCGGGCCCCGCGGAGCTGCTGGAGCGCCTGCTGGGCCACCACCTGACCCACATGGACGCCCTGGTGGAGTCGCTGCCCGAGGACGCCTCCCCCACCGCGCCCGCCGACCTCGCCGACGGTGAGGGCGACCCTCCCGCGGAGGATCCCGCGTCCGGCGCGGCCATGGACGCCGCCGGGCTGCGGCTGCTGGAGTCGGCGGCGACGAGCGCCCGCCTCGACCAGGCCGGATCCGTCTCCGACCCGGGTCTGGCACAGCTGATCAGCGGTATCGGCGCCTGCGAGGCAGGACACGCGTACCTGCTGGGCAGGGTCTAGCTTTTGCCTCCGGACGGACATCCACGAACGTGAAGGCGGTACAGGTGAACGAGAGTCCCGCGTCCACCCCGGACGGGTCGGACCCCGGCCCCGAGGCGCTGGCCGAGGCCCTGAGCGCCGAGCACGCGGCGGTGTACGGGTACGAGTTCGTCGGCGGGGCCGCCGGGGACGAGGACCGGCGCGAGCGGGCCCTGGACGCGGCCCAGCGGCACAAGGCGCTGCGCGACACGCTGCGCGCCGCCGCGGTGGAACGCGGCATCGACGCGCCCTCCGCTCTGGCCTCGTACCCGTTGCCGGAGGAGCGCGGGGGCGGGGCCCTCGACGCCTTCGCGATCGGGGTGGAGGAGACGGCGGCGCGCGCGTACCTGTGGTTGGCGGCGTCGGCCGACACCGGCCTGCGGGTGACGGGCGCGCGGGCCCTCCAGGAGACGACGCTGCGCGGGCTGGAGTGGGGCGGGGAGCTGGACGCCCTTCCCGGCTTCGAGACCGCCTGACGGCGGCACGCGCGCGGGGCCGGGGATCCCTCCCCGGCCCCGCGTCTCGTCCGCTGCCCTGCGGCTAGCCGCGGCAGGCGGCGACGGTGCGGTCCACGATCTCGGTCAGGGCGACCTCCTCGCGGTCGCCGGTGGCGCGGTCGCGCAGCTCCACCAGGCCGTCCTTGAGCCCGCGGCCGATGATGACGCCGGTCGGGATGCCCAGCAGCTCGGCGTCGGTGAACTTCACACCCGGCGAGACGCCCTTGCGGTCGTCCACGAGGACGCGCAGGCCGCGGGCCTCCAGCTCCGCGCCGATCCGCAGGGCCTCCTCGATCTGCTCGCCCTTGCCGGTGCCGACCACGTGCACGTCGGCGGGTGCGATGGCGCGCGGCCAGACGATGCCCTTGTCGTCGTGGGACTGCTCGACGACGCAGGCGACGGCGCGCGACACCCCGACCCCGTAGGAGCCCATGGTGACGCGCTTCGGCTTGCCGTCGGCGCCGAGGGCGTCCACCTGGAAGGTGTCGGTGTACTTGCGGCCGAGCTGGAAGATGTGGCCGATCTCGATGCCGCGCGCGGTGTACAGCGTGCCGTGACCGTCGGGCGAGGGGTCGCCGTCGCGGACCACGGCGACGTCGATGGTGCCGTCCGGGGTGAAGTCGCGTCCGGCCACCAGGTCGATGACGTGGTGGTCGGTCTTGTCGGCGCCGGTCACCCAGACGGTGCCGGTGACCACCCGCGGGTCGACCAGGTAGCGGACCTTGTTGTCCAGAAGGGCGCGGGGACCGATGTAGCCCTTGGCCAGGAACGGGTTCGCCGCGAAGTCGGCCTCGTCCAGGAGGGCGACCTCGGTGGGCTCCAGGGCGGCCTCCAGGCGCTTGAGGTCGACGTCGCGGTCACCGGGCAGGCCGATGGCCAGCAGCTCCCAGTCCTCGGCGCCCGGCGCGCGGGTCTTGACGAGGAGGTTCTTGAGGGTGTCGGCCTCGCTGTAGACGCGGCCCGTCCCGGCCTCGTTGAGGAAGTCCACCAGGGTCTGGATGGTGGCGGTGCCGGGGGTGTGGTGCACCACGGCCTCGGGCAGCCCCTCGACGGGCAGCGCGGGCGGCACCGGGACGGCGACGGCCTCGACGTTCGCGGCGTAGTCGGACTCCGTGCTGCGCACGAAGGTGTCCTCGCCGTTGGGGGCCACGGCCAGGAACTCCTCCGAGGCCGAGCCGCCCATGGCGCCGGACGTGGCGGAGACGATGACGTACTCCAGTCCGAGCCGGTCGAAGATCCGGACGTAGGCGGCGCGGTGGGCCTCGTAGGAGGCCTGGAGGCCCTCGTCGTCGATGTCGAAGGAGTAGGAGTCCTTCATGTGGAACTCGCGGCCGCGGAGCACGCCGGCCCGGGGACGCGCCTCGTCGCGGAACTTCTCCTGGATCTGGTACAGGACGACGGGGAAGTCCTTGTAGGAGGAGTACTCGCCCTTGACCAGGAGCGTGAACAGCTCCTCGTGGGTGGGGCCGAGCAGGTAGTCGGCGCCCTTGCGGTCCTTGAGGCGGAACAGGGTGTCCCCGTACTCCTCCCAGCGGCCGCTCGCCTCGTAGAACTCCTTGGGCAGGAGGGCGGGGAGGAGGACCTCCTGGCCGCCGATGGCGGCCATCTCCTCGTGCACGATCCGCGCCACGTTGTCCAGGACCATCTTGCCCAGCGGCAGCCAGGTGTAGATGCCGGGGGCGGCGCGGCGCACGAACCCGCCGCGGACGAGGAGCTTGTGGCTCGGCACCTCGGCGTCCGCCGGGTCCTCACGCAGGGTGCGAAGGAACAGGTTCGACATCCGCAGCAGCACGGCCACTCCTCGGTGAACACGCCCGTGGGGCGTGGGAACTGAACTAGGGGAGACCCAGGCTAGCGGTAGTGCGGACGCGTTCGCGCGTGAGTTGCGCGAGTGCTCCCGCCGGTACCTAGGCTGGGGGACCGACGAACCGGGCGGCGTGCGTGGCCGGCGGGCGCGGCCGACGAACGGGGAGATCATGGGCAGACGCGGTACTCGGGACCCGGAGGGCGACGGGGACGGGGAGCCGACGGGCGTCCCGGGCATGGAACTGCTCGCCGACGCCGACCGGTCCGACTCGTGGTTCCTCGTGGTGGCGGGAACACCGCAGTCGCACGTGGACCTGTCCGACCCCGCCTACCTGGACTTCTCGTACATGCGGCGGATCGCGCACGCAGCCGACCTCGTCGCGCCCGAGGGCGAGCCGATCGACGCGCTGCACCTGGGCGCGGGAGCGCTGACACTGGCCAGGTACGTGGCGCACACCCGCCCGGGCTCGCGGCAGCGCGCCGTGGACGTCGACGCGCCGCTGGTGGAGATGGTGCGCCGGCGGCTGCCGTGGGACCGCCGGGCCCAGCTGCGGGTGGGCATCGGCGACGCCCGGGAGTGGATCACCGCACGGCACGCCGACAGCGCGGACCTGGTCATCAGCGACGTCTTCGCCGGCGCCCGGACCCCCGCCCGGCTGACGTCGGTGGAGTTCTACGCGGAGGCGGCCCGCGTGCTGCGCCCCGGGGGCCTGCTGGCGGTGAACATCGGCGACGGCCACTCGCTGGAGCACACCCGGACGCAGGCGGCGACCGTCCGTGCGGCCCTGCCGCACGTGGCGCTGACGGCGGAGCCGGGAATCCTGCGCGGGCGCCGGTTCGGCAACCTCGTCCTGGTGGCCGGCCACCGGCCGCTCCCCGCGCAGGAACTGGGCCGCCGTGCGCACCGCGACCCGGAGATGGCCCGGCTGCTGGAGGGCGAGGACCTGGACCGCTTCGTGTCGGGCCGCGCGCCCGTCCACGACGCGGACGCGGTCGACTCCCCCGCTCCGCCGGACGACGTGTTCTGAGACCGCCGCGGGGTCCCGGCCGATGCGGCCGGGACCGGAGGACGCGCGGTCGCGGATCCCCCGCCCCCTGCGGCGGCCCCGTGCGGGTCGCGCCGGAGGGCGCGTACGCCGTGGGGAGTACGCCGTCGGGCGAGGATCAGCCCTGAGGACGACGCGCGCCCCCGGGGTGCTGCCCGTACTGTCGGTGGTGTGGCAGCACTACTCCCGCGCCCCACGCGCACCGATTCATGGATCACCCTGGCACTGCTGGTCCTGTCCCTGGGCAGCACCCTCGCGAGGGAGTGGGTCGCCCCCGTCACCGCGGACAGAGAGCTCTGGCCGTGGGGGTACGCCCTCATCCTCGCGGCGTGCCTGCCCCTCCTGTGGCGGACCGCCCTCCCGCGTGTGGTGGGCCTGGTCTCGGTCGCCTCCGCGACCGTCTACTACCCGCTGGGCTTTCCCGACGGCATGGTCATGCTGTGCACCGCGGTCACGCTCTACGCCCTCGTCCGCCGGGGGTACCGCGTGTTCGGGTGGACGCTGGGCATCGGCCAGTTCGTGGCCGTCAACGCCTTCGAACTGGTGGTCGTCGGCGGGTACCGCCTGGAGGCGGTCGGCATGGTCGCGTGGGTCCTGCTCCTGCTGTGCACGGGCGAGGTCGTGCGCTGGCGCCAGGAGTACCTGCGGGCCGACCGGGAGCGCGCGGCCGAGGCCGACCGCACAAGGGAGGAGGAGGTGCTCCGCCGTGGGTCGGAGGAGCGCGTCCGGCTCGCCAGGGACGTACACGACACCGTCGCGCACAACATCTCGCTGATCAACGTGCAGGCGGGCACAGCCCTGTACCTGATCGAGACGGAGCCCGAACGCGCCGCGGAGGCCCTGGCCACCATCAAGCAGACCAGCAAGGACACCCTGATCGAGCTCCGCGGGATACTCGGTGTCCTGCGTGCCGTGGACGAGGCCGCGCCGAGGTCTCCGGTCCCCGGGCTCGACCGGGTCGGCGAACTGGCCGAGGGCACGCGGGGAGCGGGGATCGACGTGGGCGTCGAGGTCACCGGCGTCCCCCGCCACCTGCCCGTGAGCACCGAATCGGCCGCCTACCGCACCGTGCAGGAGGCGCTCACCAACACGGTGCGCCACGCCGGCGCGACGAGCGCCCGGGTCCGGATCGAGTACGGGGCCACCGACCTGGTGGTCGAGGTGACGGACGACGGACGCGGTACGGTCGGGCCGCCGGTGCCGGGCAACGGCATCACCGGGATGCGCGAACGGGCCGCGCTGGTGGGCGGCACGGTGGACGCGGGCCCTCTGGAGGGTGGAGGATTCCGGGTGCGGGCGCGGCTGCCGGTGGGACGCTCCGAGCCCGGCCGACCCGATTCCGCCTCGCCGGACGCGCGCGGCGCGTCCGGCACCGACGAAACGAGGACACCGTGATCAGGGTGCTGCTCGCCGACGACCAGGTCCTGGTGCGCGCGGGTTTCCGCGCGCTGCTGGACAGCGCCCCCGACATCGAGGTGGTCGCCGAGGCCGGTGACGGCGAGGAGGCCGTCCGGCTGGCCCGGGCGGAGGGCCCCGACGTGGTCCTGATGGACATCCGCATGCCGGGTGTGGACGGCCTGGCCGCCGCCGAGCGCATCCTCGCGGACCGCGACCTGTCGGCGACCCGGGTCGTCATCCTCACCACGTTCGACCTGGACGAGTACATCTTCGAGGCGCTCCGGGCCGGGGCCAGCGGGTTCCTGGTCAAGGACACCGAGCCCCGCGACCTGCTCCAGGCGGTGCGGGTCGTGCACGGCGGCGAGGCACTGCTGTCGCCGGGGATCACCCGGCGGCTGATCGCCGACTACGCCCGCCGCCCGCCCGGAGCGCCGGAGCCGTCGGTCCGCCTGAACGGGCTCACCGACCGCGAGCGCGAGGTGGTCGCGCTGGTCGGGGGCGGCCTGTCCAACGAGGAGATCGCCGCCCGCCTGGTGGTCAGCCCGGCCACCGCCAAGACCCACGTGAGCCGCTCCATGGTGAAACTGGGTGTGCGGGACCGCGCACAGCTGGTCGTCATCGCCTACGAGACGGCCCTGGTCACTCCGCGGTGGAGCCAGAACAGCTGACCGACCCCGACCCCGACCGCGGGACGTCGGGGTCGCCTCAGGGTCTCCCCGTACACCCGCGGGAGTAGCCTCCCGGCGGCGCGTACCCCGGAGGGGGGTCGGCAGGAGCCCCCTCCGGGACGATGTGCCCGCTGCCGCCGTCGTCGGATGCTTGGCGTGTTCCCACCGCCGATCGCGAGGCCCGACGATGCTCGAAGACCCGCTTCTCCTGGCACGGCTCCAGTTCGCGCTGACCGCCGCCACGCACTACATGTTCGTGGCGCTGACACTCGGGCTCGCCCCGTACATCCTCACCACCCAGTTCCTGGCCGCACTGCGCGGTGACCGCTCGCGGATGACCGCCGTGCGCTTCTGGGGCGGCCTGTACCTCGTCAACTACGGCATGGGGATCCTGTCGGGCCTGGTGATGGAGCTCCAGCTCGCGCTCAACTGGAGCGGCCTGCACGAGATGTTCGGCTACACGTTCGCGGCTCCGCTGGCCCTGGAGACGATGACGGCGTTCTTCGTCGAGTCCACGTTCCTGGGGTTGTGGATCTTCGGCTGGGACCGGATGGGCAGGTGGGCCCACCTCGCCTGCTTCGCCGTGGTCACCGCGACGGCGTACGCCTCGGCGTGGTGGGTGCTGGTCTCCAACGGGTTCCTGCGCAACCCCACCGGATTCGAGATGGTGGACGGCGTCGCGCACCTGACCGACCCGGTCGCCCTGATGACCAACCCCGCCGCCACCATGGCGTTCGGGCACGTCGTCAGCGGCGCCATGACGGTCGGCGCCCTGGTGGTCGCCGCGACCAGCGCCTACCACCTGGTGCGGCGCGACGACCCGCACGGGATCTTCCGGCGCGGGATCCGCTACGCCGCGATCGTCATGGCCGTCATGCCGATGTTCGTGGTGACCTTCGGCGGCGTCCAGTTCGGGCTCTTCGGAGAGGCCCCGCCCACCAGCGGACTGACCTACACCGCCGAGGAGATCGCGGCGATCGAGGCGGCCTCCCCCGGCGGCCCGCTCCTGAACGGCGTCAACGCGACCGCCGACGGCCTCATGATGAGCATGTGGGCGGTGCTGTTCTTCCTCGGCCCGGTCATGCTGCTGGTCTGGCCCTTCGGCGGCCTCGACCGGTGGCGGTGGTTCCTCGCCCCGCTGGTCGTCACCCCCTTCGCCCCCTATCTGGCGAGTGTCGGCGGCTGGGTGTTCCGGGAGACCAACCGGCAGCCCTGGACGGTGGTGCACCACCTGACCACCGCCGACGCGGTGACCCCGATGACGCCGGTCGCGGCCGTCGCCTCCTTCGCCTTCTTCACCGTCGCGTTCGCGGTCCTGGCCGCCGTCACCTACTGGCTCCTGGTGCGGTACGCCCGGCGCGGCCCCGGGGGCGGACCTCTCGCGGAGCGCCGCGAGGAGGAGCCCGCGGAGCTCGCCGACCCCGTCCACACGTTCTGATCCAGGGAGCATCCCAGCCATGGACGTCCTGTCCTTCGCCTCCACCGCACTACTCGCCCTGTTCTTCGTGGGGTACCTCGTCCTAGCGGGGTCCGACATCGGCCTGGGCATGCTGATGCCGCACGTGGCGCGCGGACCCGCCCAGCGCCGGCGCGTCGTGTCCGCGATCGCCCCCTACTTCCTCGCCTCGGAGGTGTGGCTGGTCGCCGCCGTCGGGGTCCTGGCCGGCCTGTTCCCCCTCCTGGAGCACCACGTGGTCGCCGAACTGCGGCCGGTGCTCGCCGCCATGCTGGCCGCATGGCTGGTCCGCGACGCGGGGCTGTGGCTGCGCGCCCGCGTGGCCGGACCCCGCTGGCGCCTGGGCTGCGACGCCGCGATCGTCGCGGGCAGCTGGACCGTCGCGGCGACGTGGGGGCTGACGGTCGCGGGAATGCTCACCGGCGGCCTCACGGCGAGCGCGTTCACCGTGCTGTGCACGGCCGTGGTGATGGCCCTGTTCGCCCTGCGCGGCGCGGCCTTCGGCGCGGAGCGGCTGGTCGGTCCCGCCGACGCGGAGAGCGCGGACGTGGCGGCGCGGGTCACCCGTCCGCTGTCGCGGGCGGCTCTGGGGGCGACGGTCCTGGCCGCCGCGGCGGCCCTCCTCCCGGGCGGCCCCGAGCTCTCGTCGGCCGCGCCCGCGGTGATCCTCGCGGTGGTGCTGGCGGGGGCGTTGGCGGCGACCAGCGGGCTCGTGGGGCCGATGCTGTCGCGCCACACGTCGGCGCTGGCCATCGCCGTGCCCGGGCTCCTGGTGGCGGTGGCCGCGCAGCTCCCGTGGGCCCCGGTACCGGCCGGGACCGGGGTGTTCGTCTGGGTGACCCTCCTGCCCGCAATTCCGGTCATGCTCATCGGCCAGGTTTGGCTGTACCGAATGACGCGCCGCCCTGCGGTCGAGGCGACCTTCTTCGCCTGACTCCGCGTGTCACGGCTTCCCAGCTCGACCCCGGTGGGGTAGCCCGTGACCCGGACGGGGTCGCCCGGTCACGCGTCGGCAAGGTTGTCGTCGCGGATTGGGAAAGCCGCGGAGGGGGCACGTCAAGTTTCGGGAAACACGCCCGCGACGCCCCTCCCCTCCTGGGAGGATTCCCGGCGTGATCGCGCGCGGGCGCTGCCGAGCCCCGAGGAGTGACTGTGACCCACCCCCCGACCACCGTCCCGAGCCTGAGCGGATGCAGCTGCGGTTCGGGCTGCGGCTGCGGATGCCAGAACGGCGGATCCTGTAGCTGCGGTGGCAATTGCGCCTGAGTCCCACCCCCCGCGGGCCGCCCTTCCCCTTGGGGGCGGCCCGCACCTCGCGTTCATTCCGGCCCCACACCCCCACAGATCGCGACAACGCGCGACGCTGGGTATACGCTGTGTCACTACGTGAGGCTGCGTATCCACCCATCGGGGGAGATCAGCGATGTCGCCGTTCGCCAGACCAGCGCCACGGAGGGGACACCTCTCCGAGCACGCGCAGCTGCTCCAGTGCGTGCAGGGCATCCAGGAGCGCTCCGTGCGGGCGGTCCCCTGGGAGCCGGACACGGTCGGCATCCCGGACGCCGGGTCCGACAGCGCCCTCGCACGGATCAACGACGTCGCCTTCTACGCGAACGCCCGCGACGAGGTGACCGCACTGGCGGGCGTCTGCGCCGACCTGCTGCGACTGCACCGCCCCGAGGAGCAGGACGAACCGGGCGGACACCACTGCCTGGGCTGCCGCCTGCCCTGGCCCTGCACCACCTTCGGCGAGCTGAGCCGCCTCCTGGGCTGACCGGGGCCCGAACGGGCGTCGCCCGCCGGCGTCGGGGCGCGATCCGACGTCGACGGGCGACGATCCTCTCTCACCTGCCGTCCGCTGGCGACCGGCGACCGAACCGCCGGACGCCCTCACCGGGCCAGGTATACGCAGAGGTTAATACTGGAACGCGTTCTACCGCAAGCCCCGCGCGCAGGACACGTGCAGGACGGGCCTGCCGTCACGGCGATCCACGTCCGCAGTGGAACACGATCTACCTGGGGGCGCACCGAGGGCCGGGGGCGGTGCCGGGCGCCTTCGAACCACAGGGGAGCACTGCGAGCCCGCTCCGGGGCAGACGCGTCCCCGGAGGGCGCGGGGAACGGGGCCGGGCCCGGCAGAGGGGGCGACGGGGCGGCGCGGGACCGCGGTGGGGCGGAGGGCCGCGAGCCCCTCACGGGAGCGACCGCGAACCGGCGCCGGGGCGAAGCGGCACCGCTCCCCCGCCGGAGGCGGAGCGGGGGCGGCCAGGCCCAGGGGCGGGGGACAGCCCCTGGGACCGACCTTGGGGGGCGGCAAGGCGCAGCGACCCGAAAACCGCCGAGAGTAATGCCCTCCCCGTGCGCCGAGGCGCGCCCTGCACCACTGACGTTAACGATTCAGCGGTAACGCGAACAACCTCCATCAGATAACCGGAACGTCTCGATTCCTTCCGGCCATATCAGGAGACACGCACTGAACTGCGGTGACACAGAGCCACGCCTCCGTTTCACTCCCGAAACCCCAGAAATCACAGAACTAACGGGAGCCCCGGTGGAGGTCCGCCGCGCCCTCGCGAGGCGGACTCCACCGGAAAAAGGGCGACATCCACAAAACCGGGAAGGAAAACAATCCGTGACTTCACCCGGAAAGGTTGCACGGGGTTGCGTTTCCCGGTCCGAGCGAGTCGAATGCGTCCCGGGCCGTCCACCCGGAGCGCGCTCAGCTTATTCGCGTGGCCAGCAGATAGGCGGAGGGGCTGTCCGCGTCAACGATATCGGTGACCCTCCACACCTGCCCTCCCACACTGAACACATCACTCACGTGGACGTCGATCATGGGCGTGGGGCGCCACTCCTTCGGGCCGCCGATCTTGGCCACCGGGCGGCCGTCATCGTCGATCCAGAAGCTCCCCCCACCGACCGGACCGCCCGCGAAGCGGTCGTTCCGGCCGTAACTGATCTTCTCCTGCGCGCCGACTTCGTGAACCACAGTGGATTCAGTCCCAACCGTCTCGGATTCTGTTGAAAACGCAGTCATGTTAACGCGGCCAGGGCAATTGCGCATGGCGATTTCGCGTCCGACCGACGTTTCAGCAGAATAGCTGACAAAGGTAATGCGCGGACCGGGACCAAAGTCCCGACCCGCGCAGGAAACCGTCCTTGCCTGAATTCTCAGTCCCGGTCGGCCGTACCCCGTCCGCCCTTGAGCCGTCCCACCAGCGTCTCGAACGCCGAGCTGAACGGGTGGTCGTGCACCATGTACGTCCACGTCATCGACGGGCGCTTGACGCCGACCCCGCTGACGTCGAGCTCGCCGTCCTCGGCCTCCAGGCCCTCGAAGCTCTCCGCCGCACGGGCGCGCGCCTCGTCCAGGAAGCCCTTGAACACCGGCACCGCGTCGCGGTTGAACTCGTCCAGGGGGTCGCGGCGGCCGAGGAACCGGAGGTGGATGCCCTCCCGCAGCTCCGACAGGAACGCGTTGTGGTCGGTCCAGCCCCGGTCCAGGTGGTACAGGGTGATGAGCCTGGCCGCCTGGGCGACCTTCTCCTCACCCACCTCGTCCACCAGCTCCGCGTGCTGCTTCTTGCGGTCCAGCTTGATGTGCCGGTCGCCCTGGTCTCCGGTCAGGACCATCTCGCGGTGCTCCAGCACCACGTCGCGCTGGACGTCGATCAGCTGGTTGTACCGCCAGGTGTTGCGGTGGACCTCCAGGAGCTGGCCCTCGGCGACCCGCTGGGCGTGGTCGACCATCTGCAGCCAGCCGGCGTCGGTGATCTCGCCCTCGGCGGTGGTCTCGTACCCCGTCGTCTCGGGGGCGTTGTTCACCACCAGGTCGTCGTCCATGCTGACGAAGAAGATGGAGTCGCCCGGGTCGCCCTGGCGGCCCGCACGCCCGCGCAGCTGCCCGTCGAGGCGGCTGCTGGGGTAGCGGCCGAATCCCATGACGTACAGGCCGCCGGTCTCCACGACCCGCTCGCGGTCGCCCATGTCGCTGCCGCCCAGGCGGATGTCGGTACCGCGGCCGGCCATCTGGGTGGACACCGTGACGGCGCCGTGGGTACCCGCCTCCGCGATGATCGACGCCTCGTCCGCGTCGTTCTTGGCGTTGAGGACCACGCAGTCCAGGCCGGCGTCGCGCAGGCGCCCGGCGAGCAGTTCGGACTCCGCCACGTCCTGGGTGCCGATGAGGATCGGCCGCCCGGACTTGTGCACCTCCTCCGCCTTCGCGATGAGGGCGTCCTCCTTCTCCTCGCGCGTGGCGTACAGGCGCGTGCCGTGGTCCTCGCGGACGTTCGGCTTGTTGGAGGGGATGACCGCCACCTCCAGCTCGTAGAACTCGCGGAGCTGCTCGGCCACGGCCATCGCGGTACCGGTCATCCCGCCGCGCGTGGGGTAGCGGAGCACGAGCGACTGGACCGTGATGGAGTCCAGGACCTCGCCGGTCTCGCTGACCGCCACCTTCTCCTTGGCCTCGACCGCGGCCTGGAGGCCGTCCGGCCACCGCTGGAGCAGGGCGATGCGGCCCCGGGACTCGTTGATGAGCCGGACCTCGCCGTCGCGCACCACGTAGTGGACGTCGCGCTGGAGCAGGACGTGCGCGTGGAGGGCCAGGTTGACCTGGGGAAGGACCGACGTGTCGTCCTCGGAGTACAGGTCGATCCCGCCCAGGGCCTTCTCGACCGCGTCGATACCGGCGTCGGTGAGCTGGACGTTGCGTCCCTCGCCGTCGATCTCGAAGTGCAGGCGGGGCTTGAGCCCTCGGACGATGTCCGCCATCTCCACGTCGGCGGCCACGCTCTCGGCGGCCCCGGCGAGGACCAGCGGAACGCGGGCCTCGTCGACGAGGACCGAGTCGGCCTCGTCGATGATCGCGATGTTGGGCGGCGGCACGACCCGGTCGTCGATGTCGGTGACCATGCGGTCGCGCAGGACGTCGAAGCCCAGCTCGCTGACGGCCGCGTAGGTGACGTCGCAGGTGTAGGCGGCGCGGCGCTCCTCGGGGGTGGAGTCCTCGGTGATCCACCCGACGGTGACGCCGAGCATGTCGTAGACGGGTCGCATCCACTCGGCGTCGCGCCGGGCCAGGTAGTCGTTGACGCTCAGGAGGTGCACGCGCTGGCCGCGCAGTGCGAACCCGGCCGCGGCGAGGGCGCCGGCGAGCGTCTTGCCCTCACCCGTCGCCATCTCCGCGACGTGGCCGTCGAGCAGCGCCATGACACCGAGGAGCTGCACGTCGAAGGGGCGCTCGTCCAGTGAGCGCCGGGCGGCCTCGCGGCCGACGGCGCACAGCGACACGAGGTCGTTGCGATCGTAGGGGAGTTCGGCGTTGCCGAGTTCGATGGCCTTGTCCGTCAGCTCGGTGTCGTCGAGCTCACGCAGACCATCCTCCTCGGCCTCGATCGCCGACAGGAGCTTGGTATAAGGCCGCAGGTCCACCGCACCGGGCTTGCCCAGTAGGCGGCGGACGCTTTCCGCCATTCGTCCGAACACCACCACAGGGTAACGCCGGACACAACCCCTTGGAGAACCCCGGGCGCCCCCATGCCGGCGCGGATCGGCGGACCCGCACCTCGGACACGGGGCGCCCGTACGTCAGACGAGCTGGCGCTTCGTGCGCTGGCGGGCCTCGACGGCCATGGCGTGCTTGACGAGGGTCATCAGGACCCGGACGACGGACTGCTTGTCACGGGCGTCGCAGTAGACGACGGGGACCTCCGGGGGCAGGTCCAGGGCGTCGCGCAACTCATCGGCGCTGTAGGGGGCCTCGGGGTCGAACTCGTTGACGGCGACGACGAAGGGCAGCTTGTACTGGCGCTCGAAGTAGTCGAGTGCCTGGAAGGTGTCCTCCAGGCGGCGGGTGTCGGCCAGGATCACGGCGCCCAGCGCACCGCGGACCAGGTCGTCCCACATGAACCAGAAACGCTGCTGGCCCGGTGTGCCGAACAGGAACAGGGTCAGGTCGGTGTCCAGCGAGATGCGTCCGAAGTCCATCGCGACGGTGGTGCTCGTCTTGTTCGGGGTGTGGGAGAGGTCGTCGACACCGGCGCTGGCCGCGGTGACCGCGGCCTCGGTGCGGACGGGCGGGATCTCCGAGACAGCGCCGACGAACGTGGTCTTCCCGACCCCGAAGCCCCCGGCGATGATGATCTTGGTGGACAGCTCGGTGGGTGCGTGAGCGTTGTTCGTGCTGTTGGCTGGATCGATCACAGTTAGTCCTAGCGAGAGTGCCGGGCCAGTACGGACTATGCGGCTCACACGGCCCGGTCCTGAGGGGTGCGGTACTCCCGGGGTCCGAACCATCACGGGAGGTGTCGCCCCTGGAACCTAACACCGCAAGGGCACCGGAGACGGCGTTTCGGGACAGTGGTGCAAGAGACCACATTCCCGACGCTACGGCACCTACCTCCGCAGGGCAGCAGGCACGGCCACGGGTACTCCGCACGCTCCGTGGCGGCGAGTCCCCTTCCGGGAACTCACCGTGACCAGGTAAGCACAGACTTCTACCCCGGAAGGTCGACTTTACGACATTGTGAGCGGCCATTTTCGGCCGCTTTCGGCCGCGTCGATCCCTGTGCGACACCGCCCACGGAGTCTACGGTGGAGGACAGGGCCCCCGCACCACAACGCGGTCGCGGTACAGACTCCTGGCACGAGGACGCGACCGCCCGCGGGAGCCCCGCGACGCCCCGGGGCGGGCGACCACGTACCGACGTCTCGCTCTTCGACGTCGGGTCCGGTCGACACCTCAGGTCGGCGTTCCGGCGCCCCACCGGCCCACAACCGTCCACGTGGGCCGGTGGAGGCTGGCAGCACCGCTCACACGCCCCCGCGGTCCCCACCGGGGATCCCCGCGCCCCGGTACGCCCCACGGGTCCGGCAGGGCCCGCTCCGCGGTCCGGCCGCTGTTCCGCGCGGACGGGGCCCGGCCACGGGTGCTCCTCGCAGGGGCCCTTCCCCCCGGTTGGCCGTAGGATGGGCTCGCCCTCCCCGCGCCGGACCAGCACGCGCGCACCCGCGCCCGCGTCCGGCCGAGGGCGAGCCGCCCGACACGACCCTCCCAAGGGAGCCGAGAACCCCACATGTCCGATCAGCGCGTCGTCCGTCCCACTCCCATCAGCGGTTTCCCCGAATGGACCCCACAGGTCCGGGCCGTGGAGCAGCGCTGGCTGGACCATATCCGCGCCGGGTTCGAGTCCTTCGGCTTCGCGTCGGTGGAGACCCCCTCGGTGGAGAACCTGGACGTACTGACGGCCAAGGGCGAGACCTCCCAGGAGGTCTACACCCTGCACAGGCTCCAGGCCGACGCCAAGGACGACTCCGACGCCCGGCTCGGGCTGCACTTCGACCTCACGGTGCCGTTCGCCCGGTACGTCGCCCAGCACTTCAACGAGCTGACGTTCCCGTTCAAGCGCTACCAGATGCAGCGCGTCTGGCGGGGTGAGCGGCCGCAGGAGGGGCGCTTCCGCGAGTTCACGCAGTGCGACATCGACGTCATCAACGTCGACTCCGTCCCCCTGCACTTCGACGCCGAGCTCCCGCGCATCGTCCACCGGGTGCTCAGCGGGCTCGACATCCCCGCCTGGACGCTCAACGTCAACAACCGCAAGGTCCTCCAGGGCTTCTACGAGGGGCTGGGGGTCAAGGACCCGATCGCTGTCATCCGCGCCGTCGACAAGCTCCACAAGATCGGTGACGGCGGCGTACGGGACATCCTCCTGGCCGAGGGCCTCAACGGGGAGCAGGCCGACGCCTGCCTCGCCCTGGCGCACGTCAAGGGCTCGGGCGAGGACGTCGCCGCACACGTACGGGAGCTCGGGGTCTCCTCCGACCTCCTCGACGAGGGCCTCGACGAGCTCGACTTCGTCATGGGCGAACTCGCCGACCTCCCCGAGGGCAGCGTGGTCGCCGACCTCTCCATCGCCCGCGGCCTGGACTACTACACCGGCACCGTCTACGAGGCCTCCTTCGACGACGACCCCGGTTACGGAAGCATCTGCGCGGGGGGGCGGTACGAGAACCTCGCCGGGCAGTTCATCCGCCGGAAGCTGCCCGGGGTCGGCATCTCCATCGGCCTCACCCGCATCTTCGCCAAGCTCGTCGCCGAGGGCCGGATCGAGGAGGGGCGGACCTGCCCCACCGACGTGATGGTCGTGGTGCCCGGCGCCGAGCACCGCCGGGACGCCCTGCTGACGGGCGAGCTGCTGCGCTCCCGCGGGTTCAACACCGAGGTGTTCCACTCCACCGCCAAGGTCGGCAAGCAGATCCAGTACGCCTCCAAGAAGGGCATCCCCTTCGTGTGGTTCCCCCCGTTCGACGCGGACGGCGGCCACGAGGTGAAGGACATGGGGTCGGGCGTCCAGGGACCGGCCGACCCCGGCACCTGGTCCCCGGAGCCCTCCGGGGAGGGCAGCGCAGGGTAGTCGACCCGTAGCACCCGATCGACAGGCATGGGCGGTTTCCGGCCGCTCGTGCCGGAACCGGCCATTGGCGAGACAGCCCGGCCGCCGGGTGCCAGACTGGGAACGGCTTTCTCCGCGTCGACGCGTCCCCCGGGCGTGCCCCGCGGGCCGATTCGGAGTCCTACTGATCGAGGCCATGTCTCATCCTCGCCACAACCTGCCCCTGTCCGCCGGCGAGTTCATCAGGTTCGTCGGGCGCGAGCGCGACATCGTCGACCTGAGCCGTCTCCTCAACACCGCCCGGATGGTCACCCTGACCGGGACCGGCGGCATCGGCAAGACGCGCCTCGCCCTCCACCTGGCCGAGCGCGTCATGCGCCGGTTCCCCGACGGTGTCCGCTTCATCGACCTCAGCGAGTCCTCCACCCACGACCAGGCACTGCGCACGGTGGCCAACAGCCTCCAGGCGGTGGAGGACGACGAGCGCACGATGACCGACGCCATCATCACGTCGCTGCGCACCCGCGACCTCCTGCTCCTCCTGGACACCTGTGAGCACGCCGTGGGGCCGATGGCCCAGCTGTGCCAGGCGGTCCTGCGCGACTGCCCCCGGGTGCGGATCCTGGTCACCAGCCGCCAGCCCCTGCACGTGGCCCAGGAGAGCATCTGGCGGGTGCCCCCGCTCTCGCTGCCCGCCCGCGCCACCCCCACCGACCCGTACGCGGCCGATCCGGCGCCCATCCCCCGCCGCGACACCCAGCGCTACGAATCGGTGCGCCTGTTCGTCACACGCGCGCACGCCGCCCGGGCGGGGTTCGAGATGACCAGGGAGAACTCCGGCTACATCGCGGAGATCTGCCGGATGCTGGACGGCATGCCCCTGGCGATCGAGCTGGCGGCGGCCAGGGTGCGCGTGCTGTCGGTCCAGCAGATCCTGCGCAGGCTGGACGACCGGTTCCAGCTGCTGACCAGTGACGGCTCCGGCGACCTGCCCCCGCGCCAGCGCACCCTGCGGGCGGTGCTGGAGTGGAGCCACGACCTGCTGACCGAACCGGAGCGGCTCCTGCTGCACCGGCTGTCGGTCTTCTCCACCTGGTACCTGGAGACCGCCGAGGACGTGTGCTCCGGCGAGGGCGTCGACTCCGCCGACATCCTGCCGCTGCACTTCTCCCTGCTGGACAAGTCCCTGGTGGTGGTGGACACCGAGATCGACGGCACCGCGCACTACCGGCTGACGGAGACGGTGCGCGCCTACGCCGCGGAGCGCCTGGCCGAGGACGGCGACCTCGACGCGCGATGGGAACGCTACCTCCGCTTCTCCGTCACCCGTCTGGAGGAGTGGGCCAAGAGCTTCTGCGCGCCTCTGGCGTGGAGCGAGCGGCTGTCGTACCTGAAACTGCTCGACCACCACCGGGAGAACCACGCGCGGATGGTGGAGTGGGCGCTCTCGCAGGGGCGCGTGGACGACGCCCTGCGGGTGTGCGTGGCGCTGCGCCCGTACTGGATGGTGCGCGACCTGGCCTCCGAGGGGAGCCGCGTTCTGGGGCGGGTCCTGGCGGCCGACCCCGACGCCCAGTCCCCGCACCTGCGGGCGCGCGCCCTGGCCCTCCACGCGGAGCTGCGGCTGGACCTCGACCCCGCGCCGCGCGTGTCCACCCTCGCCCAGTGCGCGCTGGAGGCGGCGCGGGCCTGCCGCGACGCGGGGGCCGCTGCCTCCGCCCTCACGACCATGGCCGCGCTGGCCCTGCGGACGGGCCGGCTGGAGGAGTCGCTGGAGCACGCCGAACGGGCCGGAGGATGGGCCGAGCGGATCGACGACCCGATCACCGAGGGGACGACGCTCGGCGTGCTGGCCCAGGTGGCCAGGCGCAACGGGGAACCCGACCGGGCCGTCGCCCACCTGGAGCACGGCATCACGTTGGCGGAGAACCTGGACGACCGCTGGAGCGTGGCCCGCGGCCTGCACGGTCTGGGCACGATCGCCGCGGAGCGCCGGGACTTCGCGGGGGCGCGCGAGCTGTTCACCGAGGCCCTGGCGGTCTTCGGCGAGCTGGAGGCCGCCCCTGCCACCGCGCACTGCGCGCGGGACCTGGGACGCCTGTTCCTGGCCGGGGGCGAGCCCCTCCGGGCACGCGAGCCGCTGTCGACGTGCCTTCGTGTGAGCTTCACGTCCGGGCAGCGGATCGCGGTGGCCCGTGCGCTGGAGGCGCTGGCCGAGCTCGCCCTGGCCGAGGACGAGGACGAACGGGCCGCCGCCCTGGCGGGTGTGGCCGCGGGCCTGCGCACCTCCCTGGACCGGCCCTCTGCGGAGACGCTGCGGCTCCGCTCCACCGTGGAGCGCCGCGTGGGCGGGGCACGGACGTCCGAGGCCTGGAACGCCTGGCGGTCGCTGCCCCTGGAACAGGTGCGCGACCGGGCGCTCGCCTTCCCGCGGTCGCCGGCCCCGAAGGCGTCGGGGCCGGAGTCGCTGACGCCGCGGGAACGGGAGATCGCCGAACTCGCCGAGCGGGGTCTGTCCAACCGTGAGATCGCCGAGCGGTTGACCATCAGTCAGGCCACAGCAGCCCGACATATAGCGAACATCTTCAGAAAACTCTCAATTTCCTCCAGGACGCAGTTGACCGGTTGGGCTGCTCCCCGGGACGGTGGCTGAGAAGGCCCCGATCACCCGGCAGCACTTGCACAGTGCGCGTGCACCCGCTAAGACAGAAACCCCGACCTCCACCGCACTCATCGATCACGTCCCCCTTGCCTACCGACCCCTCAGCCCTGGTGAGGAACCCCCCGACCGCCCCTACCTGTGAAGGCCATGGCACCTTTGACCGCGCCCGCGCGGCACAACCTCCCCCGACCGGGCACCGGTTTCGTGGGCCGCGAGCGGGACCTGAGCGACCTGCTCCGACTGCTCGGCTCCAGCCGGTCCGTCACCCTGTGCGGAACCGACGGCATGGGCAAGACCCGGCTGGCGCTGCGCGTGGCCGAGCAGTCGACCGTGTCGTTCCCCGACGGGGTGTGGCTCGCCGACCTCACCGACGCGCACACGACGCTGGAGGTCTACGCGCGGGTCTGCGCCGCGGTCGGCGTGATCGAGGAACCCGGGCAGCCCCTGTCGGCCACGGTGGCCGAGGCTCTGCGCTCCCGGCGCCTGCTGCTGGTGCTGGACTCCTGCGAACACGTCCCGGACCGGGTGAAGGAGGTCGGCGAGGCCCTTCTGGAGGCCTGCCCCGCGCTCTGCATCCTCCTCACCAGTGAGGAACCCGTCCGTCTCGCGGACGGGACCGTGTGGCGGATGACCCCGATGGCGCTGCCGGTGGCCGCGCGCAACGCGCCGCCGCCGGACCCCGCGACGTCCGACGCGGTCCGGTTGTTCCTCGACCGCGCACGGGCGCGGGACCCCCGTTTCTCCGCCACGCCGGCGGAACTGGAGACCGTGGCGGTGGTGTGCGACCTGACGGGCGGTGTGCCCCTGGGGATCGAGGTGCTCGGAGCCCTCGCACCCGCCGTCGGCCCCGGTGCGCTCGCGGAGGGCCTGCGCGCCCACCTGGCGTCGCCCGAGTTCCAGCCGGGCCCCGGGCAGGCGATCTCCCGCAGCCAGGTGCTGCCGCTGGTGCTGGACTACGTGTACCGGAACCTGTCGGAGGCCGAGCGCGTGCTGCTGCGCCGCCTGACGGTGTTCCGGGGGTGGGACCTCGAACTCGCCGAGCAGGTGTGCGCGGACGAGTCCCTTCCGGAGTCGGCCGTCCTGGACCTGCTGACGTCGTTGCTGGACCGCTCGCTGATCACCGTGACCGGCGAGTTCGAGGGGCGCGTGCGCTACAGGCTCCCCGAGGCGGTGCGCCGTTTCGCCGCCGGGCGCCTGGTCGCCGCGGGTGAGGCGGACTTCTACCACGAACGCCTGCTGGACCGGATGCTGCGCCTGGTCGAGGACCTGGGGCGCAAGCTGGAGTCGAGCCGTCCGATGCCCTGGAGCGAACGCGACGCCGGACGCCAGCGGGTGATCGCCGAGTACGACACCCTGCGGTCGCTGCTGCGCTGGACCCTGTCGCGCGGCGCGGCGGAGTCCGGGCTCCGGCTGTGCGTGAGCCTGGTCGCGCACTGGGTGAGCCACCAGGCCCACGCCGAGGGCGCGCACTGGATGGACCGGCTGCTGGAGCTGGAGGAGTCGGGCAAGGCGCCCTCACGGGCGCGTGCCCTGGTCGCACGGGCCCAGCTGGCGCGGGTGCGGCGCGACCACGGTCTGGCCGTGTCGCTGGGCGAGGAGGGTCTGCGGCTGTGCCGCGAGGCCGGGGACGACGCGTTCGTGCGCACCGCCCTCAACCTGCTGGCCCTGGTGGAGGTGCGCGACCGTGTGTCGGACCAGGCCGCGGTGCGTGTGGAGGAGGCCCTGAGACTGTGCCGGGAGGCAGGTGACCAGTGGGGTGAGGCGATCGCCCTGGGCACCCGCGCCGCCCTCGTCGCCCAGCAGGGCGACTATCCGACGGCGGACCACCACTACAACGCGGCGCTGACCCTCCTGCGGGGGATCGACCACCGGTGGGGTGTGGGCGTCACCCTCATCGGCCAGGCCCGGGCCGCGGAGGCCAACAACGACCTGATCACCGCGGACCGCTGCTACCGCGAGGCCCTGGACACCCAGCGGATGATCGGGGCGGCGGCGGAGGAGGCGCGCTGCCTGGCCGGGATCGGCCGGGTGGCGCACGCGCAGGGTTCCACGGGCCAGGCCTACGACTACCTGAGCGAGGGGCTTCTGCTGAGCCACTCGACGGGGCAGCGGGCCGAGGCCGCGCGGGCGCTGGTCGCCATCGCCCGGGTGGTGTTCGGCACCGGGCTGCGCGAACCCGCCTGCCAACTGTCGGGCGCCGCGATGGGCGTGCGCGAACAGCTGGGTCTGGCCGTCCACGCGGCCCCGTGGCCCTTCGTCGACGTGGAACGGGTACGGCGGCGGCGCAGGCAGCTGGTGACGTGGTGGGAGCAGGGGCGCGGACTGGGCCTGTCCGAGGTGGTCCGCGAGGCCGAGCGCCTGGCCGAGGAGGGGCGGCGGCCCCCTCAGAGGCGGAGCTCGCCGCCGGCGGCGGCCGCCGTCTCCACGCCCGCCGCACGTGGGAGGGCACGCCGTCCCGTGACCGGCCCCGTGCCGGCGCCCGAGTCGGTCACCCCTCAACAGCGGTTGACCAAGCGGGAGCTGGAGATCGCGAGGCTGGTGAGTTCGGGCCAGAGCAACCCGGAGATCGCCCGGACCCTTTTCATCACGCCGTCGACGGCCGCCAGGCACGTCGCGAACATCAACCGCAAGATGGGGTTCCACTCGCGGGCGCAGATCACGGCGTGGATGGAGCAGCACAGAGCCGCGGGCTGAACGCCCGGTCTGCCCGATTACGCCCTCTCTCGCACGGGCGTTCCTGTCCCCGTGGCCAGAATCTACATATGCATCTGCATAGCAATATGCATGTGCATCTGACTGTGAACGCGCTAGGCTTCACGCCATGGGACACCACGCTCGTGGCACTGCGGTGACACAGTTCCGTGGGTCCCGGAAACGTCCGTCGGAGCCGGATCCGAACACCGGATTCCGGCGGACCGTCAGCCCCGGGAAGCTTCCCGGGGCCGGTGGAGAACCGCACCGGAGCGGGGTGCGTCCTGGGGAGGGACAACGCACCGACCACCCGGAGCGGCGCCGACCGGGCTCGCCACGTGGAGGGGGCGTGACGAGCCCGGTCGCCAGATCCACCACCGGATGGGCCGACTGGGGGTACGTATGGGGGTAGGGCTGTCTTCAGGAACCGGACGACCGGGGCGCCACCTGCCGCGGAGGGACGACCCGATCGGATCTCTGACGGGCGGCCTCTGCGAGCGGCTGCGGCTCCGCTCGACGAGGCCGGGAACGCTGCGTGCCGTCGGACACCGGGTGGACGCGCTGACGTTCTCCGCCACGGTCGAGCAGGCCGCGGCGGGACTGAGCCGTCGGGGCATGTGCTTCGGCGACGTCGTGGGGGTCCTCGCGCCCGTCTCGCCCGACCGGTTCCTGGCCACGTACACGGTGATGGCCGTGGGAGGCCGGGCCCTGCCCCTCTCGACCTCGTCCGACCTGGACACCCAGTGCGCGGTCCTGGCCGAGACCGACGCCCGGCTGCTCCTGGTCAGCCCCGAGCTGGCGCAGACCGCCCTCGAACTGGCGGAGCGCTCGCGGGTGCGGCAGATCATCTCGTTCGGACCGGCACTGGGCACGACGCCCTTCGAGGACCTGTTGCAGCCCAGCCCCGACGGCAACGGGTACAGCCCGGCGCGGGGCCTGTTCGACAACGGCATCCTGGGCTACGAGAGGACCAGCGACGGACTGCTGACCACCCTCTACCCGCACAACGACCTGATGGTCCGCTTCTCCGAGCTCCGGAACCTGCTGGACCTGACCGCCGACGACGTCGTGGCGGTGGACGAACGGGGTGACGAGGCCACGCGGGTGGCGCTGGTGGCGCTGGCGCTGTGGACGGGGGCCTGCGTGGTCACCGGGGCGGACTGCCCCCCGCCCGAGGGGCGTCAGGTGACCGTGCTCTGCTCTCCCGAGCCGACACGGGTCGGCTTCCCCCACCACGACAGCGTGCGCTGAGGGGCTGAGAGGCACCGGGGCCGGAACCCGTCCCCGGGCCCCGGCGTGCGCGGACCCGGATGGGGCGGATCCGGCGGGAGGTCAGTCCCCGGAGCCGACCGACTCCGCGGAGGCGGACTCGGCGTCGAAGGCGGAGACCGGCACGTGGTCCTCCTCGATCTCGAACCAGGCCACGTGGGTGGCCTCGCTCCAGTACTCGCCGCTGCGGGTGGCGCAGCTGTCGACGATGAGCTTGCCCCGCCCGAAGTCGTCGCCGTCCTCGCGCGTGTGCACCCCCTCGCCGTCGCGCTCGCCCTGGTCGGCCACGGCGACACGGAGGCGTCCGGCGTCGGAGCGGATGAAGAGCGTCATGACGCCGCCGCTCTGCCCGGAGCGGGAGTGCAGCAGCGCGTTGGTCGCCAGTTCGCTGACGGACAGCTCGGCGTCGTCCAGGGCGCCCTCGGCGTGGCCCATGCGGGTGAGGAAGTCCCGCACGCGCGCGCGGATCGACCGTACGGCCGTGAGGTTGCCGGCGCAGCTCCACACCGTGTGGTCCGTGGACCCTCCTGTGAGGTCGCCCGCCTCGAACCCCGGTGTGGTGGGAACCGTGTTCTCCGGTACCTCCGCGGGCACGTATTCCCGGAGTTGCCTCGCCTCAGCCATCCGGTCACTCCAATCACCCGCGACGGGCGCGCGGGTTGCGCCGCCTGCACTCACCTTAGACAAGGGTGTGCTGGGTCCAGAACAGCACACCTGCATTGCCCCCGCCTGGTATTGGCCACAAAACCCCGTCACGTGTCATCCCCGATGAGGACAAAGGAAACAGTCCGGACCCCAGAGTCCCCCATGTGAGGTGTAACACGTTGGCAATACCCGCCCCGGTCGGACCGTCGGCCCGACGGCGACGGGGGCGAGACCATCGCCTCCGTGTCCGGACCGCACTCCGCGCCCCGTGTGGAGGGCGGGTCCGGCGGCGTCCGCGCCGGGCCGCCGACGCCCGGGGCGCACCGGGGAACCGCGCCCGCGGACCGGGGCCGCCCCTCGTGCCTCTTCAGATGGTATCGGGACGCCCGGCACTCCCCCGTCGCGGCCGTGGACGCCGACCCCGGCCGGGGCGGGGCCGGGACCGCCCGGCGGCCACCGGCCGCACGCCCGCACCAGGCACACGCCTCCGCGGGAGACCGGCACATGACGCGGCGGACGCCGCCCCGGGGCCGGGCGAGGTCCACACCGCGGCGCGCGGACCTCGCCACGAGCGGCGCGGACGCACGCCCGCGACGCCGGGAGGCCGGATCGGGCCGCCCGGACGCCACCGCGAGCCCACCCGAACAGACATATAGCCCATTACAGCCACAAAACGGATATTTCCCGCACTAAACACCACGGTTTCGCGTCCCCCCGACATCGATTGGGGCACAACCCGGGCGCCTCCCGGAGCGTCGTTCGCCGTGAACGGGCGGTGGGCGCCATGCGCACACGGCCACGTGGGGCATCCGCCGAACATCGCTGAAAGCCCCAGGCCACAGCACATTCGAGCGCGATCCCCACTTCCTCCGCCGTTACCGTGCCGCAACACCCCGTTCACAGTCCGCACCGCCTCCCACCTCGTTTGACGCTCCGTGAAGGGCGAACAAGTATCGATCAGGTCCGATGCCGGGCCGCGCCCGCCCCGGGCGCCTCCTCAAACCCCGGCCCGGACGCCCTGCGCTTCCCGTCCCCACACGAGGTGTCCCTTGTCGCCCCTGTCCGAAAGCTCCCGCTCCCCCCGTTTCTCCACTCCCAGCCGCCGGTCCCTCCTCAAGGTCTCCGCCGCCGGCGCGGTCGTCGCCCCGGTCCTGGCAGCCTGCGGAGGGGACTCCGGCTCCGGGGGCTCGGGCGGGGGTGAACCCCAGCAGGGCGGGCGCCTGCGCGTCGGCGTCGCGGGCGGCGGTGTCAACGACACACTCGACGCACACGACCCCACCGACAACGTGGACATCGCCCGCAACTTCGCGCTCTACGCCGGGCTGCTGCGCTACGCCAACGACGGCACCATCGAGAACCACCTGGCCGAGTCCGTCGAGCCCAACGGGGACGCCACCGAGTGGACCGTGGTGCTGAAGGAGGGCCTCACCTTCCACGACGACTCCCCCGTCACCGCGGACTCCGTCGTCTTCTCCCTCCAACGCATCCTGGACCCCGACAACCCGCTGCGCGGCGCCGGCGACATGGCGGGCGTCGACCCGGACGGGCTGGAGGCGGTGGACGAGCGCACGGTGCTCATCCGCTGCGACGAGCCCACGGTCACCCTCCCCGAGGCCCTCGCCGAGTACTACAACTGCGTCGTCCCCGAGGGGTACGACCCCGCGGACCCGATCGGCTGCGGCCCGTTCCGCAGCGTCGAGTTCGTGGCGGGCGAGTACAGCCTCTTCGAGCGGCACGAGGGCTACCACGAGGAGGGCCTGCCGTACGCGGACGAACTGGAGATCGTCGACTTCCCCGAGGACGACGCGCGCGTCAACGCCCTCAACAGCGGCAGCGTGGACCTCATCACCCAGGTGCCCCACGCACAGGTGGCGGTGATCGAGGGCAACCCCGACCTGGCGATCATGGAGTCCGAGACCGGCATGTGGCTGCCGTTCACCATGAGGGTGGACCAGGCGCCCTTCGACGACGTCCGCGTCCGCCAGGCCTTCCGGCTCATCGTCGACCGCCAGGAGATGATCGACCAGGCCCTCTCCGGGTACGGCCAGGTCGGCAACGACATGTACGCGCGGATGGACCCGTCCTACCCGGACGGCGTCGAGCAGCGCGAGCAGGACATCGACGAGGCCAGGCGCCTGCTGGCCGAGGCCGGGCACGAGGACGGCCTGGAGGTGGAGCTGGTCACCTCCGACATCAGCGCGGGCGTGGTCGCCGCCGCCGAGGTCTTCCAGGAGCAGGCCCGCGAGGCCGGGGTCACCGTCGAGCTCCGCCGCGTCAACCCCAGTGACTACTGGAACGAGGAGGAGGGCTTCCCCTACGCCTTCGGCCAGGACTTCTGGAGCGCGCGCAACTACATCACCCAGGCCGCGCAGGGCTCGGTGGTGGGCGCCCCCTACAACGAGACCATGTGGGGCGAGAACGAGGAGTGGCTCGGCCACCTCGAGGAGGCCCGCCGCACCGCCGACGAGGACGAGCGCAACGAGCTGATCCGCCAGGCGCAGCAGGTCGAGTTCGAGGAGGGCGGCTACATCGTGTGGGGTTTCGTGAACCTCCTCGACGGCCACAGCACGACGGTGCACGGCCTGGAACCCGCCGTGTCGGGCCACCCGCTGGGCTCCTACGCGTTCCACCGGGCCTGGCTGGAGCAGTAGCGGTTCCCCACGGACCCGACCGACCGCTACCGAAAGCTCACCATGATCCGACTCATCGTCGTCCGCCTCCTCTTCGGCGCGCTGACACTCTGGGCGGTGTCCCTCGTGGTCTTCGCGGCCACGCAGGCGCTGCCGGGTGACGCCGCCCAGATGATCCTGGGCCGCGACGCCACGCCCGCGCGCGTGGAGGTCCTGCGCGACCAGCTCAACCTGCACGAGCCGGTGGCCGTGCAGTACCTCCAGTGGCTCCAGGGACTCGTCCAGGGCGACCTGGGCACCTCCTACTCCAACCGGCTGGAGGTCACCGAGGTCCTCGCCAAGCCGGTCCTGAGCTCGCTGACCCTGATGGGGCTGGCGGCCGTCGCCGCCACCCCCGTCGCCCTCGTCGTGGGCGCGGTCAGCGCGCTGCGGCGGGACCGCGCCTTCGACCACACCTCGTCCATGGGGACCCTGGTCGTGGCGTCCATCCCCGAGTTCGTGGTCGGCATCCTGCTGATCCTGCTGCTGGGCCCCGGCGGGCTCGGCTGGTTCCCGTCGGTGTACTCCCGCGAGGGCGGGCCCGACCAGTGGGTGCTGCCCGTGCTGACGCTGGCGTTCGCGGTGGCGCCGCCCATCATCCGGATGATGCGCGCGACGATGATCGAGGTCCTGGAGAGCGAGTACGTCCAGCAGGCCCGGCTCAAGGGCGTGGACGAGCGCGCGGTCCTGTGGCGGCACGCCGCTCCCAACGCCATCGGTCCGGTGGCCCAGGTGGTCGCCCTCCAGCTCGCGTGGCTGGCCGGCGGAGTGGTGGCCATCGAGTTCCTGTTCAACTTCCCCGGTGTCGGCAAGGTCCTGATGGACGCGATCGAGAACCGCGACGTGCCCCTGATCCAGGCCGTGGTCCTGCTCATCGCCGGCATCTACATCCTCGTCAACCTGCTCGCGGACGTGATCGGGCTGGCGGCCAACCCGAAGGTGAGGGTGGCGAACCGATGAGCGCTCCCGTGAACGCGGGCGTGGAGCCCGTGGCCGTCGTACCGCGAAGCCGCGGGGCCGGACTGTTCCGGACCGCCTGGGGGTTCGGCCGGACCCGTGTGGGCGTCGCCCTGACGGGCCTGGTCGTCCTGATCGCGGTGGTGGGGCCCTTCGTGGCCCCGTACACCCCCACCGAGTTCGTGGCCAAGCCGTTCGAGACCGGTGTGGACGGCACGCTGTTCGGCGGCGACAACCGGGGCCGCGACGTCCTGACCCGCTTCCTGTGGGGCGGTTGGACGCTGCTGCTGCTCGCGGGCGCCTCCGCGGGGATCGGCGTGGCGGCGGGAACCGTCGTCGGCGTCATCGCCGGGTACCGGCGCGGGTGGCTGGACGACGTCCTCATGCGCGTCAGCGACGTGCTGCTGGCCTTCCCCCAGCTGATCGCCGCCCTGCTGGTGATGTCGATCATCGGGCCGAAGGTGTGGCTGATCGTGGCCGTCATCGCGGTGTCGCACATGCCCCGCGTGGCGCGGGTGATCCGTGAGGCGACCCGCAAGGTCATCGAGCAGGACTACGTGAAGGCCGCGGAGGCCATCGGCCTGCCGCGCTGGCGGATCATGGCGGTGGAGATCCTGCCGAACGTGACGAGCCCGCTGCTGGTGGAGCTCGGCCTGCGGCTGACCTACTCCATCGGGGTGGTCGCGGTACTGGGCTTCCTCGGGATGGGGCTCCAGCCGCCGACGGCGGACTGGGGACTGATGATCAACGAGAACCGGCAGGGCATGGCCGTGCAGCCGTGGGCGGTGGCGCTGCCCGTGACGGCGATCGCCGTCCTGACCATCGGCGCCAACCTGATCACCGACGGGCTGTCCCGTGCGGCGATCGGCATCGACCGGGGGGTGGAGAAGTGACGCGGGACATGGCACCGGACGCGGGCTCCGGAGGCGACCGGGACACCGGGGCGATCGTGCTCTCGGTGGAGGGCCTGACCGTGATCGGCCGCCCCTCGGACGTGGAGATCATCAGCGGGGTCTCGATCACGGTCGGGCGGGGGGAGATCCTCGGCCTGGTCGGCGAGTCCGGTTCCGGGAAGACCACACTGGGGCTGTCGCTGCTGGCGCACTGCAAGCGGGCCACGGAGATCTCCGCCGGACACGTGGAGGTGTCCGGGAAGGATCTGGCCGCGCTGACCGAACAGGGCGTGCGCGAGCTGCGCGGGCGGGCGGTGGCCTACATCCCCCAGTCGCCGGCCTCCGCGCTCAACCCGGCCCTGCGGCTGCGCACCCAGCTGCGCGAGGCCCTGCACGACGCCTCCCTGTCGGCCGCCGAGGCCGACGCCCGGGTCCGCGAGGTCCTGGGCGAGGTCGCGCTGCCCGACGACGAGGGGTTCCTGGCCCGCTACCCCCACCAGCTGTCCGGCGGACAGCAGCAGCGGGTGGCGATCGCGATGGCGTTCGTCGGCCGCCCCGACGTGATCGTCCTGGACGAGCCGACCACCGGCCTGGACGTGACGACGCAGGCGCACGTCCTGGAGACCATCCGCCGGATGACCCGCGACTACGGGACGGCGGGGGTGTACATCAGCCACGACATGGCGGTGGTCGCCGACCTGGCCGACGAGATCGCGGTGATGTACCGGGGCGAGGTCGTCGAGCGCGGGCGCACGGACCGGGTCCTGGCCGACCCCCGCCACTCCTACACCCGGCGGCTGCTGATGGCGGTGCCGCTGCTGAGGACCTCCGGCCACGAGGAGGGCGGCGAGCCGGAGGGCGAGCCGCTGCTGCGGGTCGCGGGGCTCAACGCGGGGTACGGGCGCACCAGGGTCCTGGAGGGGATCGACGTGTCGGTCCACCGGGGTGAGTGCGTGGCCCTCCTGGGCGAGTCGGGGTCGGGCAAAACGACCCTGTCGCGCTCGGTCGCGGGGCTGCACCAGCAGTACACCGGCGAGGTGCTGTTCGACGGGAGCCGGCTGGCCCCCGGCAGCTACCGGCGCACGGCCGAGCAGAGGCGCCGGGTGCAGTACGTGTTCCAGAACCCGTACGAGGCGCTGAACCCGCGCCGACGGGTGCGCGACCAGGTCCTGGGCCCCTACCGACACCTGGTGGGCAGGCCGGAGGACCCCGACGCGGTGGTGTCCGAGGCGCTGGAGCGCGCGGCGCTCCCCTCCTCCTACGCCGACCGCTACCCGGAGCAGCTGAGCGGCGGTGAGCGGCAGCGGGTGTGCATCGCCCGTGCCGTGGCCACCCGCCCGGACCTCCTGGTCTGCGACGAGATCACGTCGGCGCTCGACGTGTCGGTGCAGGCGGAGATCGTCAAGCTGCTGCGCGGACTCCAGGACGAGGGGATGGCGCTGCTGTTCGTCACCCACAACATCGCCCTGGTGTCCAACATCGCGCAGAGGGTGGCCGTTCTCCACCGGGGCGCGATCGTGGAACAGGGGCCGGTCGGTCGGGTGATGTCGGCACCGGAGCACGAGTACACCCGGGCTCTGATCGCGGACACCCCGGACTTCGAACTGTCCTTCGCGGGGACCCCCGAGCGTCTGGGCATGGCCGTGGAGGACCGGCCCGTCACGGACGCGTAGGACGCGCGCCCGCCCGCGGGAGGGGTGGATCGTCACCCCTCCCGCGGGTGGGCGGCCCCGTCCTCAGCGGCCGGGTTCGGCGGCCGGTTCACGCCTGCGCTCGGAGGTCATGCCCACCAGCACGAGCAGGCCCAGGGCCGCGGTTCCGAACAGGACCGCGCCCATCGGCACCGCTGTGCTCTCGTCCAAGCCGACGAGGGGCGCCACCCCGGCGCCGATCAGCATCGGCAGCGCGCCGAGCAGTGAGCCCGCGCTCCCCGCACGCCCTTCCTGCCCCTCCATGGCCAGGGCGAAGGAGCTGGTCAGGATCATCCCCATGCACGTCATGTAGACGAAGACGGGGACCACCAGGGCGGGCAGCGGACCGTCGGCCAGCGTCACGACCAGCAGCACCCCGGTGGCCAGGACGGCGGTGACCACGGCGATCCTCAGCAGCGTGCGCTCGGTCACCCGTGTGCTGAGGCGCCCCACGGCGGCGCTGCCCAGGATGATGGCGATCCCGTTGACGCCGAACAGCACGCCGAACACCTGCGGGGACACCCCGTGGAGGTCCTGGTACACGAACGGCGTCCCGGCGACGTAGGCGAAGCTGCCTCCGTGGAGCAGGCCCACGATGAGCGCGTACCCCATGAAGGAGCGGTCGCGCAGGAGCACGGCCATCGTGCGCAGGGAACCGCCGAGCGAGCTGGGGATGCGCCGTTCGGCGGGCAGTGTCTCGGGGAGCCGGAGCAGGGCGACCAGGGCGATCACGGCGCCGAACAGGGCGAGGAACAGGAAGATCGTCTCCCAGGTCGCGAAGGGCAGCGCCAGGACGGCGCCACCCGCGACCGGCGCTGCCATGGGGGCGACGGCGGTGATGACCATCAGCAGCGCGAAGAAGCTCGTCAGCGCGGGTCCCTCGAACACGTCGCGCACGACAGCCCGTGAGAGGACGATTCCGGCCGAGGCGGTGAACCCCTGGAGGAAGCGGCCCACCACCAGCGTCGCGATGTCGGGGGCCATGGCGCACAGCAGCGAGGACAGGACGAAGAGCAGGAGCGACACGGCGAGGGGTCCGCGGCGCCCGCGGGCGTCGCTGACGGGACCGACGACCACCTGGCCGACCGCGAGCCCGATCAGGCAGGCGGTGAGGCTCAGCTGGACCTGTGACGCCCCGGCGTCGAGGTCGGCGGCGATCTCCGGGAAGCCCGGCAGGTACATGTCGATGTTGAGGGGGCCGAGGACGGCCAGGAGGCCGAGGAGGAGGGCCAGGCCCAGGCGTGCGCGTCCGGTCGGGTTGTGCCGCATCGTGGCTCTCTCGTGGGTGACGGGGGCGCGCGACGCGGCGCGCGAACCCGCCCACGCTACCGGCGCGTGGGCGCCGGCACAGGAAGCACGGGGGCAATGTGACAGAAGTCCGTCAGAAAGGGGCGGTGGCGGGCGGAGCCGACACCGGAGCGGCGTCTCCGGGGGCTAGAAGAGGACCGACATGACCTCGCCCACCTGGCGGAAGCCGACCCTCTGGTAGGCCGCGCGGGCCGGGGCGTTGAAGTCGTTGACGTAGAGGGTGACGCGGGGGGCGATCTCGGCGAGCGCGTACTCGACCACCGCGGCCATCCCCGCGGCGGAGTGGCCGCGGCCCCGCAGGTCCGGGTGCACCCACACGCCCTGCACCTGGCACGCGTGGCGGGTGACCGCGCCGATCTCGGCCTTGAACACGACCCGGCCGTCCTCGATCCGCGCGAACGCCCGCCCAGTGCGCACCAGTTCCTCCACACGGGCCCGGTAGAGGGCGCCGCCGTCACCGGAGTCCGGCGGGACGCCGACCTCCTCGGTGAACATGGCCACGCATGCGGGCACCAGGGTGTTGAGTTCGGAGAGTCTGACCCGGCGCACGAGGGGGTCGGCGGCCACGGCGGGCGGCCCGTCGATCTCCAGGACGGGCTGGCTGCCGCGGATGGCGCGCGCGGGCCCCCACACGGGAGTGACCTGCTCCCAGAAGTCGCTGACGGCCTCGACCGGGCCGACGATGGACGAGCAGCGGCGCCCCCGCCAGCGCGCGTGGTCGGCGAAGCTGCGGATCGCGGCCGGGCCGGCGTTGACCGGGACCAGGTTGGCCCCGGAGTAGCACATCGCGGTCAGGCGTCCCCGTTCGACGTGACCCCACACCTCGGGGCCGTGGGGGCCGGCGGCGAGGCCGCCCGCCATCAGCCGCGAGGCGACGAAGACGTTGCCGACGGGGTCGGCGTCCAGGAGCGCGCGTACGGCGTCCCGGTCCCGTTCTCCGAGTATCCGTACCGGCGAGGTCCGCAGCATCGCATCTCCCCCATCTGCCCGGGCCCGGGAGGGCCCTGGGACGACTGGCCGAGCCTGTTCGCACCGGTTCCAGCCTATTGGACCGGTTACTCGTATGACCCGGGCTTCCCGGGGCTTTCCAGGCCGACCGGCCCGAGGCGCTCCACCATCGTCTCAGGTGCGGTGCGGGCCGTACGCGGCCGGGGCTCGGGACGCCCCTCGCAGGTGACGTCGGCCCGCTCTCCCCCGGCACGCGCGGGGAGAACCCCGTCGCGCAGGTAGGCGGTGACGACGTCGTCCACGCAGGTGTTCCCGGTGAGGGACACCCCGTGGGTCAGTCCGCCCTCCTCGATCACCAGAGCCGACCCGGGGAGCCTGTCGCGCAGGGAGTAGGCGCCCTCGACGGGGGTGGCGCCGTCCCGGGTGGCGTGCACGACGAGCGCGTCCCCGTCGTAGGCGGGGTGCTCGCCGTAGCCGTCGCCGACCTGGAACCAGTCGTCGGACTCGGCGCCCCAGGTCGCACACGGAGCGTTGTACCAGATGTTGTGCCACCCCATGAAGGGGGTGTCCGCGTGGAGCGCGGCGGCGTCGTCGTGCCAGGTGGACCAGTCCTCGGGCCACCGGGCGTCGGTGCACTGGACGGCGAGGTAGCCGCCGTAACCGCGGTCGGAGTCCGCGTCGTCCCCGTAGGCCTCGTGCAGGGAGACCAGCGGGGCGTCGTCCCCGTCGTTGATCCGGGCGGAGAGCGCCTCCGCGACCCGCGGCCAGGTGCCGCCGCTGTAGGAGACGACGATGACGGCGCCCTCCAGCTCGGTGGGGCCGACGGTGTCCGCCGCGGGGGCCGCCGCCAGGTCCGAGCGCAGGGAGTAGTAGGCCTCGGCGACCTGTCCGGCGTCGGTGCCGAGCCCGTAGGCGTCGTCGTGGCGGGAGACCCAGTCGAAGAAGCCGTCCGCCGCCCTCTCCAGGGCGCGGCTCTGCGTCAGGTTGCTCTCGTACCAGGGCTTGTCGGGGTCGACGACGCTGTCCAGGACCAGGGCGCGGACCCGGTCCGGGTAGAGCGCGGAGTAGACGGTGCCCAGGTAGCTGCCGTAGGAGTAGCCGAGGTAGTCGATGGTCTCCTCACCGAGGGCGGCCCGGATGGCGTCCATGTCGTGGGCGGTGTCCTCGGTGCGGACGTGGTCGAGGAGGGGGCCGGTGTTCTTCTCGCACGCCCGGGCGTACTCCTCGGCGCCGGCGCGCAGGGCCGCCTCGGCGTCGGCGTCCGCCGGGACCGTGTCGCGGCGGACGGGCGCGAAGAAGCCGGGGTCGCACGTGATGGAGGGCGTGGACGCCCCGACTCCGCGCGGGTCGAAGGAGACGACGTCGTAGATCTCGCGGAGTTCCGCGGGCATGCGGCGGTGGGTGTGCGCGGCCCACATCCGTCCCGCGCTTCCGGGTCCGCCGGGGTTGACCAGCATGGTGTGCTCGGCCCGGCCGGTGGCGGGGACCCGTGACAGGGCGAGTTCGACGGTGTCCTGGAGGCCGTTGACCCGGGCGCCGTCGGCACTGCGGGCGAGGGGGACGGTGAGCGTCGCGCACTCCAGGGCCTCGTCCCCGACGGGAGCGATGTCCTCGCAGGGGCCCCACGCCAGGCCCTCGGGAGCGGCGCGGGAGGTCTCCGCCGTCTCCTCGGTCCGCTCCGCCCGGGCGGGGACTCCCGCGACCAGGGAGGCCAGGACCGCTCCGGCCGAGACCGCCGCCAGGGTTCGTGCTCGCACTCGTCCACTCCCTCACACTGCCTAGGTGACCTCATGCATTGTCACCGCTGCGCAACGTGACAGAGGGAAGCGACACGGACCCCATGCGGGCATGCCCCGGTAACATGTGCCCTGCCTGGATCAGACGTGGACAAAGGGGCACAATGCGGCTGGATCGTGTCGATGAGCGGATCATCGCGATTCTCGGCGCGGACGCGCGGATGAGCTTCGCCGAGATCGGCGGTCACGTCGGACTGAGTCCCTCCGCGGTGAAGCGGCGCGTGGACCGCCTGGTGGAGTCCGGCGCCGTGCGCGGGTTCACCGTCGTCGTCGAACCGAAGGCCGTCGGGTGGACCACCGAGGCCTTCATCGAGCTGTACTGCCGCGCCCGCACCTCCCCCGGCGAGATACGGTCCGGGCTCGCGGGCTACGCCGAGATCACGTCAGCGTGCACGGTCACCGGCGAGGCCGACGCCATCGTGCAGGTGCGCGCCCGCGACACGCACCACCTGGAAGAGGTCATCGAGCGCCTGGGCGCCGAGCCCTTCGTGGTGCGGACCAAGAGCACGCTGGTCCTGTCCCGACTCGTGGACCAGCCGATCCTCGCCGGGACGGCCGACCTGCCCTGAGCGGCGACGCGGCGTGTCCCCCACCGGAGCGGAAACCCTGGGCCCGCTCCGTTCGTTGGGAGGGGTGACGCCCCCTGAACCCGGGCGCCGGCGGGCCGTTCGCCGAGAGGCGGACGGCCCCCTCGACGCCCGGACCGCCTCCGCCGGACCTGCCCTGGCCCGGGACGCGGTCGGTGACGGGCACGCGTCCGGGTGCGGCTAGGCCAGGGCCTCCGCGACCACCTCGGCGGCTCCTGCGATCAGCGCGTTGTCGAACCCGGCGTCCTCCTCGTCGCGCATGGACATGATCGCGATGATGACGGGGGCGCCGCCCGGGGGACGGACGACGGCGATGTCGTTGCGCGTTCCGTAGTTCCCGCTGCCGGTCTTGTCGCCGACCTCCCAGTCCTCGGGAAGCCCGGCGCGGATCGTCTCGTCGCCGGTCGTGTTGTCGGCGAGCATCCCGTTGAGCACGGCGCGCCGGTCCTCGGGCAGAGCGTCCCCGAGCGTGAACTCCTCCAGGCTCGCGGCCATGGCGCGCGGAGTACTCGTGTCCCGAGTGTCACCGGGAGCCGTCCTGCTGAGGTCGGGCTCGATCCGGTCGGCCTCGATCACGTCGTCGCCGATCTCCTCCATGGCCTCCTCGAACCCGTCCGGACCGCCCAGTTCCTCCAGGAGGAGGTTGGCGGCGGTGTTGTCGCTGTAGCGGACCGCGGCGTCGGCCACCTCCAGGAGCGTCATCCCCGTGTCGACGTGGCGCTCGGTGATCGGCGTGTGGCCGACCAGGTCGTCGGCGGTGTAGGTGACGACCTCCCCCATCTCCTCCAGCGTGTTCCGCCGCAGCACCGCGCCGGCGGAGAGCGCCTTGTGGGTGGAGCAGTAGGCGAAGCGGTCGTCGGGGCGGTGGGTGATCTCCTCTCCGGTGCCCGTGTCCACCGCGTAGACGCCCAGCCGTGCGTCGAACCGCTCCTCCAGCCGCTCGAACTCGCGGGCGGGCAGGGCCGCGGCGTCGGCAGATGCCGACTGCTCCGAGCCCGGCCCGGGTACGGGCGCCGGGTCGGAGCCGGGCGTCGAGCAGGCGGTGGCGAGGGCCAGCGCGGCCAGGGCCGCACCTCCGGCGCGCAGGGTCGGTGAGAGCGACATGGTCCTGTTCATCTCCTGATTCCGGGGGCGCGCGACCCGGGTGGCCCGGTCCGCCCGCAACGGTGAGGCGGTGTCCGCCCCCACCGCTCCGGGCGGGGACGCCGCGCGTGGGCCACCCCTGCGGGATGGTCCCGCCCAGCAGTCTGGCCACCGGCCCCGATGCTGTCCAAGACGGGAACAGCCACTCCCATGCGGAATCGGTATGGGGCCGGTTCGCGACGCGTGCGCTCCCGGGCGACGGCCCGGTCGCCCGAGGGCGGGGGCCGGAGGAGCCTGCGGGGCCCGCCCCGGGAATCACCGGCGGGGCTCAGTCCTCGGGGAGCTCCACCGGGGCGAGCTCGTCGAACAGGTCGCCCGGTCCGGGGTTGGAGGGATCGGTGCCGCCGCCGAAGTGGTGCGCCACCCCCCACACGGCGTTGAGCGCGGTCTGCACCGCCCCCTCCGCCCATCCCGCCGTCCAGGAGACGTCGTCCCCGGCCAGGAACAGGCCGCGGTGGCGCTCCGCCAGCTCCTCCTGGTGGAAGTGCGTGAACAGACGCCGCTGGTAGCGGTAGTGGCCCGGCAGGTTCGCCTTGAAGGCGCCCATGAAGTAGGGCTCGTCCTCCCACGACACGGTGACCGGGTCACCGGTGATGTGCGAGCGGACGTCCACCCCCGGGTAGATCTTGGACAGCGACGACAGCATGACCTCCAGGCGCTCGTTGGCCGACAGCGGCAGCCACTTGAGCGAGTCGTCGCACCAGGTGTACGACATGCAGATCGCGGCGGGGCTCTCCGGGTCGGAGCCCTCCAGGAGGTAGGTGCCCCGGGTCATGCGGTCGGTGAGCGTCATGCTCATGACGTCCCGGCCCGTCTCGGGGTCCTTGTCGCGCCAGAAGGCGCGGTCCACCGGCACGAACAGCTTCGAGGACTCCATGTAGTGGGTCCGCTCGATCGCCGTCCAGTGGTCGATCGGCAGCAGGTCCTCGTCGCAGTCGATCTTGGACAGCAGCATCCAGCTCTGCGCGGTGAACACGGCCGCCGCGTAGGTGCGGGTGGAACCCGAGGCGTCGGTGACCGTGATGTTCCCCGAGGGGGAGCCCTTCGCAGCGGTGCGGCGCAGGGCGGTGACGGCCGGGCGCGGACCACGTCCGTGCAGCGTCCCCAGCGAGGTGCCCTGCGCCCAGTGGACGAGCTTGTCCGGGGCGTCCTCCCAGAGCCGTCGGGGAAGCTGCTGGACACCGCCGAGGATGCCCATGTGGTCGTCGTCCGCACCCGTGTAGGTGACCCGGAGGATCTCCAGGATGGAGTTCGGGAAGTCCGTGTCCCAGCCTCCCGTGCCGAACCCCACCTGTCCGAAGATCTCACGGTGGCGGAAGGACGCGAATGCCGGTGACTCACACAGGAAACCATAGAAGGTCTGGTTGTCCAGCCCTTCGACGAGATCGTTCCAGATCTCCTTCTGCGTCGTGACGTCCCGTTCACGGATCGCCCGCTGCATGCGGCTGTGCTGGGCGCCGGCCTCCAGGGTGCGCTCCCAGGCACGGGCCACCTCCCGGTAGACCTCGGGCAGGTCTGCGAGGGTGGTGGCGTAGTGGGACTCGCCCTTGAGGTCGACCACGGTGCTCGGGGTGGCCGGTGAGAGCGGGTTGGGGAACGGCGTCGTCTCCAGGCCGACCCTGTCGACGTAGTGGAGGAACGCGGTGGAGGAGGGCGGGAAGCGCATCGCCCCCATCTCGGCGACCACGTCGTCGGGGCAGCCCGCCAGCTTCTCCGTGCGCAGTCGTCCGCCGATCCGGTCGGCCTCGTACACGACCGGCCGCAGCCCCATCTTCATCAGCTCGTAGGCGGTCACGATCCCGGACAGTCCGCCGCCGATGACGGCGACCTCGGTGCCGTGGCGCCCGGGCGGGACCTGGCCGAGCCCGGCGGGGTGCTCCAGGTAGGAGTCGTAGGCGAACGGGAAGTCCGGCCCGCACATGTTCAGCGGCGGTGTGCCGGGCGCGGGTGCGGTACCGGCGGCGGTGGGCACGGCAGACGTCATGGAGCCCCTCCTTCGGGTGTTCGGTGGTCGGACGGTGAGAACGGCGGGGGCGGCCGTGCGTGCGGGCGCCCCAGGGGTCCGCGCGGTCCCGGCGGCGCGGACCGCGGCGGGAGACCGGGCGGGCCGGTACCGGGAGCCCGCGCGGGAGCAGGTCAGGCCGTGAGCGCGCGGTACAGGTCGGGGCGGCGGTCTGCCAGGTAGGACTGGACCCGGCGGGCGCGGTCGACCGCGTCCGGGGCGATGTCGCCGACCAGGAACTCCTCCCCCGATCCGGCGCGCAGCGTCTCCGACCCGTCGGGAGCGACGAGCACGCTCAGGCCCGCGTAGGCGAGATCGCCCTCGGTGTCGCACCGGTTCACGTAGGCCAGGTGGAGCTGGTTCTCCAGGGCGCGCACGGGCACCACCCGGGTGGGGACCTCGGTGAAGGGCAGCATCAGGGCGGTCGGGACGACGAGGAGTTCGGTACCGGCGAGGGCGTGCGCGCGCACGGCCTCCGGGAACTCCACGTCGTAGCAGATGAGGAGGCCGAGGCGGAACCCGTCGAGGTCGGCCTGGACGACCGGGTCGGCCCCCGGCGCGAACGCGCCCCGGTCCAGGTCGCCGAACAGGTGGGTCTTGCGGTAGGCGGCCAGGCGGGTTCCGGTGCCGTCCACGAGCTGGACGGTGTTGTACACGGCGCCGTCGGCGCGTTCCGGGAATCCGTAGACGAGGGCGACGCCCGTGTCGGCGGCGATCCGCGCGACGGCGTCCGCGAGGGGGCCGTCCGCGGGTTCGGCCAGCCGGGCCACGGCGTCGGCTCCGAGGCCGTATCCGGTGAGCGACATCTCGGGGCCGACGAGCAGGCGCGCCCCGGCCCCGGCGGCCCGTGCGGCGCGGTCGGCGAGCCGGCCGAGCGCGTCGGCGACGTCGCCGCTGCGTCCGGTGCCCTGGTCCAGGGCCACACGCAGTGGTGCGCGCGTCATGGGCCGCCCCCTCCTCGGTCGTTGTCGGGCCGCGTCCACTCTAGGTGGCCGATCGTGTCGGAACAGTGCGCCGAAGCGGTGGAAACACGCGTCTTCTCGCCGCTCCGACATGGTTCTTTGCGTGTTCCGCCGTGTTCGTGCGCGCATTGCCGCGCGGCGCCGTCCGCGGCCCCGCGGCGGCGTTCCGCCCGGGGCACGCCACAGGGGCCGGGGGTCCGAACCGAACTGCTCCCCGGCCCCTGTACGGGCGTGCGTCGTGTCCCCTCGGCCCCGCCCCGTCCTCCGGGGGCGGTCGCGAGTCCGGAAGGAAGCGGAAAGCTGGGTCTAGGCCCCGGCCTCCAGGGCGGAGCGTCGCATGCCGTAGCCGAAGTAGACGGCGAGTCCGATGGCCAGCCAGGCGCCGAAGGCCACCCACACGCTCAGCGACATGCTGAACATCAGGTAGGCGCAGGCGAGCACGCCGAGGACCGGGGTGACGGGGGCTCCGGGCACGCGGAAGGCGCGAGGGAGGTCGGGGCGGGTGCGTCGGAGCACCAGTACCGCCACGTTGACCAGGGCGAAGGCGAAGAGCGTGCCGATGGCGGTGGCGTCGGCGAGCGGCCCGAGGGGGACCAGCGCGGCCAGGAACGCGATGAGAACGGAGGTGATGACCGTGTTCGCGCGCGGGGTGCCCTTGGCGTCCACGGTGGAGAAGGCCTTCGGGACGAGCCCGTCGCGGGACATCGCGTAGAGGATGCGGGTCTGGCTGTAGAGCACCACCAGCACCACGCTGGCCAGGGCCAGGACCGCTCCGGCGGCGAAGACGACCGCCCACACCGGGGTGCCGGTGACCATGGTGAGGATGCCCGCGAGGGACGTCTCCCCGTCCACGAAGCCGGTCCAGTCGAGCGCGCCGACGGCGGCGAAGGCGACCAGGCAGTAGACGGCGGTCACCAGGATCATCGAGAACATGATCGCGCGGGGCAGGTCGCGCTGGGGGTTCTTCGCCTCCTCGCTCGCGGTGGAGACGGAGTCGAAGCCGATGTAGGAGAAGAACAGGGTGGCGCCCGCGGCGCTGACACCGGCCATGCCCATCGGCATGAACGGTGCGAAGTTCCCGTCCTGGACGGCGGTGATCGCGATGGCCACGAACATGACCAGGATGGCGACCTTGACGGCGACCATGACGGCGTTGGCGCGGCTGCTCTCACGCACCCCCGCGAGCAGGGCGAACATGCACAGCAGGACCACGATCGCGGCTGGCAGGTTGACCACGCCGCCCTCCAGCGGCCCGGCGAGCACCGCCCCCGGCAGGGACAGGCCGGTGGTGAGGTGGAGGAGCTCGTTGATGTACTCGCCCCAGCCGACGCCGACGGCGGCGACGGACACGCCGTAGGTGAGCATGAGGCACCAGCCGCACACCCAGGCCATGAACTCGCCGATCGTGGCGTAGCTGTAGGAGTAGGCCGAGCCGGAGGCGGGGATCATCCCGGCCATCTCGGCGTAGGCGAGCGCGGAGAAGAGCGCGGTGACGCCCGCGAGCACGAAGGCGAGGATGACGGCGGGCCCGGCCACGGGGACGGCCTCGCCCAGCACGACGAAGATGCCGGTGCCGAGGGTGGCGCCGATGCCGATCATGGAGAGCTGCCAGAAACCCATGTGCCGGTGGAGGCCGGTGCCGTCGCTGGTCTCGGCGACGAGCTTCTCGACCGGCTTGCGCCTGGTCAGGCGCTCCCTCAGCGCGGGAGCCCCGCCCGGGCCGGCGGGTGCGTCCTCGCCCGCCGGGGTCTTCTGGTCCACCACGTGACTACTCCTCGTTGCTGTGGGCGGGCACACCGGTCCCCTGGGGGAGGGGTGGTGGGAGGTGGGCGTACGTTTCGTACCGGCATCAGCCCGAAAACGCCCTCAGCAACGGTAGTCGTGCCTTATGCGTAACATGACCCACATTCGTTGCGTCCGTCCCGAAGAAGCGGCGCATCCGTGCGCTTCCACGCAAGGAAACGCGGCCCCCTGTGAGGGAGACCATACGGATCCGCCCCGCGTGACCGTCGTCGCAGGGGCCGCGAGCCCTGCCCGGCGCGCACGACCGGGGCGAAGCCGTGCGGCCCCGTGAACCCCTCCCCCACGCGAACGGCCGCGCCGCCCCCTGCGGGGCGGCGCGGCCGTCGTCGGGAACTCCGTCGGTCAGCCGGCCACGGCGACGGTCGGCTGGCCGGACTCGACCCCGGCCTCGCCCATCTCCTCGGCGATGCGCATGGCCTCCTCGATGAGGGTCTCCACGATCTTGGACTCGGGCACGGTCTTGATGACCTCGCCCTTGACGAAGATCTGGCCCTTGCCGTTGCCGGAGGCCACACCCAGGTCGGCCTCACGGGCCTCGCCGGGACCGTTGACGACGCAACCCATGACGGCCACGCGCAACGGCACCTCCATGCCCTCCAGGCCGGCGGTGACCTCCTCCGCGAGCGTGTAGACGTCCACCTGGGCCCGGCCGCAGCTCGGGCAGGACACGATCTCCAGTCCGCGCTCGCGCAGCCCCAGCGACTCCAGGATCTGGGCGCCGACCTTGACCTCCTCGGCGGGAGGCGCGGACAGCGACACGCGGATGGTGTCGCCGATGCCCTCGGACAGCAGCGCGCCGAAGGCCACCGCGGACTTGATGGTGCCCTGGAACGCGGGGCCGGCCTCGGTGACGCCCAGGTGCAGCGGGTAGTCACAGGCGGCGGACAGCTGGCGGTAGGCGTTGACCATGACCACGGGGTCGTTGTGTTTGACCGAGATCTTGATGTCGCGGAAGCCGTGCTCCTCGAACAGCGAGCACTCCCACAGCGCCGACTCGACGAGGGCCTCCGGGGTGGCCTTGCCGTACTTCTGGAGCAGGCGCTTGTCCAGCGAACCGGCGTTGACGCCGATGCGGATCGGGGTGCCCGCCTCGTTGGCGGCCCGGGCGATCTCGGCGACCTTGTCGTCGAACTTCTTGATGTTGCCCGGGTTCACGCGCACCGCGGCACAGCCGGCGTCGATCGCCTGGAACACGTACTTGGGCTGGAAGTGGATGTCGGCGATCACCGGGATCTGCGACTTCTTCGCGATGATCGGCAGCGCGTCGGCGTCGTCGTTGGTGGGCACGGCAACCCGCACGATCTGGCAGCCGGAGGCGGTCAGCTCAGCGATCTGCTGGAGCGTCGCGTTGATGTCGGAGGTACGGGTGGTCGTCATCGACTGCACGGACACCGGGGCGTCCCCGCCGACGGGGACGTTCCCGACCATGATCTGCCGCGTCTTGCGCCGCGTCGCCAGCGGGCGCGGCGGTGCGACTGGAATACCGAGATCGACGGTCACGCTTGATTCACCTCGTCTGCCGCCGGAGGGGGGCGGCACTTGATTCGTCGGTTATCGGGAAAGGGCGTCCGGCGCAGCGCGCGGCGCCGCGACCGGGGCGTCTCGCGCGGCGGCCTCAGCTACACCGTCGTTCCCGGATCGCGATCCCCAGGTTACCCGCCCCGGGAAGGGCACCCCCCGCGAAGCGCGGAACCGGTGCTCCAGCTGAAGATTACCGGTACCGGAGGGTGCTCGGCGTCACGTCGGCACCGCCCCGCACCAGGGTGAACGGACGACGTCGGCCGGACGTCCGCCCCCGGGCGCGGCGGTGTGCGTCAGCCGAAGAGTCTGACCGGGTTGAACAGGTCGGCGACGAGCAGGACCACGCTGAACACCAGGAAGCACGCCACCACGACGTAGGCGACCGGAGTCAGCATCGCCACGTCCACCGGTGCGGGCTCGGGGCGGCGGAACAGCTTGGCCCAGCCGCGCTTGAGCCACTCCCACAGGGCCCCGGCCATGTGGCCGCCGTCCAGCGGCAGGATCGGCAGCATGTTGAAGGCGAACAGGAACAGGTTCACGCCGGCCAGGATCTGGAGCATGATCGCCGCGGTGTCCGCGACGGGCAGGCCCTGGGCCATGATCTCGCCGCCGATACGCGAGATGCCGACGATGCCCACCGGGGAGTCCTGGTTGCGCTCCTCGCCCAGGAACGCGGCGCCGAACACCTCCGGGACCTTGCTGGGCAGGGCGATGAGCGCCTCGCCCACGCCGACCATCATGGAGCCCATCTCGGCGGCGGACTCACCGACGGTGAGCGGGGCGCGCTCCTGGGCGAAGACGATGCCGAGGAAGCCCACGGTCTCGGTCCGGTAGACGCGGTAGCCCTCGTCGTCGTACACGGGTTCGCCGTCGGCGTCGGTCTCGTAGAGGATCTCGCCCTCGGCGTCGCGGGCCGGGAGCTCGTTCTCGACGACGTCGACGTCGAGCGGGAGGCGCTCGCCGTCGCGCTCGACCACGACCTCGGTGCTGCCGAGGGACTCGCGGATCTGCCGGTTGGCGGTGTTCCAGTCCGGGGTGGACTCGCCCCCGACGGAGACGATGACGTCGCCGGGCAGTATGCCGGCCTCGGCGGCCGGGGTGGGCGGCACGTCGGTGCAGTCGGTGATGGAGCTGCCGACCGGCACCATGCACTCGTTGACGAGCCCGATCTCGGTGGTGCTCCTGGGGACGCCGATGCCCATGAACAGCACCGCGAGCAGGATCGCGGCGAGGATCACGTTCATGGCGGGGCCGGCGAACATCACGATGAGCCGCTTCCACGGCGCCCGCTGGTAGAACTGCCGGTCCTGGTCCTCGGGGGAGAGCTCGACGTAGGAGGCCTCGCGGGCGTCCTCGGCCATGGCCCGCCAGCGGGACAGCCTGCGCGGGCTGTCGTCGGCGGTCCGGCGGGCCGGCGGGAGCATGCCGACCATGCGCACGAAGCCGCCCAGCGGCACCGCCTTGATCCCGTACTCGGTGTCACCCCGCCGGAAGGACCACAGCGTCCTGCCGAAGCCCACCATGTACTCGGTGCACTTGATCCCGAACATCTTGGCGGTGGAGAGGTGGCCCAGCTCGTGCCAGGCGATCGAGAACAACAACCCGAAGACGAACAGGACGATCCCGACCACGGTCATCAGGGCGACCATGCAACTCTCCTCTAGGCGGTGTCAGGCCTGGCGCGCGAGGAGCTCGCGCGCACGTGTGCGGGCCCAGGTGTCGGCGGCGTACACGTCGTCCAGGCTGAGTCCCACGCTCTGGTGTGACGCTCCCCCGGGGCGGTCCGTTCGCTGGTGCTCCGAGACTACCCGGGAGACGGTGTCCATGATGGACGGGAACGCGAGGTTTCCGCGCAGGAAGGCGTCGACGGCCTCCTCGTTGGCCGCGTTGTAGACGGCGGGGGCGGTCCCGCCCGCCGCACCGACCTCGCAGGCGAGCCGGACGGCGGGGAAGGCCTCGTGGTCCAGCGGCTCGAACGTCCAGGCCTGGGCCCGGGTCCAGTCCATGCCGGGGGCGGCGCCGGGGACCCGGTCGGGCGCGCCGAGCCCGTAGGCGATGGGGATCATCATGCTGGGCGGACTGGCCTTGGCGATGGTGGATCCGTCCACGTACTCGACCATCGAGTGGACGATGGACTGCGGGTGCACGACGACGTCGATCCTGTCGAAGGGCATGTCGAACAGCAGGCTGGCCTCGATGACCTCCAGCCCCTTGTTGACCAGGGTGGCGGAGTTCACGGTGATGACCGGACCCATGCTCCAGGTGGGGTGGTCGAGCGCCTCGGCCGGGGTGACGTGGGCCAGCCCGTCGCGGTCGCGGCCCCGGAAGGGGCCCCCGCTGGCGGTGACGACCAGGCGGCTGACCTCGTCGCGGCGGGCGTGCACGTGGCCCTGCGCCGGGCTGGCGAGCTCGCCCTCGGGCAGGTAGGGGAAGCACTGGGCGATGGCGAAGTGCTCGGAGTCGACCGGGACGATCTGTCCGGGCCTGGCGAGGTCGCGCACGAGCGGCCCGCCGATGATGAGGGACTCCTTGTTGGCCAGTGCGAGGGTGGTCCCCGCGCGCAGGGCCGCCAGGGTCGACTCCAGGCCCAGGGCGCCCGTGATGCCGTTGAGCACGACGTCGCAGGGGCTCCCCGCCAGCTCGGCCACGCCCTCTGCGCCGGTGAGGACGGTGGCCCCGCTGCCGTGCTCGGCGAGGGAGCGCGCGATCTCGGCGGCTCTCGCGGGGTCGGCGACCGCGACCAGCGGCACGTCCAGCTCGGCCGCCTGCTTGGCCAGCAGGTCCGCCCTGCCGCCGCCCGCCGCGAGGCCCACCACTCTGAAGCGGTCGGGGTTGCGCTGGACGATGTCGACGGCCTGGGTCCCGATCGAGCCGGTGGAGCCGAGGATCACTACTGTTCGCTGCTGTTCTTCTCGCACGGCCCCATTGTCCCGCACCCGGCGGACCTCCGCCGGACCCCTGTGGACAACCGGGGACCGGCTGGTCCGAACGGTCCGGGGCGTCGGGCGTGACGGCGCGCGCGGACGCGGACCCGTCAGCTCCCGGGGCCCCCGCCGACCTGTGTCAGCGCGTCCAGCCGCGCCCCGACCCCGCTCCGGACCGCGCGCAGCCGGTCCGCCTCGGCGTCCCCGACCCGGATGGGGCGCGCGTGCCGGGGATGGTCCGGGACCGTCGACTCGTCGGCGAGGGCCAGGACCCTGCGGCGCGCCTCCACCGGGAGGCTCCCGTCGTCCGCGACGCGCAACGCCGCGTCCAGGGCACGCACGGAGGCGGTCCGGAAGTGGTGCGCCCACAGGCCCGAACCGCCGCTCTCCAGGGCGACGGCGGCCGCGGCGAACCCGCGCCGCACGTACGGCGGCCGCTCGGGCGCCTCGGTGAGCGACGCGCAGGCGGCCTCCACTGGTGTGATCCCCCGGAGCCGTGCCCGTACCAGGCACAGCGCGTGCGCGGCGGCCTGACCCCCCTTGCCCCTGTGCTGTCCGCCTCCGTGGGCGGGAGGGACGAGTTCGGCCTCGGCGGCGAGGTCGGCGTCCCGGCCGCGGGACAGCGCCCCCCGCATGAGGTGGCGAACGGGCAGGGACCACACGCGTGTGTCGCGCGCCACGGAGTCGGCGACCTTCCCGCCGGCGCCGTCCCCCGACGCGGCGAGGGCCGCCGCGTAGGTCACCACCGCCGGCGCCGCGCTCGTGTAGGGGTCGGGCTTCACGAACAGGCGTGTGCGCCAGGTGCGGGCGAACGGTGCGAGGTCCTCCGCCCGGAGAGCCCCGGCTCCGTGGAGCAGTTCGAGCAGGACGGCGATCGCGGGCTCCCCGAGGTCCTCGCGCGTCAGCGCCGACCGCAGTCCGTCCAGGTGCCGGTCGACCACCGCCTCCCGCAACTCGACCGCCGAGTCCCGTCCGGGCTTGCTCCCCGGGTCGAACCCGGGGCCCGGTCCGGGCTCGACGAGGAGGGCGTCCGAGGCCCGGCGGAGGAGGTCGAGGATCAGGCTGCGGTCCGACATGCGAGGAACCTACCGGTCTGCGGGGAGGGCCGCGATCCTGCACTCGTCGGCACCCGGCGCGGGCCCCCGTTCCGCGGAGTCGCCGGAGACCTGCCCGGGAGAGGGCCGGCCGGGCCGGAGGCGGCGGGCCGGAGGCGGGCGTCCTCCGACAGTCGCGGTCCGTCCCGGCACGGCCCCGCACGCGTCGGCACCCGGCCGGTACGACCCCGGAGTCACCGGGTCTTTACAACCAGTGTCGATTGCCCTAACTTTACTCGTGAGTAAGTTACTCCACGGTTACGTGAGCCGCCGATCCCCCGTCGGCACCCACGGACACCGGCCTCCCGATGGCGAGACGGCGCGACGACCCATCGGCCCCCTGACCCCCTCACCCCCGAGGTCCCCCGCATGCGCCCTGTGAGAAGCACACCCCGCTCCGCGTCCCCGGAGGACGGCCCGCCGCCCCGGCCCGCCGCGCGAGGACTCACCCGCCTGTTGTCCTGCGCGTTCGCGGCGGCGCTCGCCGCCACCGTCCTCCACCCCGCCCCCGCCTCCGCCGCCGTCGGCGCCTCCGTCAGCTACGAGACGATCGTCAGTCACGACGGCACCGAGCTGAGCGCCAAGGTCATCACCCCGACCGGCGTCGAGGGGCCCCGGCCGCTGCTCGTCATGCCCTCGGCCTGGGGCACGCCCCACATCATCTACGTCGGAGCCGCGGCCAGGCTCGCCATGGAGTCCGGCTACCAGGTCGTCGCCTACACCTCGCGGGGCTTCTGGGACTCCGGCGGCCGGATCGAGGTCGCCGGCCCCGACGACCGGGCCGACGCAGGCGCGGTCATCGACTGGGCCCTGGAGAACACCGAGGCCGACCCGGACCGCATCGGCATGGCCGGCATCTCCTACGGCGGCGGCATCAGCCTCCTGACCGCCGCCGAGGACGACCGGGTCGGAGCCGTGGCGTCCCTGAGCGGATGGGCCGACCTGGCCGCGTCCCTGTACCCCGACCGGACCGTCAACAGGCAGGCGGCCGAACTGCTCCTTCTGGCGGGCGGCCTCACGGGCCGCCCCGGCGAGGACCTCACGGAGATGGGGGAGGAGTACCGGCGCGGCAACATCCAGCCGGCCCTGGACCTGGCCCCGGACCGCTCCGCCGCCACCAAGGTCGACGCGCTCAACGCCAACGGCACGGCCGTGATGATGGCGCACGCCTGGAACGACGGCATCTTCCCCGTCAGCCACGTCACCGACTTCTACGAGGAGCTGGAGGGGCCCAAGCGCCTGATGCTCACCCCGGGCGACCACGCCACCCAGGAGGCGTTCGGCGCACTCGGCCTTCCCAACGAGGTGTGGGAGTCCCTGGGCGACTGGTTCGACCACCACCTCAAGGGAGAGGAGAGCGAGGTGGACGCGGACGGCCCCGTCCACGTCAGGCCCAACAACGGGGGCGGCGGGTGGACCTCCCACGCCGACTGGCCCTCGGTGACCGGGGACGCCGACCGGTACTACCTGGCGAAGCCGAGCACCGACTGGTTCCGCTGGCAGAGCAGCGGCGCCATGGAGTCCGAGCCGTCGACGGGTTGGGACTACCGCTTCCGGACCGGGGTCGGCACACCCGCGGAGAGCGGCACGGTGATGCTGTCCGGCGCGCTCCAGCAGTTCTTCGACATCCCGACGGGGGTCCTCCTGCCGACGGTGGACCGCTACCGGGCGGCCGTGTGGACCAGCCCCGCCTACCCCGACGGGGTGCGCGTGGCGGGGACCCCCGAGGCGACGTTCACGTTCACGCCGACCGCGGAGGACCAGTCGGTCTTCGTCTACCTGTACGCCGTCAACGGGAACGGGACCGGCGCGCTCCTCTCCCACACGCCCCACACCCTGCGCGACGCCGCCCCGGGTGAGCCGGTGACGGTGACCACCGAACTGGAGCCGGTCGTCTGGGACGTCCCGGCCGGCCACCGCCTGGCCGTCGTGGTGGACAGCAGGGACGCGCGCTACACGAGCGAGAGCGCCGTCGGCGACCGGGTGGACGTGACGTCCCCCGAGGGCAGCCCGACGCAGGTCACGGTGCCGCTCGCCTGACCGGCGGCGGGAGCGGCGCCGCTCCCGCGGCGCCCCGCCACCCTCCGACCGCCTCCGGCGCCCCCGGGCCGGGGGCGGTCCCACCTGCCCAACGGACCCACGACACAAACTAAAAGTAGCTATGAAGTTACACAAAGTGTGCAAGGATCGTGGGCATGACCTCGTCCACCTCACACAAGATCCTCGCTCCCCTGGCCGCTCTCGCGGTCGCCCTGGGGGGAATAGCCCTGATCGAGAGACTTCCCGCGCCGGCCTCCGCCGTCACCCAGGCCGACCGGATGCCGCAACACGCGGTTCCGGCCCAGGCGAGCGGTGAGGCGCTGTCGCGCGTGGACGGGGTCTCGCACCAGTCGGGTGCCGTCACCGGCACGCAGAACCAGGCCGTCCTCGACTACTGGACCGCGGAGCGGATGGCGGCGGCCCAGCCCATCACCAGCATGCTGGTGGGAGCCCTCCGACCGCCCCGGGCCGCGGCCGCCCAGGACGGCGTCGACCGCCAGGCGTCGCCGCGGGCCGACAGCCGGGGCGACGTCTGGGGCGCCGGCGGCCTGGTCACGAAGACCACCGGCAAGGTCTACCTGACCATGGACGGCCGCGACTTCACGTGCTCGGCGTCGGTCGTGAACTCCGCCAACAAGAGCACCGTGGTCACCGCCGGACACTGCGCCAAGGACGGCACGGGCTCGTGGGCGCGCAACTGGACCTTCGTGCCGGGCCACGACGCCGGGACGGACCCGTACGGCAGGTTCACCGCACGCGACATGCTCGTCGCGCCCCAGTGGTCGCGCGACGCCGACGACAGCTACGACTTCGCCATGGTGGTGCTGAACTCCGACGGCGGGACCGCCGTCCAGGACAAGGTCGGGGCCCAGCGGATCGCGTTCAACACCTGGACCGAGGAGAGGGTGCGCGACGGCGTGCAGGTGTACGCGTTCGGGTACCCGGCGGCCTCGCCCTTCGACGGCGAGGACCTGCACTACTGTTCGGGCCGCACCAAGGCCGACACCGGCGGCACCACCGCCAACGGTGTGCGGTGCAGGATGACGCAGGGCTCCAGCGGCGGCCCCTGGTTCACGGGCTTCGACACCGGGACCGGCCAGGGCACGATCTCCTCGGTGGTCAGCTTCAAGTACGCCAACGACCGCAGCACCCAGTACGGCCCCCGCCTGGGCGCGGAGGCCCGCAAGCTGTACAACCACGCCTCGGGTCTCTAAGGCGTGTTCCGTGGATGCTTTCGGTTGACTCGGCGCTTGCGCCGATCGACGCGAGCGGCTTCCAGGCCATCTCTCGCAAGACGGGTAGCGCGGGTCAGCCCGGGTTCGGCTGTCCGAGCGCAGTCGGCGCGGCGAGAGGCAGCCCGGGGACGCGAGCCCGGAACGATCCGCGGAACGCGGCCCAGGACCCGCCGGGACGACCGGACGGGCCGGGCGCCGCCTCCCGGGCGGCGCCCGCTCCCGCTACAGGTCGATGCCGGTGAGCACCAGGACCCGCTCGTAGGTCAGGTCCGTCATGGCGGCGCGCACGCCCTCCTTGCCCACTCCCGACTGCTTGACCCCGCCGTAGGGCATCTGGTCGGCACGGAAGGTGGGGACGTCGCCGATCACCACGCCGCCGACCTCCAGTTCCCGGTGGGCCCGGAACGCGGTGGGCAGGTCGCGGGTGAACACCCCGGCCTGGAGGCCGAAGTCGCTCTCGTTGACCGCCGCGAACGCGGCGTCCGTGTCGGCCACCCGCTGGACGACCAGCACCGGGCCGAACACCTCCTGGCGTACGACCTTCGAGTCCGCGGGCGCGTCCGCGAGCACGGTCGGGGCGACCGTCACGCCGTCCCGCGTGCCGCCGGTGAGCAGTGTGGCGCCGTCGGCGACGGCCTCGTCGATCCAGGCGGCCACGCGCTCCGCGGACGCCTCGTTCACGAGCGGGCCCACATCGGTGGCCGGGTCGGCGGGGTCGCCCACGCCCAGGGCCTCCACGCATTCGACCAGGCGCGACACGAACTCGTCGTGGACGGCGTCCGCCACGATCACGCGCTGCACGCCGATGCACACCTGTCCGGCCTGGTTGTTGCCGAACAGCGCGACCCGCTGCGCCGCCCACTCCAGGTCCGCGTCGGCGAGGACCACCGCGGCGGCGTTGCCGCCCAGTTCCAGGGTGACGTGCTTGCGCGGAGCGAGCCGGGGCAGCTCCCAGCCGAAGGCGCCGCCGGTGAAGGAGATCACGGGGAGCCGCTCGTCGGTGATCAGCGGCGCCGCGCTGTCGTTGGGCATGGGCAGGACGGAGAGCATGCCGCCGGGCAGGTCGGTCTCCGCGACGATCTCGCCCAGGATCAGGGCCGTCACCGGTGTCGCCGGAGCGGGCTTGAGGATGACGGGCGCGCCCACGGCGAGGGCCGGGGCGACCTTGTGGGCGACCAGGTTGAGCGGGAAGTTGAACGGGGAGATGCCCAGGACCGGCCCCTTGGGGACGCGACGGATCACGGCCATCCGCCCGACGCCGCCGGGGTCGGTGTCCAGCCGCTGGAGCTCGCCGCTGTCACGGCGGGCCTCCTCGGCGGCCCATCGGAAGACGGACACGGCGCGGCCCGCCTCGGCGCGGGCCCACTTGAGGGGTTTGCCGCTCTCGACGGTGATCGTCCGGGCGATCTCCTCGGCTCGTTCACCGATACGCCGGGAGATGTGCGCGAGGGCGTCGGCCCGCACGTGCGCGGGCAGCGCGGCGGCCTCGGCCGCGACCGCGTGCGCCGCGGCGACGGCCTCCTCGATCTGCCCGGCGGTGGGCACGGAGACCGCGCCGACGGACTCGCCGGTGTAGGGATTGACGACGGTGATCTCGGTGTCGCCGGTCGCGGCGGTGCCGGCCAGCCAGAACGGGTGCGTGGACATGTCCGTGACGCTAGCGCCCGGGTCTCGCCGAACGCTTTGTCCATGTTTGCCAACCCGCGTCCGGATCTTGGCCACTGTGGCGCACACGTGCTGTGAGGTGCACTGGTGGGGCGAGTTGAGCCTCCTGGGAATATCGGGCGGCGGTCAAGGGATCTTTGGCGAACTGACTAGCGCGGGAGGATTCCTTCGTCCAGAGTGGGAAGGAGGGCTCTGCCAGCGTTTTCGGTCGAACCCTCGGGTCCGCCGCCGCCGACGGGAGCCCGGGAGTGCTCATTGCCACTTGTCTACCGCACGCTCGTCGCCGTCCCTGAGCACGATGGCGACCTCATCGACGTCACCTCGACGGTCCTGTCACGCTGGCTGAGCAAACGCGGCAACTCGGGCGCGCGGGTGGACTTCTCGGCTTCGGGGCACCACGACCTCAGCAACCGCTCCCGTGCCATCGTGGTCCGCCACGACAACGCCGACGAGGGGCTCCGCTTCCTCCGCCTCACCACCGAGTCCGACAAGCCCGACGGGCTGTGGCGGACCGTCGCCACCGCCGTCGTCGACCCCGAACTGTCCCCGTGGCGGTACGTGTGGATCGACATGGCCGTCGCCCCCGCCGCCGGCGAGCGGGCCGGAGCCGAGCCGCCCCGACTGGACGTCATGCCCCCCGAGGCCGCCCGCATGCTCCTCGACTCGGTGAACGCCCACGACGGCGGTCACCCCCTGCCCCCCGCGCCCCTGATCGTGCGCGGTCGCGACGACGCCCTCATGGACACCCTGGTGTCGGCTATCAGCGACCCCGGCAGACGCATGGCGGTGGTGGCGACCGGGGCGCCCCGGGACGTCACCGTCGCCGACTGGCGCGACGCCATGGCCGGCGCCCTGGCCCGCTGCACCGGCATGTGCGCCGGCTACGTGCTCGACGCCGCCGCCCTGGAACGCGTCGCCTCCCTCCTCCCCCGCGGGCTGGACGTCCCGCCCGGCGGCGTGCGGACGTTCTTACCCGGAGTGGACCTGCTCGACGGCGACGACGCCCCCCGCCACCCCCGGATGAGCCCGGCCACGCTCGACACCGCACGCGACGGCGAACGCATCCGCAACTGGGTGGGCGCCGCGCTGTCGCGCCGTGTACGCGACAACGCCCTCGACGTCAGCCTCCCCGACCCCCTCCTCGCGGTCGACGCACTCCTCGCCGAGGAGACCGACGACCTGCGCGCGTCCGCCCGCTCCGCCGCCGCGGGGCCGGCGGCCGGCGGCGTCCGGTCCGCGACCGGCAGGGCCGCCATCGTCCACCGGGCGGCGCCCGAGGCCGCCGGCGCCCTCGACCTGGCCTCGGAGCAGGAACGCGAGGCCCAGGAACAGCAGGTCCTGCGCCTGAAGGAGGAGGTCACACGTCTCAGCTCCCGGGTCTCCGAGCTGTCGGAGGAGCGCCAGGGCCTCCTGGCCGAGACGGCCGACCTGGCCGAAGAGCTCGACAGCGCGCGGGACCACGCGCGGTCCGCCGTCTACGAGGTCCGGTGGCTGCGGGACCGGGCCCGCGAGGCGGGGCAGTTCCGGCTGGCCGCGGCCCCCGCCCCGAGCGACCCCCGGCGCCGACCGCCCCGGAGCGTACGCGAGCTCCTGGAGCGTGTCACCGACGGGTCGGCTCTGCCTCACCTGTTCTTCACCATCGAGGCCCAGACGGTGTACGAGCTGTCCGACAGCCGCAAGGAGTCCCTGTGGGTCACCCGCGCGTGGGAGGCCCTGATGGCCCTGAACGACTACGCGCGCTACCAGTTCGACAACCCGGGCAGCGGCCTGGGGTTCCACTCGTACCTGAAGGAGACGCCCGACGGCTACCAGGTGATCCCGGTCAAGCGGCTGGCATCCCAGGAGTCGGACTACGTGCGCAACAGGGGCAAGCTCAACGACAAGCGCCTGTTCCGCGTGCCCGAGGAGGTCGAGCCCGGCGGGCGCGTCCCGATGTACGCCCACATCAAGCTGGACATCGAGTACGGGATCTGCCCGCGTCTGTACTTCTACCCCGACCTGGGGCCGGGCACGACCAACCGCGTCTACATCGGCTACCTGGGCCGCCACCTGCCCGTCCAGCAGTCCAACTGAGCCCGGTCCCGGACCGGCGGCCCGGCCCCGTCCCGAGGCCGGGCGGTCCGGGGCGCCGGTCCGTGCGCCGTACCGCGACCGCCGCGGTCGGCGGCGCCGGAAAAGGGTTCGACGGCCTCGAGGCGTCCTGGCACAGTCATACGCATGACGAACACGGAGCCTGTGACCGCCGCGGACGTGCAGCTGATGCAGGGCCTGGCGCAGCGGGTCACCGCCATCCGCCCGGACCTGGTGAACAGCGACGCGTCGTTCGGCGGGCTCGCCTGGAACTGGGGCAGGGGACAGGCCGGCGACGGCGCGGGCCGGCCGCGCCGACTGTGGTTCTCCCACGGGGACCTGGTGGCGTGGGGATGGGCCCGTCTGCCGTACCGGGTGAGGCTGAGCGACGGGTCGGAGAGGGACGTCACCGGCGCCGGCCTGGTATACCAGGTCCATCCCGACCACGCCGGGCTCGTCGACGAGGTGATCGGCTGGTACGACGCCACGGCGTCGGGCCTCGAACGCACGGTGGTGCCGAGCGCCGCCGACGTGTTCGCCCTGGAGCGGTGGTCCGCGCACGGCTACGGGACCGACCCGGCCTCCCTCGGCGACACCGGCTCCTGGACCCAGCTCAACGAGCGGGACCTCACCGACGTGGAACCGCCGTCGCTGCCGGACGGGTTCCGGTTCGTCACCGCCGACGAGGCCGGCCCGGAGGCCGCTGTCCGGGCCCATCTGGACGTCTGGGCCCCCTCGGCGTACACGGCCGAGGCCTACCAAGGCGTCCGGCGGGCGGCGGGGTACCGCGGCGACCTGCACCTCCTGGTCGAGGCGCCGGACGGGACGATGGCGTCCTCGGCGATCATGTGGCTCGACGAAGCGAACAGGACCGCCGAGTTCGAGCCGGTCGGAACGCATCCGGGCTACCGGCGGCTGGGGCTGGGACGGGCCGTGCTCCTGCACGGCATGCGGCTGGCGCGGGCGGCCGGGGCCGCCCATGCGACGGTCGCCTGCCTGGGCGCGCCGGGGTACCCCAAGGCGCGCGGGCTGTACCACGGCGTCGGGTTCCGCGAGATCGCGCGGGACGCACCGCTCGTCAAGGCCGGATCCGCGGGCTGAGGGCCGGACGTCCGGGTGGGCCCCGGTCGGGCCGCGGTGCTCCGGGCCCCGGACCGGCGCGGGCGGGTGTCGTCGGAGCGGCGGTCACCCGGACGGCGCGGCCTGAGACCCCGCGGCCGGGTCCGGGGAGCGCGGGGGCGCTCACCGCGCCCGCGTACCCTGGGGCCGTGACGGGAACGAGTACCGGGGCGCCGACCGCCCTCGCCGAGACGGAGTGGCGCGAGCGCGCCGAGCGGCACGAACAGCGCGTGGACGCGCTGGTCGCCGACCACCTGGAGCGTCGCCGTGAGGGCGTGCCCCACCCGGTGGAGGACTTCCTGTTCACCTACTACAACCTCAAGCCCTCCCAGCTGCGGCGCTGGCACCCGGGCGCCGGGACGGCGCTGCTGGGCGAGGGGGCGCGCGCCCGCCTCTCGGAGCGGTTCTACACCGAACTGCCCGGCGGGGCCGTCGGCGTCGACGCCGGGGCGTTCCTGGCGGCGCGGCCCGTGCTGGGCTTCGTCGAGGGGCTCCTGTCGTCGGTCGCCTCGCGCCCCGCCCACCTGGGCTGCTTCGGTCTGCACGAGTGGGCGATGGTCTACCGCAGCGGCCGGGTGCGCCACGGCCAGGTGCCTCTGCGACTCGGCCACGAGGGCACCGACCGCGTCGTGGAGTCGCACCGGATCCAGTGCTCCCACTTCGACGCGTTCCGGTTCTTCACCGAGCCCGCGCGCCCGCTCAACACCCTCCGGCCGAGCCGTGAACGGCAGTCGGAGCTGGACCAGCCGGGCTGCCTGCACGCCAACATGGACCTGTACAAGTGGGCGTACAAGCTGTCCCCCGCGATGCCGTCGGAACTCGTGGTGGACTGCTTCGAGCTCTCCCGGGAGATCCGCACCCTGGACATGCGCGCGTCCCCGTACGACCTCGCGGACCTGGGGTACGAGCCCGTGTGCATCGAGACGGCCGAGGGCAAGGCCGCGTACATGGAGGCGCAGCGGGACTTCGCCGAACGCGGCGCGGAGCTGCGCGAGCACCTGCTGGAGGCCTGCCGGACCCTGCGGGCGGCCTGACCCCGGCCGGGGTCAGGCAGGGCCCGGCCGGGAGTCGAGTGCGCAGGCGGCGGTGCCGCCGGGCAGCCGGTGGCGGTTGGCGGCCACCCTGCGGTAGACGAACCGGTTGACCGCGCGCAGCAGGGGCAGGCGCATCATCCGCCCCACCGGCCGGGTGAGGGGCCGCCCGTGGACCAGGACCTCGGCGACCGCATCGCCCCCGCGGAAGCGGCGCCCGTCCGCGTAGACGAGCCAGGCGGCCTCGTCGGCCTGGTCCGGGGTGAGCCCGAACGCGTCCAGGTCCGCGTCCTGCCAGGCCACGAAACGGCTGCGTGCGCGCACCCGGTCCCGGGCGAAGGAGACGGCGCGCTGGCAGAACCCGCAGTCGCGGTCGAACAGGAACGTCCCGGGGGCCGCGGCGGTGTCCGGTGGAGTCCTCATACCCCCATCCTTCCCCTCACGGCCGGTCTCTCCCGGCGGGCGCCGGGGAGATGTGCGTCTCGGCGCGCGGCCACGGGCCCGGCTGTGCGGTGCGGGGCCCGCCCGCACCGCCGGGCCCGTCCGACGGGAGCTCAGGCCGCGATGGCCATGCTCCAGACCATCAGGGAGCCCAGGGTCAGGGAGAAGACCACCGAGAGGGCGAACACCGACACGTGCAGCCGGCGCCACCGCCCCGCCTCGGCGGGCACCCGGCGGAAGTGCCAGGCGCCCACGGTGAGGCCCGCGGCCACGAGTCCGGCGGCGAGGGCCCACAGAACCATGGGCGTGGTCTGCCAGTCGCCCCAGCGCAGGCCCGTGACCAGCCAGGTCAGGGAGCCCAGGGACAGGGAGACGATCCTCAGCCTGTCCAGCAGGCGCTGCGTGATCAGGGTTCGGCGCCGCAGCATGAGGGAGACCAGGAGCACGGGCGGGACCACCACCATCATCAGAGTCGTCACGAGGCCGAACGCGGCAAGCCAGTCCGGGTTGCCCGGCAGGGGCTGCGGGTCGTCCTTCAGCAGCTCCGTGCCCAGGCCCACCGAGTCCAGGGTGCGGGAGTTGGCCATCACCACGACCGCGTGGCCGTCGTCGAACGCGGCGATGGTGGCCGAGCCCAGGCTGCCGCCGGTGTGCATGGTCACCGGGCCGTGGCCGGGGACGTCGACGGTGAACCAGGCGAGGCCCTGGGTGAAGCGGCCGAACCCGCCCTCGGCGTCCTCCGGCGCCCCGGGGAGGGACACGTCCTCGTGCACGGGGTCCAGCGCGGCCAGGCCCGGCGCGGTCCCCCCGGAGACGGCCTGCAGGAAGCGGACCAGATCGGCGGTGGTGCTCCACGTGGTGATCCCGGCGGGGGCGTAGTCGGTGTTGTGCCAGGGCTGCACGGTCCCGCCCGGGGTGATGTGCGGGGCCGCGCCGCCCTCGGGGACCCCGCCCTCGACGATCACGGTGTCGTCCATGCCCAGGGGGTCGAGGATCCGCTCCCGGACCAGCTCGCCGTAGGGTGTGCCGCTCTCCGCCGCGAGCGCCGCGCCGAGCACGGCGAATCCCAGGTTGGAGTACTCGTACTCGCCCCTGGTGTTCGCGGGGGTGACGGCCAGGGCCTCCAGGGGGTGCGGGCTCCACCCGTAGGCGTCCGAGAAGGCCAGGGACGGCAGGACGTAGTGGCGCAGGGGGTCGGTGGCGGGCGCCGTGGGCAGCCCGGAGTGGTGGGTCGCCAGGTCCTCCAGGGTGGCGGAGGCGGTCCCGGGGTCCGCGAAGTCGAGGCCGGGGAAGATCTCCCCCAGGGTCCGGTCCGGTGAGGTCTCCCCCTTCTCCACCATGTCGGCGAAGGTCATGGCGGTGACCGTCTTGAAGACGGACGCGGTCTCGAAGGGGGTGTTCCCGTCGACCGGCACGGAGCCGTCGGCGGTGCCTCCGCGCACCCACTCGACCGCGCCGGGGTCGTCCACCGGGAAGCGGGCGACGCTGACGCCCTGGACCGTCACCGGGTCGACCAGGGCCTCCACGTCGGCGAGGAGGTCCGCGTCGCCCTCGAGGACGGCGGTGGGCGGAGGGGCCAGTGGAGCGAACAGGTGGGCGGGGACGGCGACCGCCGCGCCGACGACGAGGGCGGCGAGCCACACGCGGCCGGGGGCGGAGGGCGAGCGCTCCCCACGCCTCCTCCCGGGGCCGGGAGGGGAACCGTGGGTCTGGGTCGGGGAGTCGACGGAGGTCATACCCCAAGGCTGTCGCGCCCGCCCGAACCGGAGTAGACGCGGCTGTCACCCGCGCGCCGTGAGGATCCGGCGGATCGGGGATGACAACTGTCATGGTCCCCGTCGGCGCCCCCGTCTCCGGGGAGGCCGTCGCCGCACCGCTCCCCCGCCCTCCGGCGGTCCCCGCGGCGCCCGCTCCGCGTGCCGGTGCGCGTCCCCGTCACGGGTGCGGCCCCGTACCGGAGCCGGGCGGGGGACAGGGCGGTCGCCCGGTCCTCCGACCGGGCGACCGCCCTGGTTCCCTGTCCCGTGGCGCCCCGATGGTTCCGGGGCGTGCCGGACGGCTCAGCCCGCGCCGTGCACGATGCGCTCCGCCAGTTTCTCGTCGGGCCTGATCTCCCCCGACAGGATCTGCTCCGCGTAGTGGCAGGCCACCCGGTGGGTGCTGCCCTCGGCCGCGCCCCGCACCGGACGCAGCTCGGGGCGCTCGGTGCCGCACAGCTCCTCCTGGCGCCACGGGCAGCGGGTGTGGAAGCGGCAGCCCGCCGGCGGGTTCGCGGGCGAGGGCAGGTCCCCGGCGAGCAGGATGCGCTCGCGGGCGTCCTCCACCTCGGGGTCCGGCACAGGCACCGCCGACATCAGCGACCGCGTGTACGGGTGCATCGGCGTCTCGTACAGCTCGTCGCTGGACGCCTCCTCCACCAGCGCCCCCAGGTACATCACCCCCACCACGTCGCTCACGTGGCGGACCACCGCCAGGTCGTGGGCGATCACGAGGTAGGTGAGCCCGAGCTCCTTCTGGAGGCTCTCCAGCAGGTTGAGGACCTGCGCCTGGATCGACACGTCCAGCGCGGACACCGGCTCGTCGCAGATGATGAGGTCGGGTTCGAGCACCAGCGCCCGGGCGATCCCGATGCGCTGCCGCTGGCCGCCGGAGAACTCGTGCGGGTACCGGGTGAGCGCCTTCGAGGACAGGCCCACCCTCTCCAGGGCGTCCACGACCCGGCGGTGCTGGTCCTCCAGGACCAGTCTGCGCCGCTCGGAACGGGACTCCCCCGCCCCCTCGCCGCCGTCCTCCGGCCCGCCGATCCCGTGGGTCTGCAGGCCCTCCAGGAGGATGGACCCGATGTTCTGCCGGGGGTTGAGGCTGCCCAGCGGGTCCTGGAACACCATCTGGAGGTTCCGGCGCTCACGGCGCATCGACTCGGTGTCCAGTCCGGCCAGGTCGCGCCCGCCGAACAGCACCTCCCCCTCGGTGACGTCCACCAGCCGCAGCACGGCGCGGCCCAGCGTGGTCTTGCCGCAGCCGGACTCTCCCACCAGGCCGTAGGTCTGGCCCTCCTGGATCTCCAGGCTGACGCCGTCGACCGCGCGGACGTGGCCGATCGTGCGGTCGAAGAGAACCCCCCGTCTGATCGGGAAGTGCACCTTGAGGTCGTTGATCCGCAGCAGGCTCATCCCTGCGCCTCCTCGTCGTCTCCGACCACGGCCGGGCTCTCCAGTACCGTCCGGTCCACCACGTCCGCGTGCTGGACGGGGTTCACGCACCGGTGGGCGTGCGCCGCGACGGCGTTGCCCGTCGCGGCCCGGTCACCGGCCCCGTCGGCCGGGCCGGCCCCGGCCTCCCCGCCCACCGTGACCAGCTTCGGCGGCCCCTGGAGGCACTCCGACGTGTAGTGGTCGCACCGGGGCGCGAACGCGCACCCGTCCGTCCAGGCGATGTTGTCGTTGACCGAGCCCCGGATGGGGGTGAGCGCCTCTCCCCGCGGAGCGTCCAGCCGGGGGATGGAGCCCAGCAGGCCGACGGTGTAGGGATGGGTCGGGTCGGCGAACAGCGGCGCGCGCTGGGCCGTCTCCACCGCCCGCCCCGCGTAGAGGACGTTGATGTCGTCGCACAGGCCCGCGACGACGCCCAGGTCGTGGGTGATCATCAGCAGGGCGGTGCCCTCCTCGGTGACCAGGTCCTTGAGCAGCTCCAGGATCTGCGCCTGGATGGTGACGTCCAGGGCGGTGGTGGGCTCGTCCGCGATCATCAGCCGGGGACGGCAGGCCACCGCCATGGCGATCAGCGCCCGCTGGCGCATGCCGCCGGACAGCTGGTGGGGGTACTCGCGGAGCCTGCGCGTGGGGTCGGGGATGCCCACCCGGTACAGCAGGTCGGCGGCCTCCTTCGAGGCCTTCGATCCGCGCAGCCCCCGGTGGCGTCTGAGGATCTCGGTGACCTGGCGGCCGATCGGCACCACGGGGTTGAGGGAGCTGAGCGGGTCCTGGAAGATCATCGCCAGCTGGGACCCGCGCAGGTCGCGCATGCGCCTCTGCGGGAGCTTCAGGAGGTCGGCCTCCCCGTCGGGCAGCCGCATCACGGCGCTGCCGCCGACGCGCACCCCCCGGTCGGGGAGCAGGCCCATCAGGGCCAGGGAGGTGACGCTCTTGCCGCAGCCGGACTCGCCGACCAGGCCGGTGACCCGGCCCTCCTCCAGGGTGAAGGACACCCCGTCCACGGCCCGCACCTCGTCGGAGTCGGAACCGCGCCCGCGGAACACCACGGACAGCTCGTCCACCGCCAACAGCGGCGTGCTGGAACTCATGGTCACTTCCTCAGCTTCGGGTCGAGCGCTTCCCGCATCGCCTCACCCAGCAGGGTGAAGCCCAGGGCGGTGACGATGATGCCCAGAGCCGGGTACACGGCCAGCTGCGGGGCGCTGGACAGGAATCGCTGGGCGTCGGCGAGCATCGTCCCCCACTCGGGGAAGGCGGGGTCGGGGTTGCCCAGACCCAGGTAGGACAGGGCCGCCGCGTCGATGATGGCGGTGGCCAGGGTCAGGGTGGACTGCACGATCACCGGGCCCAGCGAGTTCGGCAGGATGTGCGTGAGCGCGATCCTGTGCTTGCGCACGCCGAGCGCACGCGCGGCCAGGACGTAGTCGCGGTTGCCCTGGGAGATCATCGCGCCGCGCAGGAGGCGGGCGAAGATCGGGATCTGGGCGACGCCGACGGCGATCATGACCGTGGTGAGGCTCGGACCGACCAGGGCGGCGACGGTGACCGCGAGGAGCAGCGTGGGCAGCGCCAGCATCATGTCGATGACGCGCATCACCGCGTTGTCGAGCTGGCGCCCCCAGCGCCCGCCGAGGACGGACGCGGCTCCGGCCGCGCCCCCCAGTACGGCGCCGACGCCGAATCCGACCAGGGTGGCGACCACGCCGACCATGAGTGTCTGGCGGGCGCCGACGACCATGCGGGAGAACTGGTCGCGGCCGAGGTTGTCCAGGCCCAGCCAGTTCTCCCCGCGCGGCCCGACGAAGATGTTCTGGTTCGGGAACACCTCGTCGCCCCAGGCCTGCGAGGTGGGCGAGTAGGGGGCGATGAGCGGCGAGAGCAGGGCGACCACGACGAACACCGCGACGATGACGGCCCCGGTGATCGCCATGGGGCTGCGGCGCATGCGCGCGAAGGCGGTGCGCCAGATCCCCGCGCCGTGGCCGCTCTCGTCGCGTTCGCCCATGAGCTCGGCGAGGCGGTCGATCCGGGCGGCCTTCCGTCCGAGGAGCGGACCCCTGGCGTCCGACGCGTCCGCGTCCCGGGCCGGGTTCTGGGAGCTCGGTGTCGTTGGCATCACTGGGCCCGCACTCTCGGGTCGAGGAGGCTGTAGGAGATGTCCACCAGGAGGTTGATGAACACGTACATGGTCGCGATGAGCAGGATGAACCCGGTGAGGACCGGGTAGTCACGGGTCTGCGTGGCCGCGTACACGAACGATCCGATCCCGGGGAAGGCGAAGACGCTCTCCGTGAGCACCGCTCCGGCGAACAGGCTTCCGGTGAGCAGGCCGATGGAGGTGACCACGGGGAGCATCGCGTTGCGCATGACGTGGCGGGTCCGCACGGTGTTGCGGTGCAGGCCCTTGGCGTTGGCGGTGCGGACGTAGTCCTCCTCCAGCACCTCCAGGACGCTGGCGCGGGTCATGCGGACGATCACCGCGAGCGGGATCGAGGCCAGGGCGAGCCCGGGGAGGACCAGGTGCGCGAGGGCGTCCCCCACCACGTCGAACTCCCCGGTCCGCAGCCCGTCCAGGACGGCGAACCCGGTGAGGTCGGTGCGGTTGATGCCCGGGGAGAGCCGGAACGCGGACGGGAACCAGCCCAGGCGCTCGGCGAAGACGACCTTCAGGAGGAAGGCGAGGAAGAACACCGGGGTGCAGATACCGAGGAGGGAGCCGCCGACGGCGGCGAAGTCCAGCACGGTACCGCGCCTGCGCGCGGCCAGGTAGCCGAGCGGGATGCCGACCGCGGTCGCGATGATCATCGCGGTGACGGCCAGTTCGAACGTGGCCGGGAAGCGGGTGAGGAACTCCTCGAGGACCGGTCTGCCGGTCTGGAGGGAGGTGCCCAGGTCTCCCTGGAGGATGCGGCGCAGGAAGGCCAGGTACTGGACCGTGATCGGTTCTTCCAGGCCCAGGGAGCGCCGCAGCTGGGCTCGTTGTTCGGAGGTCGCGTCGTCGGGGAGGAGGGCGTACTCGGGTCCGCCCGGCAGCCGTTGCAGCCAGACGAACAGCAGGATCGACAGGCCGCCCAGTGTCGGGATCAGCTGAAGGAGACGCCTGACGATGAATCGCAGCACCTTCGCCGCCTTTCGCCAGTGTGGGAACGATGGACGCGAAGCGTCCCCGCCGGGGTGTGGCGGGAGTTCGGGTTGTACGGGTGGCACGGTCGGCGCGGATCCGCGCGGTCTGCGCGGCCGGGGGCGCGGCGGCCGGTGTGGCTCGTGCCCGTGCGCGGGGCGGACGTCGACAGAGGCTCCGACGGCCACGCGACCCCACGGGCTCCCGTGGGGCGCTGCTCCCGTGGACGGCCGGAACGGTGCCGGCCGGCACGGTCCGGGGCTGCCGCCCCGGACGGGGCACGGGCCCGACCGGCCGTGGACGGCCGGTCGGGCCCGGTTCCCCTCCCCCTGTCAGGGGGCGGGGCGGGTTACTTCCAGGAGCCCTCGTGGAACTTCTCCTGGGTCAGCGGGCTGACCTGGGGCGGGTTGACGTTCTCGGCGAACGCGATGGACGGCGGCGAGCTGGACAGGGGCAGACCGGGCAGGACGTCCATGATCTGCTCGTTCAGCTCCTGGTAGGCGGCGACGCGCTCCTCGTTGTCCGGGTTGCCGCTGGCCTCGGCCATGGCGTCGAACAGCTCGGGCTCGTCCATGCCCCAGGCGTCGTTCTGGGTCGCGAACCAGGTGCCGATGAAGTTGTAGGCGTCGTTGTAGTCGCCGGTCCAGCCGAGCAGGTACATCGAGCAGTTGCCGCTGTCGGTCTGCGGGACGTACTCGGTCCACTCGAAGGACTTGGCCTCGACCGTGACGCCGACCTCCTCCAGGTCCGAGACGATGACGTCGAAGATGTCACGCGGCGCGGGCATGTAGGGGCGGGTGACCTCCGTGGGGTAGCAGAAGTCGATCTCCAGGTCCTCCTGCCCGGCGTCGGCCAGCATCTCCCTGGCCAGGTCCGGGTCGTAGTCGTAGGTCTGGACGTCCGGGGACCAGCCGTCGAGGGTGTCGGGGTGGAACTGGGTCGCCACCTCGCCGCCCGCGGGGAGGATGGTGTCGACGATGCGCTGTCGGTTGACCGCGTGGGAGAGCGCCTGGCGGACCTCGAGGTCGCCGAGGGCCTCGCTGGTCTCCTGCTGGTAGGCCAGGTAGAGGACGTTGAACACGTCGCGGGTGGGCACCTGGAAGCCCGCCTCCTCCAGCGGCTCCACGTCGGCGGGGGCGACGAGGTCGTAGCCGTGGATGTCCCCGGCCTCCAGGGCCTGGCGCCGGGCGGTCTCGTCCGGGATGGCGCGCAGGATCATGGTCCCGAAGCCGGACTCGGTGCCCCAGTAGTCACCGAAGCGGCCGAGGGTGACCTCCGCCTGGTCGCGGTTCCACTCCTCGACGGTGAAGGGGCCGGTGCCGGCGACGGTGCCCACGTTCTGGGTGTAGTCGGGCAGCGAGAAGTTGCCCTCCTCACCCGTGATCTCCTCGTCGGCGATGGCCTCCAGGGTGGTGGGGCTCATGATGCCGAACGCGGCGAGGCTGAAACCGCCGGGGAAGATCGAGGAGTACTCCGAGATCGTGATGACCGCGGTCAGGTCGTCCTCGGCCTCACAGGAGACGTAGCGGGAGTCGGGCGTGCCCTCGTCCTCGTTCTCCGCGAAACCGCCGAAGATCGCCTGCCAGTAGTACGAGTTGTTGGAACTCTGCCAGGCGCCGTTCAGGTTGTGCCAGCGGTCGAAGTTGGCGCAGACCGCTTCGGCGCTCAATTCGTCGCCGTCGTGGAACTGCACGTTGTCGCGGAGGTTGAAGGTCCAGACGGTTCCGTCTTCCGACTGTTCCCAGGTCTCGGCGAGTCCGCCGACGATCTCGCTCCCGCCTGATTCGTGGTCGAGAAGGGTTTCGAAGACCTGGCGGCTGTAACGGAAGGTTTCTCCGTCACTGGCGAGGAAGGGGTCGAGGGATTTGATGTCGCCGGCGGAGGCGAAGACGAACGGGGCGGATTCGTCGGCGCCGCCGTCATCTCGCGTGCTCTCCGCACACGCTGTCGCCACCAGCGTGAGGGCAGCCGCGGTGGCCAGGAGGGCCAGCGGCTTTCGGGAAGACTTCGTGAACATGGTCCACCTCAATGTGGGGCGGGGGTATGAGGCCCGAGAACGATTGAGTGGACCCTAGACCGGCGGGAGACCAGCTGGGAAGATAGACGGCTGGGTATTAATACAACCGTTTCAGATCTGTGCCGTGATCCATAGGTGCGTTTTGGCGCGCGCACCGTCCAACAGAAGCCCACTACCACGGGAGCCTCACGGGAAACGCCCGCCCCATGTTACGCATGGCGTCCCGCCGAATTACGGCGGGCACTATCCGATCATGGGATGAATTAACTTTCACGACACAAAGTCCGTCTCGGGACGTTGGTCCACGATACTCGCGCGCCCCCTCGGCAGGCCTATGATCTGCGGATGACCACACCCCTAGACGACGCGGCCCTGACCGCGTTCCTCGAAGGCCAGGAGACCGCCTGGCTCGCCGAGCAGCTCATGCTGATCGCCGACGAGGACCCCATCACCAGGATCCGGCTGACCGGGGCCGCCGGCTCCGAGACCGCCGTGGACGACGCCCGGGCGGCCGTCCTCTCCGCGGTCGCGGACCACCATCCGGACGAGGTCCCCGAGGACTCCGACGACGACCCCCTGCACAGGGTGCTGGACCTGCTGGACGACCTCGCCGACTACGGCTTCGACGACGAGACCTCCGACATCGCCGACGAGGCGCGCGAGATCTACGTGACCCGCCACGGGGAGGACGACAGCGAGCACCTGGCGCGCCTGCACTCCCTGGCCGACGCCGATGACGACGAGTAGGACGGCCCCGTGACGGGGCCGGCGGCGCACGGGCGCCGCCGGCCCCACCGGCCGCATCGCCCGCGCGCGGACTCGACGCGCCGGGACCACGGTGTCAGGAGCACCAGCGGCGCACCTCGCTGCTCCACAGGGCGACGCACACGACGACGGTGGCCAGGGCCGTGAGCAGTCCCGCCACGAGCAGGGGCGTGCTGGCCAGCCGGGCGGCGCAGTACAGGGCCGACAGGGCGAGGCCGAGGCCGACCACGGAGGCGACCTGGGCGGAGCGCCACAGGCCCCGCGCACCGCGGCGCACGGGGACGGCCGCGGCGGACAGGAACACGCCCACCAGGACGGTGACGGCCAGCAGGACCCACAGGCCGACGACGAACCGGTCCGGCACACCGGAGCCGAGCCGGTCCCAGGCCAGGTAGGCCGACAGGGCGTACACAGGAGCCACCGCGAACATCAGCGCACAGGTCTGCCGCACGTCCTGCGGGGGCCGCACTCCGGGGCGGCGCACCGCGACAAGCCCCGCCGCGGAGGCGAGGGCGGCGTCCAGGGGGCGCACAGCGGGGACGGCGGGGGGTGCGGGGGACGAAACGGAATCTTGCATGACGAACAGGGTTGCGCGCCGGACCCCGCTGCGCAAGATCACCGCGGTGACGCGTGCTCCGGACGCCCCGGCCGCGGCACGGCGTCGCACCCTCCGGCGGACCTCCCTGCCCGGGCCGGGAGGTCCGCCGGGGACGCGGCGGGGGGCCGCCCCGGGTCAGGCGTCGGCCGCCCGCACGCGCGCACCGACGTACTCCAGCGCCTGGGCCGTGAGGTCCTCGACGTCGCTCCGCAGGTCGAACTCGCGGCCGGGCTCGTCCGGACCGAGCCTCTGGAGAGTGGCCAGCTGCGACTCCAGCAGGGCCGGCGGCATGAAGTGGCCCGCCCTGGCGGCCAACCGGGACAGGATCACCTCGGAGGGGCCCTGCATGTGCAGAAAGCACACCCCGGGAGCACCCTCGCGCAGGACGTCGCGGTACTCGCGCTTGAGCGCGGAACACGCCATGACCGTCGACTCCCCCAGCGCGTCGTGCGACGAGATCCACGCGGCCAGTTCGCGCAGCCACGGCCACCGGTCGTCGTCGGTCAGGGGGACGCCGGCCGCCATCTTCGCGATGTTGGCCTCGGAGTGGAAGGCGTCGGCCTCGGCGAACGGCAGGCCGAGGCGCTCCGCCACCAACTCTGCCACGGTGGTCTTCCCGCTGCCCGCGACGCCCATGAAGACAAAGTGCATGGTCTCTCCGTGTCCTGGTGCTCCTGCGGGACCGCAAGCGCCACCACTAATAGTGATATCAATCAATCCGGCTAGGCTTCAGGCTGACCCTCGGCCGGATGTGGCCGGGTCGGACGAGCGCGGAGCACAGGGAGCACCATGGGCACCGACCACCGCACGCTGCACAACCGGGTGCTGGCGGTCCTCGGGCCCGCGATCGCCGCGGACGAGTACACGACCGGCCACACGTTCACGCTCCAGGGGCTCGAACAGGACTTCGGGGTGTCCCGGACCGTCGCACGCGAGGCCGTGCGCGTCCTGGAGTCGATGCGGCTCGTGGTCAGCCGTCCGCGGACGGGCATCCGGGTGCGGCCCAGGCGCGACTGGAGCGTCTTCGACCCCCAGCTGATCCGCTGGCGCCTGGCCGGGCCGGGCCGCATGGAGCAGCTGCGCTCGCTCAACGAGCTGCGCGCCGCCGTCGAACCCGGCGCCGCCGCCCTCGCCGCCGCGCGGGGCGGCGAGGAGGAGCGGGCCCAGCTGGTCGTGGTCGCCGACCAGATGGTCCTGACCGGCCGGGCCGGAGACCTCAGGACCTTCCTCGAACTCGACATCACCTTCCACCGCCGCATCCTGGAACTCTCCGAGAACGAGATGCTCGTCGGGTTGGCCCAGGTCGTGGCCGAGGTCCTCGTCGGACGCACGTCCTACGACCTGATGCCGCGCAACCCCCGCCCGGAGGCGCTGCGGCTGCACAAGACCGTCGCCCAGGCCATCCGGGACGGCCTCCCCGACGTCGCCGAGGCGGCGATGCGGTCCATCGTCACCGAGGTGGTGGACGCCCTGGAGCACGATCCGACCGCGTATCCCGCCTCCTGAGGGGCGGGGGGCCGGAGCCCGCCCGCCCACGCGTCACAGCACCAGGCTGAGCCCGAACGCGAACCCGAACCCGATGAAGCCGATCAGGGTCTCCATGACGGTCCAGGTCTTGAGCGTGGTCTTGACGTCCATGCCCAGGAAGCGCCCGACCAGCCAGAACCCGGAGTCGTTGACGTGCGACAGGGCCGTGGCGCCCGAGGCGATCGCGATGACGACCAGCGCCAGGTCGATCGAGCTGAGTCCGGCGGTCGCCTGGACGGCCGGGGCGATGAGCCCGGCGGCCGTGGTGATGGCGACCGTCGCCGAACCCTGCGCGACGCGCAGGGCGAGGGCGATGATGAAGGCGGCGACGATCACCGGCAGGCCGGTGGCCTCCAGCGATTCGGCCAGCGCGTCACCGATGCCGCTGGTGCGCAGCACCATGCCGAACATGCCGCCGGCGCCGGTGATGAGGATGATCGCGCAGACCGGGCCGAGCGCCCCGCCGACGATCTCCTCGACCCGCTGGCGGGTGAAGCGGCCCCGGCTGAGCACCGTCATGGCGAAGAGCACGGTGACGAGCAGGGCGATCGGTGTCTGACCGACCAACTGGAAGACCTGCACCCACAGCGCGTCCGCGGGCACGGTCCCGGTGGCGGCGAAGGCGGACACACCGGTGTTGCCGAAGATCAGCAGCATCGGCAGCAGGAGGATGCTCAGGACCGTGGCCAGGCGCGGCGGGTCGTCGTGGGTGACGGTGCCGTCGGACATGATGTCGTCGGGGACCGGGATGTCGAAGCGCTTGCCCGCCCAGAGGCCGTACAGGTAGCTGGAGAGGTACCAGGTCGGGATCGCCAGGAGCAGGCCGACCAGCAGGGTGAGCCCCATGTCCGCGCCGATCTCCACGGCGGCGGTCACCGGCCCGGGGTGCGGGGGCACGAAGGCGTGCATGACCGCGAAGGCGCCCGCGGTGGGCAGGGTGTAGGTCAGGACCGACCCGCCGACGCGTCTGGCCACGCTGAAGACGATCGGCAGCATGACGATGAGGCCGACGTCGAAGAACAGCGGGAAGCCGAAGAGCAGCGACGCCACGCCGAGGGCGAGGGGCGCGCGCTTCTCCCCGAAGAGCTTGATGAGCGCGCCGGCCAGGACCGCGGCTCCACCCGTGATCTCCAGCAGGCGGCCGATCATGACGCCGAGGCCGACGAGGAGGGCGACGCTGGCGAGTGTGCCGCCGAAGCCCTCCAGGAGGGTCGGCATGACCCCGGCCACCGGGATGCCGGCGGCGAGGGCGGTGAAAACGCTGACCAGGACGAGCGCGATGAACGCGTGCATCCTGAAGCGGATGATGAGGAACAGCAGGAGCGCGATGGCGCCCGCCGCGATCCCGAGGAGCGGACCCGTCCCGTAGACGGGCTCGAAGTTCTCCACGACGGAGCCTTCCAGTGGACTGATGGGGTGTGACCGCCACATGACACGGCCATGACCTGCGCTTGGAACAGGTGACGGCAATGGTAATACCATTTGTGAGCTTCTGTGAACCATCCGTGCGGTTCTGTTACTCCCACGAGACCCACGTCACCCCGCGTCGGGGGCACGGCACACCCCCGGCGCCGGAAGCGACACCCCCGCACCCGTCGCCCCGCCCGGCGGGCCCTTGCCAAACTCCCCCGCACCGGGTAGGAGTTCCTGGCCGGGACGGCCGCGATCCGCCCGGACGAACCGCCCGCCCACTCCCCTACTGGGACGAAAAACCTCGGGGGAACCGGCGGCACGACCGGATTACGGCCCGCCCGAAAACCGCGATCACAGACCCGGGACCGCACCGCCGTGCCGCTCCGCCCCACGGGCCGACACCCCGGAGGACCGACAGGACCCCGACCGCGCCCCGCACGCGGCGCGACCTCCGCAGAGGCGGGCGAACTCCGATTCATTGACAGCATTCTGTCAAAATGACAACATGCTGTCATGAGTGCAGAGAACAGGCAGACCGTCCACCTCGCCGTCTACGACGACCTCGCCGACTGGGAGGTCGGCCACGCCGTCGCCACCATCCGGGGCGGCGAGTGGCAGCGCGACCCGGGCCGCTTCGACGTGGTCACCGTCGGCCTCACCGGCGCGCCCGTCACCACCATGGGAGGGATCACGATCCTCCCGGACCTCGCGCTGCCCCACCTGGTGCCCTCCGCCAGCTCCATGCTGATCCTCCCCGGCTCCTCGGGCTGGGACGTCGACCCCGAGCACCTCGCCCCCTTCGCCTCCGCCGCCGGGATCTTCCTCGACGCCGGGGTGTCGGTGGCCGCGATCTGCGGCGCCACCGCCGGGCTCGCCCGTGAGGGCCTTCTCGACTACCGCGACCACACCAGTGCCGCGCCCGAGTACCTCCTCGGCACCGGCTACGCGGGCACCGGCCGCTACCGCACCGGGCTCGCCGTCTCCGACGGGGGCCTCATCACCGCCGGACCCACCGCGCCCATCGAGTTCGCCCGAGCGGTCTTCGCCGCCCTGGACCTCTACACGCCCCGCGTCCTGGACGCCTGGTACCGGCTGCACGCCCAGCACGACCCCGACGCCTACCACGTCCTGATGGAGGGGGCCTGACGATGACGGCGCCCCCCGACAGACACTCCGAGCTGTTCACCGGGACCGCGCTGACCGTCTTCCGCCTCAACGGGCAGCTCCTGTCCGTGGCCGAGGAGCTGGCCCGCTCGGCCGGGCTCACCGCCGCCCGCTGGCAGGTGCTCGGCGCCGTGATCGACGAGCCCCTGCCGGTGTCGGCGGTCGCCCGCCGGTTCGGCACCACACGGCAGAGCGTCCAGCGGATCGCCGACCTGCTGGTGGAGCGGAAGCTGGCCGAGTACCGCCCCAACCCGGCGCACAGCCGGGCCAAACTGCTCGCGCCCACGGAGGAGGGCCTGGAGGCCCTGAGGCGGATCGACCCGGACCACGGCAGGGTGGCCGACGCGCTGGTCGCCGAACTGGGAGAGGACGGCGCGGAGCACGCGCTGGAGTCACTGCACCGGCTCTCCCGAGCGCTGGACCGGCTCGGGGAGGGTTGAGGGCGGCGCAGTATCGTCCCTTGCACGGACCCGTCCGGCGCGCTCCGCCGGACCCGCGCCGCCCTCCGTGCCCGGGCCCCGGACCCGGGGCACACCCCGGCACCGCCGCCCGGGCACCTCACCCAGCCGAAGGAAGCCGCCATGATCGACCTGCGCTCCGACACCGTCACCCGTCCCACCCCGGCCATGCGCCGGGCCATCGCCGAGGCCGAGGTCGGCGACGACGTGTGGGGCGAGGACCCGACCGTCCGCGCTCTGGAGGAGGAGACCGCGGGCCTGCTGGGCAAGGAGGCCGCCCTGTACGTGCCCTCTGGGCACATGGCCAACCAGCTGGGCCTCTACGTGTCCACCCGCAGCGGCGAGGAGGTGTGGGCGCACGAGCACCACCACCTCATCGGGGACGAGCAGGGCGCCACGGCGGTGCTCGCCCGCGTCCAGCCCCGCCTGTTCGCGGACGGGACCTCGCCCACCGACGCACTGCTGGAGTCGTGGATCGGGAACCGCGGCGACATCCACCGGGCCGAGCCCGCACTGGTGTGGCTGGAGAACACGTTCACCGGGCGGGTGGTCCCCCTCGCCGAGCAGGCGCGGGTGACGGGGTTCGCGCACCGACACGGGCTGCGCGCCCATCTGGACGGGGCCCGCCTGTGGAACGCGGCCACCTTCCTCGGCACGCCGCCGGCCGCGGTCGCCGACGGGTTCGACACGGTCTCCGTGTGCTTCTCCAAGGGGTTGGGCGCCCCGGTGGGGTCGGCACTGGCCGGGGACGCCGACACCGTGCTGCGCGCCCGGCGCGGGCGCAAGATGCTCGGGGCGGGGATGCGCCAGGCGGGCGTCATCGCCGCCGGGGCCCTGTACGCGCTGCGCCACCACCGGGAGCGGATGGCCGAGGACCACGAGCGGGCCTCCGCCCTGGCCGCGCGGATCACCGAGCTGTCCGGGCTGACCGCCCGGGCGCAGACCAACATGGTGCTGGTCGAGACCCCCGCGGGCGAGGCGGGCCGGTACGCCGAGGCCTTCGCCCGGCACGGGGTCGCGGGCCTGGGCGGCGGCGCGTCGATCCGCCTCGTCGTGCACCTGGAGATCACCGACCGCGACGTCGAGGACGCGGCCCGGGGGATCGCCAAGGCCGTCTCGGAGCTGTGACCTCCCCCGCCGCCCAGGTCAGTGCGGGGGAGGCGGCTACACTGTGCCGATCCCGCACGCCGCCGGACCAACCGTTTCCCTGACGGACCTCACATCGCGTAGTAGCATTTCGCGTATGACATTGTCGTACTAGAGAGTGGTAGCACCTCAATGCCGGGACGAATCCAGTCGATCGAACGCGCGGCGGCCATCCTCCGGATCCTGGCCACCGGCTCGCGGGGTCTGAGCCTGGCGGAGATCTCCCGGTCACTGGAACTCCCCAAGGGCACCGCGCTCGGCATCCTGCGCACCCTCCAGCACGTGGGGTTCGTCGAGCAGGACCCCGAGTCGGGCCGCTACCGCCTGGGCGGGGGCATGCTGAGCCTGGGCACCCGCTACCTGGACGGCAACGAACTGCGCACCCGCGCCCTGAACTGGGCCGACAGCCTCGCCTCCCGCAGCGGTGAGAGCGTGCGCATCGGAACCCTGCACAAGCACCAGGCGCTGGTGGTGCACCACGTCTTCCGCCCGGACTCGTCCCACCAGACGCTCGACGTGGGCACACTGCTCCCCCTGCACGCCACCGCCATCGGCCGTGTCCTCATGGCCTTCGACCCCCTGGCCGTGCCCGAGGAGGACGCGGACGCCGTCGAGGAGGGCGGACGGGTAACCCTCCCGTCGTTCACCCGGCACACCGTCACCTCCCCCGCCGCACTGGAACGGCTGCTCGACGAGGTCCGCGAGAACGGCTGGGCCTGGGAGGTCGAGGAACTCGTCGAGGGCGAGGTGTCGATCGCCGCGCCCATCCGCGACCGGCGCGGCACGACCGTCGGCGCCATCGGCGTGCGCGGCGCCGTCGAGCGGCTGCGCGGCGACGGGGGCCTCCCGGACATGGAGCAGGTCTCCTACGTGCGCGACGCGGCGAGGGCCGTCTCCCGGGACCTGGGCGTCACCCCGTACTGAGCCGTTCCGCCCCGTTCCTCCCCACCGTCCCGCGCCCGCTCCCGCGCGGTGACTTCCGTGTGCGGACCCTTCCCTGGCACCGTTGGTCGGCGGGCTACGTGACCCACGCGACACGATTGCGTCACACGGTCTTGACATGGGGAGGAAGAACTGAGGAAACTAACGCCTACCCATGCGTCAATGTCGTACAACGTGCGGGGATAACCCGTGTGCGTGTGTGTCCGGCCCCATCCCGAGCCCTCCACCTTGAAGGCGAGCAAACGATGAGTCAGCAGTACGTCGCCGCGATCGACCAGGGCACCACGTCGAGCCGCTGCATCCTCTTCGACCGGGACGGACGCATCGTCTCCGTCGACCAACGCGAGCACAGGCAGATCTTCCCCAGGCCCGGGTGGGTCGAACACGACGCCGAGGAGATCTGGACCAACGTCGAGGTGGTGGTCCAGGAGGCCCTGGAGAAGAGCGACATCACGCCGGACCAGGTCGCCGCCGTCGGCATCACCAACCAGCGCGAGACCACCGTGGTCTGGGACCGGGAGACCGGCAAGCCCGTCCACAACGCCATCGTCTGGCAGGACACCCGCACCGACGAACTGGTCCGCGAACTCTCCGCCGACGGCGGCCAGGACCGGTTCCGCGCGAGGTCCGGCCTGCCGCTGGCCACCTACTTCTCCGGCCCCAAGCTGCGCTGGCTGCTCGACAACGTCGACGGACTCCGCGAACGGGCCGAGCGCGGCGAGGTCCTGTTCGGCACCATGGACACGTGGATCATCTGGAAGCTGACCGGCCGCCACGTCACCGACGTGACCAACGCCAGCCGCACCATGCTGATGAACCTGGCCACCCTGCAGTGGGACCCCGAGACCCTCGCCGCCCTCGGCATCCCGGCGGGGATCCTGCCGGAGATCCGCTCCTCGTCCGAGGTCTACGGCGAGGCCCGCGGCTACTTGGCCGGCACCCCCGTCGCGTCCGCGCTCGGCGACCAGCACGCCGCCCTGTTCGGTCAGACCTGTTTCGACCCGGGCGACGTCAAGGGCACCTACGGCACCGGCACGTTCCTGGTGATGAACACCGGCACCGAGCCGGTGACCTCCCAGAACGGCCTTCTCACCACGCTCGGCTACAAGCTCGGGGACCAGCCGGCCGTGTACGCCCTGGAGGGCTCCATCGCGGTCACCGGGTCGCTGGTGCAGTGGCTGCGGGACAACCTCGGTCTGATCTCGACCGCGCCGGAGATCGAGACCCTGGCCCGCACCGTGGACGACAACGGGGGCTGCTACATCGTTCCCGCGTTCTCCGGCCTGTTCGCCCCCCACTGGCGCAGCGACGCCCGGGGCGTCATGGCGGGCCTGACCGGGTACGTCACCAAGGGACACATCGCACGCGCCGTCCTGGAGGCCACCGCATGGCAGACACGTGAGGTGGTCGACGCCATGAACGCCGACGCCCGGATCGATCTGACGACACTCAAGGTGGACGGCGGCATGACCGCCGACAACCTGCTCATGCAGATCCTGTCCGACGTCCTCGACGCCGAGGTCGTACGGCCGATGGTCGCCGAGACCACGTGCCTCGGCGCCGCCTACGCCGCCGGGCTGGCCGTGGGCTACTGGCCCGACGTGGAGACGCTGCGCGCCAACTGGCACAAGGCGGCCGAGTGGAGCCCGCAGATGGAGCCCGCCGTCCGCGAACGCGAGTACCACAACTGGAACAAGGCCGTGCGACGCACCCTGGACTGGGTGGAGCACGAGGAAGCGTAGGGCGGGACGGACCTCGCCCGAACGACCGCCGCCCAGGGGTGCCACGGCTGCCACCTGAACCCCTGGGAGGCGGTACAGGGGGCACGGAACCGCGCCCCCGACCCATCCCAATCCTGTGACGGGTGTGTCTGATTATGCCCGCGTCCGGCGTGCGGTCGCGCCCCGCGAGCACACCTGACCTCCCGTGACCCGGCTGCCCCTCACCGGGGCGGAGGTCCTCATGGTGTACCTGGCAGAGTTCGTCGGAACGGCGATCCTGATCCTGCTCGGCGGCGGTGTCGTCGCCGGTGTCTCCCTCGCCCGCTCGAAGGCCCTCAACGGGGGCTGGATCGTGGTCACGTTCGGCTGGGGTATGGCGGTCGCGATGGCCGTCTACGTCGTCGGCTCCACGAGCGGCGCGCACATCAACCCCGCGGTCACGCTCGGTCTTGCGAGCATCGGGGAGTTCGACTGGGCCCAGGTGCCCGGTTACATGCTGTCGCAGCTGGCCGGTGCGTTCACCGGTGCGGTCCTGGTGTACCTGGCCTACTTCGCGCACTGGAAGGTGACCGACGACCCGGACGCGAAGCTCGGCGTGTTCAGCACCGCCCCCGGTGTGCGCAACCCGGTCGCCAACCTCGCCACCGAGATCATCGGTACCGCGATGCTGCTCCTCGGTGTGCTCGGGATCGGCGCGAACTCCGGCTTCGTCTCACCGGGCGACGCGGATCTGAGCGGCCTGTTCACCAACGGCATCGCGCCGCTGATGATCGGTCTGCTGGTGCTCGCGATCGGCCTGTCGCTGGGCGGGCCGACGGGCTACGCGATCAACCCGGCCCGCGACCTGGGCCCGCGCCTGGCACACGCGCTGCTGCCGATCCCGGGCAAGGGCGGCTCGGACTGGGGGTACTCCTGGATCCCCGTCGTCGGCCCCCTCGTGGGCGGCGTGATCGGCGCGTGGATCTGGAAGCTGACCGGTTTCGGGGCCTGACCCCTCCGCCGAACGGGGCGCCCCGCGCGAACGCGGGGCGCCCCGCCGCCGTCTCCGGGCGGTCGTCACCCGTGGTCGGGACCGGCGGACCCCGGGGCCCGCAGCGCGGCGAGCAGGGCGTGCCACTCGGCCGACACGAAGAGCAGCGCCCCCGCCCGGCGGTTGCGGGTGTCGCGCACGGCGTGGACCCCGGGGAGGTCGGCCACCTCCAGGCACTCGCCCTGGTTGGGCTGGCTGTGCGAGGACTTCCTGAACGGGGCCTCCGCGCGGCCGTCCGCGCTACGCCCCAAGGTGGACCTCTCTGAGGTAGTCGAGCGTCTCCCCCGGGCGGAGGGCGACCAGCCGGAGGTGGTTGACGATGTTCTGGTAGCGCACCACCTCGTCGGGCTCCTCCAGGTAGATGCCGTCGGTGTCGGTCTCCAGGTAGACGACCATCGGGTCGACGGACTCGGGGAACTCCATGATCACGAAGGGGCCGCCGGAACCGGGGTTGAGCTTGGTGGCCAGGGTCATCTGGACGGTGACGTGGGGACGCTCGGCCATCTCCACGATGTGCGCGACCTGGATCCGTCGGGCGTCCGGGAAGTCCCGCAGCCGCAGCAGCGCCCCCTCGTCGAAGATCGCGTACAGCTCCGGCGGGTCGTCGTCGTCCAGGATGCGCTGACGGGTCATCCTGGCGTCCGTCACCCTGCGGATGTCCTGGGGGTTGGCCAGGCCGGCCAGGGCCGTCACCCGCATGTACTCGGGCACCTGGAGCAGCCCCGGCAGGACGAGCGGCTGCCAGGTGGTGATGGAGCACGCCTCGGTCTCGAAGCCGACGTAGCGCGCCGCGAGGACGTCGCGGTAGCGGGTCCACCAGCCGCGCTCGAGGGCCTGCCTGCACAGGTTGAGGATCTCGTCGTACTCCTGGCCGGGTCCGGCGCCGAAGGCGTCCAGGATGGCGCGGACCTCGCTGAGTCTGGGGCGCTTCTTCACTCCCGACTCGATGTTGGAGTAGGTGGACTTGGACAGTCCCGAGGCGGCGGCGGCCTCTTCGCTGGTCTTCCTCGCGGCCAGCCGCAGCCGCCGGAGTTCGGCGGAGAGGCGGCGGCGCCGGATCGTGGGTGAGTACCTGGTCGCCATGATGCCCCAATCGTAGAACTCGGGGTGTCCCTCCAGTGGGGCAATCCGAGGAACCCGGGCCCCGAAACCGCGCAGAGGCCGGGAAACCGGGACGTCGGCCCCGTATGTACTGGATTCCAGGTTTTTCCTGGGTGGAATCCTGCCGCCCTCACGACAGGCGCGTGGGAGCCCCCGAACGTCGGTCCCGCATCAACCCATCCGCCCACAATTCGACAATGCCGCACATCAAGCACTCTCTGAGTTCACACCACTCCCACCAGTCACACCAGTAGCGCATCGATGCTGCCAGACCCGGCCGTCGAGCAACGACATCCACACTCCCCAACCTCAGAGAGCAGCCGCGTTCGGCATTGTCGTATTATGCAGTCAACACGCGCCTGAAGGGTCGAGCCCGTTCAGGCGCTCGCGGAGTCCCCGCCATCCCTCCGAACGGACGGAGCACCAGCCATGACCACCAGCGCCCGCCAGAACGACACCTCCTCCGCCCGCTCCCGCACCCGGAACGAGCTCGCCCGGGGAACCTTCGACCTCCTCGTCGTCGGCGGCGGCATCCTCGGCACCTCCGCCGCCTGGACCGCGACCCAGGCGGGACTCCGGGTGGCCATGGTCGACTCCGGCGACTTCGCCGGGGCCACCTCCAGTGCCTCCTCCAAGCTGGTGCACGGCGGACTGCGCTACCTCCAGACCGGCAACGTGCGCCTGGTCGCGGAGAACCACCGGGAGCGCCGCTCCCTCGCCTCCGACGTGGCCCCGCACCTGGTCAACCACATGCCGTTCCTGGTGCCGGTCTACTCGGGCGGCCCGCACGGCGCGGCGAAGATGGGCGCCGGGGTGTTCCTGTACTCGGCCCTGTCCGCGTTCGGCGACGGGATGGGGCGCCTGCTCTCCCCCACCCAGGCCAAGCGCCTCGCCCCAGGACTGCGCACCGACGGCCTGCGGTCGGTGGCCGCCTACAGCGACCACCAGATGAACGACAGCCGAATGGCCGTCATGACCGTGCGCGCCGCCGCCGACGCGGGCGCGGTGGTGCTCAACCACGCCGAGGTCGTGGGCCTGCGCACCACGCGGGGCAGGGTCTCCGGCGCCGACCTGCGCGACCGCGTCGGCGGTCACGAGTTCGGGATCGACGCCCGGCTGGTCCTCAACGCCACGGGGCCGTGGGTGGACCGCCTGCGCCGGATGGAGGACCCCGCCGCCGGACCCAGCGTGCGCCTGTCCAAGGGCGCCCACCTGGTCCTGCGCACCCCGGAGCCGTGGCGAGCGGCGCTGACCATCCCCGTGGACCGGTACCGGGTGTCCTTCGCCATCCCCTGGGAGGGGAGGCTGCTGCTCGGCACCACGGACGAGGAGTACACCGGCGACCCGGCCGACGTGGGAGTGGTGCCCTCCGACGTCGAACAGATCCTGGGCGAGGCCGCGGTGGGCATCGACGCGCCCTACCTGGACGCCTCCCAGGTGACGTACTCCTTCGCGGGCCTGCGGGTGCTGCCCGGCGGCCCCGGCGGAACCAGCGCGGCCAAGCGGGAGACCGTGGTGAGCGAGGGGCGCGGCGGAATGCTGTCGGTGGCGGGCGGCAAGTGGACGACGTACCGGCACATCGGCCGCACCGTCCTGGAGGAGCTGCGCAAGGTCACGGCGGTGCCGGTGGGCGAGGACATGGTCGACCCGCTGCGCACGGTGCCCCTGCCCGGCCTCGCCAGCCCGGACGCCGTGACCCAGCGGCTCATCATCGACCGCGACCCCGGCGCCCGGCTCGACCCGCTGGTCGCGCGCCACCTGGCGTCGCACTACGGAAGCCTGGCGATGGACATCGCCGCCCTGGTGCGGGACACCCCGGACCTGGGCGCGCGCATCCACCCCGACGGGCCCGACATCTGGGCCCAGGTGGTCTTCGCGCGGGACCGCGAGTGGGCGGTGACCGTCGACGACGTGCTGCGCCGCCGCACCACGGTGACCGTGCGCGGACTGGACACCCCGGAGGTGCGCACGCGCACGGAGGAGCTGCTCAAGGGCTGAGGACCACCGCGGGACCGCCGGCGGTCCCGCGGTCCCGCCCGGGAACCCGCTCCGGACGGCCGGGAGCCGCCGGGCCGTGCGGGGCGCCTCCCGCTCACAGGCCCCGGACACGCGAACGCCCCGGAAGGCGATGCCTTCCGGGGCGTCCTACGACGTTCTACGTCTTAGAGCGCGACGACGTTCTCGGCCTGCGGGCCGCGGGTGCCGGCGACGATCTCGAACTCCACGCGCTGGTTCTCCTCCAGGTTGCGGAAGCCGCTACCCTGGATGGCGCTGTAGTGAACGAAGGCGTCGGGGCCACCGTCGTCGGGGGAGATGAAGCCGAAGCCCTTCTCGCCGTTGAACCACTTCACAGTTCCCTGAGCCATGTTCTCTCCTTCAGCTCGGTGTACACGAACGCATACTCACGTCCGATAATTGCCGCGAGCCGACTCCAAGAGAAACCGCCCGCCGGTCACAAACTCCGCGGGCAAGACACCAACTGCGAAATTCAACGACTAACAATCTTCACCGAACTTACCACAGCCCGGCCAACTCGCGAAGGTTTTCGGTGTGGCAACCCGCACGGCTCCGGCAGGAATACCGCCGGGCTGGGAGGGAACCGCGCGTGGCCCGGGCGATGGCCACCGGCGTGTCGCGCTCTGTTCGCGGAGCTGTCGCCGGCGTGTCGTTCGCGCACGTCAGCGCCGATGCCGGTGTGGAGGCGGATGCGGGCGCCCGCAACCCCGCCCGTCGCCCGCGGCCGTGGCGGAACCCCTCGGAAATCCCCTCGGCGCCGCCCCGCCGGAGCGCTCGAACCGCCCCCGGACACGCCCGGTGAACGCCTCCGAGAGGCACGGTCCGGAACCCGCACCGCGCCGGGGACTTCGCCATCGCGCGCACATCGGAACGATCCGCACTGGTTTCGGCGGCGAATTCCGTTTCCGGCCGGCGCACACCGCCGCGGGGCCCGGAGAAGCGCACGGCACCGGTGGGAGCGGCGCCCGTGTCCGACCGCCCCCACCACACGCACCCCCGTGCGAACCCCGCGCCGCGGCGCGCACGGACTACCCCTGGTCGATCCCGACGAAGTGGTCCTTCTCCGCCTCGATCAGCGGCGCCGAGTCGTCGTCCGGCGCCACCGGCAGGACGACGTCCTCCGGCGGGTTGGCGGCCAGCTCGGCGTCGACCTCCGCCCAGGTGCGGTGCAGCTGCGGCACGCACGAGAGGAGGTGGCGGCTGTACGGGTGCAGGGGGTTCTCGAAGACCCGGAGCGTGGGGCCCATCTCGGCGATGGCCCCCTTGCGCAGGATCACCGACCTGTCGCTCACGTAGTTGCCGAGCGAGAGGTCGTGGGTGACGAACAGGATGCCCAGCCCCCGCTCCTTGAGGTCGCTCAGCAGGTTGAGGACGTCGATGCGCGTGGACGCGTCGAGCATGCTGATGATCTCGTCGGCCACCAGCAGCTTGATGTCCAGGAGCAGCGCCCGCGCGATCAGCACTCGCTGCAGCTGGCCGCCGCTGAGCTGGTGGGGGTACTTGCCCAGGACGTTGCCCGGGTCCAGCCGGACCGTGGCCAGAGCGGCCAGGACCCGGTCCCGCCAGTCCGCCTCCGACACCCCGGGGAAGTAGGAGGTCCGGATCATCTCGAAGACCCGGTCCGCCTTGAAGATCGGGTTGAAGCAGCTGAACGGGTCCTGGAAGACCCCCTGCACCCGGCGGTAGTACTCCTTGCGCGCGGCGTGGCCCCGGATGGTGGTGATGTCGGTGCCTTCGAACGTGATGGTGCCGCCGGTCGGCTTGCTCAGGCCGAGCACCATCTTGCCGAGGGTGCTCTTGCCGCTGCCGCTCTCACCGATGAGCGAGACGACCTCGCCCGGCTCCACCTTCAGGCTGACGTCGCGCACCGCGCGCAGGCGACCGCCGCCGAACGCGCCCACCCGGTACACCTTGTGAACGTGACTGAGTTCCAGCACGGTCTACCTCACCCCGTCTTCCAGCAGGCGGCCCAGTGGCCGGGTTCGATCTCCAGCAGCGGCGGCTGTTCGGAGCACTTGGAGAAGGCCATCGGGCATCGGTCCCTGAACCGGCAGCCGGTCGGCGGGTTGAGCAGTCCCGGCGGGGTCCCGGGGATGCCCTCCAGGCGGCCCTGCTCCTGGGTCGAGCCGACCTCGGGGAGCGCCGAGATGAGCATCTGGGTGTACGGGTGCCGGGGCTCGTTGATGATGGTCTTCGCCGGGGCCTTCTCCGCGATCCGGCCCGCGTACATCACCATGATCGTGTCGGCCATCTGGTACACGAGCGAGATGTCGTGGGTCACGAAGACCATGCTCTTGACGTACTCGCGGTCGCGGAACTCCACCAGCGACTCGGCGACCTGCCGCTGCGTGGACACGTCGAGCGCGGAGGTGACCTCGTCGGCGATGAGCAGCGACGGGTTGAGCAGCGTGGCCATCACCATGACGACGCGCTGCTTCATGCCGCCGGACAGCTCGATCGGGAACCGGTTCAGCACGTCCGCGTCGAGTCCGACCAGCTCCAGGCGCCGCGTGAGCTCCTTGGAGATGTCGGCCGGGCTGACTCCGCGCGAACGGAGCAGCTCGTTGATCATCCGCCCGATCTTGCGGGTGGGGTTGAGCGCGCTCATCGCGTACTGCGGGATGAGCGAGATCTCGTTGTACCGGAGGGGGACCATCGCGTTGTCGTCCGCGATCGGCACGTCCTTGCCGTCCAGCTCGATGCTGCCGCCGACGTGACGCATCCGCGAGTCCAGCCGGATCAGGCTCTTGCCCAGGGTGGTCTTGCCGCAGCCGGACTCCCCCGCCAGGCCCATGATCTCGCCGTCGGCGAGGTCGAACGTGACCCCGTCGAGGGCGTGGACGTCCCCGCGCAGGGTCTGGTAGTAGACCTTCAGGTCGTTGACGCGCAGGGTCATTACAGCTCCCGCAGCTTGGGGTTGAAGACCTCGTCCAACCCGACGTTGAGGATGTACAGCGAGCTCACGATCACCGTGATGCCGAGGCCCGGTGGGACGAACCACCACCACATACCGAATTGCAGGGCGCTCCACGCGACGGCGCTCTCCAGCATCAGGCCGAGGGACACCCCGTCCGAGGGGCCGAGCCCGATGAAGTCGAGGCCCGCGGCGATGAGGATGGCGCCGCCGAACAGCAGGATGAAGGACATCACCAGGTAGGAGCTCATGTTCGGGGCGATCTCGGTGGTGATGATCTTCCCCGTGCGCCGGCCGCTGAGGCGGGCCAGGTCCACGTAGTCGCGGGTGGCCAGCGACAGCGCCTGCGAGCGGACCGCGCGCGCGGCCCACGGCCACGAGGTGAGGCCGATGAAGAGGCCCTGCACGAACACGCCGCGCGCGTCCAGGTAGGCGATCGCGACGATCAGCACGACCATCGCGGGCAGGACCAGGACCACGTTCGTGATCATGTTGAGGATCTCGTCGACGATCCCGCCCTTGTAGCCGGCGACGAAGCCGACCGCCGTGCCGATGACGAACGCGACACCGCCGCCGAACACGCCGATGAGGAACGTGGTGCGCACCCCGAACACGAACTGCGCCCAGATGTCCTGGCCGAAGGAGGTGGTGCCCAGCCAGAACTCGCCGTTGGGGGGTTGGCTCTGGGGGCCGACGTACTCGTTGGGCCCGTGGTCGACGAAGAGGGGGCCGATGAGGCCGAGCAGGAGGAACGCGAGGACGATGCCCAGGCCGATGAGCAGCTTGGGGTTGCGGCGGGCGTAGTGGAGTGACTCGGAGCCCTTGCGCGGCGCCGCCGGCTCCGCGGCGGCGGGTTCCTGGGCTCCCGGTGCCCCGGCGACGTTGGTCATGACGAGCCTCCCGTCATCTGGACCCGGGTGCGCGGGTCAACCAGGACGTACACGATGTCGATGATGAAGTTGGCGATCAGCACCCCGACGACCACGAACAGGAAGATCCCCTGGAGCAGGAAGAAGTCCCGGCTGTTCAGCGACTGGATGATGAGGGTGCCGAGGCCGGGGTAGTTGAACACGATCTCGGTGAGCAGCGATCCGGCGATGATCGTGCCCAGCTGCACCGCGAGTCCGGTGATCTGCGGCAGCATCGCGTTGCGGAAGGCGTACTTGCGGACCAGCCTGCGCGGCGCGCCGAGGGCCTGGAGGTAGTTCGAGTAGTCCGCCTCCAGCTCGTAGATGATCATGTTCCGCATGCCGATCGCCCAGCCGCCCAGCGCCACGACGAACATGGACAGGAACGGCAGGAACCAGTGGCTGATCAGGTTGGAGATGAACAGCCAGCTGAATTCGGGGCGCAGGGAGAAGCTGTATCCGCCCGAGACCGGGAAGACCCCGGCGACGACGCCCAGGCTCCAGGCGAGCAGCAGGGCCAGCCACATGTAGGGCGTGGCGGTCAGGATGTACCCGAGCGGCAGGATCGTGTTGTCGAGGATCTTGCTCCGGGCGGCGAAGGCCCCGAAGTGGTTGCCGACGACCCAGCTGAGCAGGATCGCGGGGAGCAGCACGGCCAGGGTGTAGGGCACCGAGCGCATGATCACGTCGGCGACGGGTTCGGGGTAGAGCATCACGCTGACGCCCAGGTCGCCCTGGAGCAGCCCGCCCCAGAAGCTGAAGTACTGCTGGTACAGCGGCGTGTCGAGGCCGAAGACCTCGTTGTAGTAGGTGGTCATGCGCTCGAGGGCCTCGGGGTTGCCGACCGAGGCGCGCGCGAGCATGCTGCGGACGGGGTCGCCCGGCATGAAGCGCGGGATCATCCAGTTGATGGTGACCGCGATGACGAACGTAAGCAGGTAGACGAAGAGCTTACGGCCGATGTAGCGCCACACACGTTCCTCCAGGTGATGGCGGCGGACAGTCGAGGGGCCCGGAGGGGGCGCGGGGCGGGCCGGTGAAGGGGAAGGGGTCCGCCCCGCGCCCCGCCTCCGGGACGGGCCCGGCCGGGGCTCGTGTGCCGTGCCGCGGCCGGGCTGGGAACGGTCGGGGACCGGCGGCGGGGCGTGCCGCCGCCGTCCGCTAACCGACCGGTTCGATCTCCGCGAGGGTGTGGATGGCGCCCAGCTCGAGCCAACCGTTCCAGAGGGTCGCCGCGCTCTGCGGAGCACCCTCCTGCTCGCTGGGCCAGTTGGTCCAGGTCTCGTTGGTGGCCTGCGACCAGAGGCCGTTGTACCAGAGCGGGATGGCCGGGAGCTCGGCCAGCTGGATCTCCTGGATCTGCGAGGTGATCTCGGCCGCGCCCTCCACGTCGTCGGCGGGGACGGCGGCCAGCTGCTCGACGAGCCCCCACACCTCCTCGTTCTCGTACCGGCCGAAGTTGACGGTGGTCTGCTGCTCGTTGACGGGCAGCTGGAAGAGGTAGTCGTAGTAGGTCCACGGCGTGTTGCTCATCTGGCGCTCGTTGTTGATCACCAGGTCGAACTCGCCGGAGTTGCGGTTCTCGACCAGCAGGTCCTCTTCGGGGAACTGGGCCTCGATGTTGATGCCGACCGCCTGGGCCTGCTGCGCGATCAGGCGGGCCGCCTCCATCCAGTCGGTCCAGCCGGAGGGGACCTGCAGGGTGAGGGCGATGGGCTCGCCGTCGGGCGTCTCGACGTAGCCGTCGCCGTCCTCGTCCATGTAGCCGGCGTCCTCGAGGATCGCGACGGCCTCATCGGCGTCGAAGGTGAAGCCCTCCTCCTCGACCAGCTCCTGGTCGATGTAGGCGTCCCACTCCGGCAGCAGACCAGTCGGGCTGGCCGCCTGGACCAGGTCCGTGTAGGGGCCGGAGATGATCTGCTCCATGTCGATGGCGTGGGCCAGCGCTTGGCGGAAGGCCGTGTCGTCGAGCGGCGCGCGCGTGACGTTGGGGACCAGCCACGCGGTGTTCGCGCTCTTCATGTACGGCGGACCGTCGTAGAAGCTGGTGACGCTGGGGTTGCTGTTGAGGACCTGGTCGATCCCGGGGAGGAAGTTGTTGGAGAGGTCGATGTCCCCCTGGTTGATCATGTTCATCGTCACCTCGTTGGAGGCGTTGACGATGTCCACGATGTAGCGGGGCTGCATCTCCAGGTCGAGGGCCTCGGTGCCCCACCACTCGTCGTTGCGCTCCCAGACCATCCGGTCGTCGGTGTGCGACTCGTAGACGTAGGGGCCGGTGGCGACGATGTCCTCGTTGGCGCTGTCCGTGAGCGCCGTCTCCTCCATGTCGCCCCAGATGTGGGCGGGTAGGACCGGGTTCAGGTAGACCCAGTTCATCCACTCCTGGGGGCGGTTCTCGGAGAAGGTGACGGTCACCGTGCGCTCGTCGGTGGCCTCGGCGCTCTCCACGAAGTTCCAGATGTTGCTGTAGGAGACGGAGCCGAACTGGCCCAGCTCCAGGGTGGCGACGACGTCCTCGGCGACCAGCGGCTCACCGTCACTCCAGGTGATCCCCTCACGGAGGGTGATCTCGTGGACGTTCTCCGCGGTCCACTCGTCGCTCTCCGCGAGCCAGGGGACGTACTCGCCCTCATTGGGGTCGTACAGGAAGAGCGTTTCGTAGGCCAGACCGATCGTGCCGGGCGCGTACTGACCCTTCATGAGCGGGTTCCAGCTGACCGGCGGACCCCATGCCGTACCCGTGGTGTACAGCGTCTCGTTCCGGGGGTACTCCCCGGAACCTCCATCGTTCCCGGCGCCACCCGAACACGCAGTGACCGTGATGGCCAGTGCCGCGAGTGCCGCCGGAAGCCGCAGACTTCTCATCCGGACTCCTCCTTTCACCCGGTCGGCCTGTGGGGGGACGCCCCTCCGGGAACCGGAGGGTTGGGAGCGCTCCCAGTAGAGAGCGCACAGTGCCGTTGCTGAACCGGGTAAGTGACATTAACAACAACACGCCCACGGGATGGCCGTCAATCCCCGACACTTCGGTGTTATGCGCTTGTAACAGCGCAGATGCGGGTACGCCAATAAATTCGCCCTCGCTGAACCGGTTCCGCACTGGCGGTCACCCGACCGGCGGGCGGAAGGCGCCGACGGCGCGGACACCGGGGCTCACCCTCCCGTGGGCCCCGTGCTCGCCCGGGGGTACAGCTCGCCCCTGGACGTCTCCTGGTTGCTCACCGGCCGGCCCTCGATCGCGTCGCCGAGCATCGTGGCGGCCAGGCGGCCGTAGGACACGATGTCGCGGGCGATCGCGGTCAGCGACGGCCGCACGAGGCGGCACAGCACGGAGTCGTCCCACGCCACGATCGACAGCTGGGCAGGCACGCTGACGCCCATCTCCTGGGCCACGCCGAGCCCGGCCACGGCCATCAGGTCGTTGTCGTAGACCAGCGCGGTGGGGCGGTCCGTCCGCGCCAGCAGCCTGCGCGTCGTCCGCGTCCCGGCCTCGCCCGTGTAGTCGGCGTGCACCGAGTACGCCTCGTCCAGGCCCGCCTGCTCCGCCGCGTCCAGGAAGGCCCCGGTCCTCGCCCGGGTGTGCACGAACTCCTCCGGACCCGCCACCCGCACGATGCGCCGGTGCCCCAGTGCGGCCAGGTAGTGGACGACCTCGCGCATGGCGACGGAGTCGTCGGTGTACAGGCACGGAAGGGAACCCGTCCCCCCGGGGCCGCCCAGGACGACCGAGGGCAGCGACAGTTCCTCCACGACGCGGATCCGGGGATCGTCCACGCGCAGGTCGACCATGATCACGCCGTCGACGCGCCGCTCCGCGGACCAGCGCCGGTAGGCCGCGACCTCGGCGCTCATGTCCTCGGTGACCTGCAACAACAGGTCGTTGTTGGACCGGGCCAGCTCCGTCTCGATGCCCGAGACGAGCTGCATGAAGAAGGGTTCGAGCCCCAGCGAGTGCGCCGGGCGGTCGACCACCAGGCCGATCGCCCCCGTCCGGCCGCCCGGCGAGAGCGCCCGCGCGGGGCTGCTGGGCGCCCAGCCCAGGTCGCTGGCGATCTCCAGGATGCGCCGGCGGGTCTGCTCCGAGACCCCGGGACGCCCGTTGAGCGCGTACGAGACCGCCCCCTTGGACACCCCCGCGGCCTTGGCGATATCCATGATCGTCGGACGCCGCATCAACCCTCCCATTCGCCCCCCTGATCACAGAAACTGAACCGGTTAAGCAGACGGCTAGGGATTGTACTGCATGGCTCTGCCGGGGTCCCGCGGTTTTCTGGGCGAGGGGCGGCCGGGGGTCAGCTCCGCTGGCACCCCGGGCACCAGTAGAGGGTGCGCCCGGCCAGGTCCGCCGCGGCGATCGGCGAGGAGCAGACACGGCACGGGTCACCGGTCCGGTAGCACACGTACAGCGAGTCCGGCCTGGGCACGGGGAGGGCGTCCGGGTCGGGGCGGTCCTCGGGGCGCGTGGTGATGATGTAGCCGTCGCGCACGCCGTCGCGGAGCAGTCGAGCGAGGTCGTCCCACAGCGCAGCCCACCGGTCGGCGGTCAGGTCGCGCCCCGGGGTCGCCGGGTCGATCCCCGCCCTGAAGAGCGACTCGGCGCGGTAGATGTTGCCGATCCCCGCGATCACGTCCTGCCGCATGAGCAGCGCCGCGATGCTGGTCCTGGACCGGCTGACCGTCCGCCAGGCCCGCCCGGGATCGGCGTCGTCGCGCAGGGGGTCGGGGCCCAGCCGGTCCTGGACGGCCTGCTTCTCCTCCTCCGTGACGACCTCGCAGGCGGAGGGGCCGCGCAGGTCGGCCCACCCGGAGGCGTTGACGAGCCTGGCCCGCACCGCACCGACGGGCGCGGGAGGCACGACCAGGCCGTCCTCGTCCCGGACCAGCGCGAGCCGGTCCGCGGCCCGGGCGCGGGGGGCTCCGAGGTGGCGCTCTCCGTCGGCGTCCCCGAAAGTCCACGCCCCGTAGAGGCCCAGGTGGACCCGTAGCCACTCGCCCGAGTCGAATCCGAGGAAGAGGTGCTTGCCGTGGGCCTCGGTCTCCGTGAGGACGCGGCCGTCGATCCGGGCGGCGCCCTCCGCGAAGCGGCCCTGCGGGCTGGTGGCGCGGACGGTCCCACCGCCGAAGGCCTTCTCGAAGTGCGCCGCCAAACGGTGCAGCGTGTGACCCTCAGGCACCCGTGTTCCCCTCTCCCGACCGCCCGGCCGGTGCGCGGACCTCCGCGTTCCGGGCATGCGGTCCCAGGGTAGTGGCGTACGCGCTCCGCCCCGCTCCGGTCAGTGGGCGGCGAGGATCTCCTCGACGAGGGTCCGGGGGTCCGCCAGGCAGCGCCAGGCGGGGACCACCACCACGGGGTCCCCGGTCGCCCTGTTCAGCGCCTCCCCCCTGGAGAGCAGGTGGCGCAGGGCGCGCCCGTCGGGTTCGCGGTCGAGCAGGAGCAGCAGGCGGCGGGAGCCGAACCGGACCACCATGTCGGCGGTCCACCCCTCGACGGTCTGCTGGAGCGCCACCTCCGTCCCGACGGCCCTCAGCTCCTCCACCAGCACGGCGGCGGCCGGGTCGGAGCCCGCCACACAGGTTCCCGTGACCATGGCGTCCAGGTCTCCCAGAGGGCCGTCGTCCCCCGACCAGTACCCCCGGTCGCCCACCACGACGAGCCGCTGCCGGGTCCGGGTGAGCACCGAGGACCACAGGTGGCTCATGCCCCGGACCCTGCGCTCGGCGATCGCGGGCGCGCCGGCGGCGAGCATCGGCGAGAGCACGGTGACGTCCACGGCGGAGCGGTCCCTGTCCAGGAGGTCCGGGCCGCCGATCCGCACCTCGTGCAGCAGGACGCGCCGACGCAGCAGGCGGCGGATCAGGGCGACCTGGGGCTGGGTCGGCGCCACGACGGCGACCACCCGCCCCCGGGGCAGGCGGTCGTCGATCTCCGCGACCACCACCGCCACCCGGTAGGCCTCGTCCCGGTTGAGGTAGGAGGCGCCCGGCGCCGCCTCGCAGGTACCGGTGACGTCGCGCCACTCGAACGACGGGCCGCCGCGCGGGTCGGGGCTGGTACGCACCACGATCCTGCCGTCGTAGCAGTGCCGCGACGCGGTCTCGGCGAGCCGGGGCGACGCCCCGTCGTGCTCGTCCAGCCACAGCATGGTGGACACCGCCCTGTAGAGGGCCCGCAACGCCGATCCCGACCCGTGGCGGAGTCCCCGGGCGTCCAGCTGGTCGGGGACCAACCCGGCGGCGGCCAGGGCCCGGCGCTCCTCGTCGGGTTCCAGGGCGCTGGCCGGTCCGGGGTGCGCGGGGTCTCCGAACACCACCGCCCGGCCGGCCCGGTAGAGCGCGGGCAGCAGTTCGGCGACCCGGGTGCGCTCCGCGCCGAGGACGACGACCAGGTCGAACAGGCCCGCCTGCGGCGGCAGGGCTCTCACCTGGTCGGTGCGGCAGATCCACGCCGGCAGCGTGTCGAGCAGGTTGCAGACCCCGGGCCACCCGTTGCCGTGGTGCCAGTTGAGGGTCTCCAGGCGGTTCTCGATCGCCGCCCGACCGCGCCGGAGCCGGGGTTCGGAGACGGCCCGGAGGCAGGCGGCGCTGGACCTGCGGTGCCGTGTGAGCGCGTCGGCCAGGGCGGCGGTGAGCTCCCCCAGGGGCGCGCACCGGGTGCGCCGGTCCACGGCGGAGCGCCACTCGCTCTCCATCCGGGCGATGGCGCCCAGGTGGGCGAGGTTGTCCGGGTCGGTGTTGACGCCCAGTTCGCGGCGGATGGCGCCGCGGTGCTGGAGGCCGACGAAGCCCCCCGCCCCGGCGCGCTCGGCCCGGTGCAGCCAGTACTCGGGGCCGCCGCGTTCGGGGGTGAAGAGGGCGTCGGGGTCCCAGCCGCGGGCGATGCGCCGTCCGCGCTCCTCCGCCAGGTGGGCGAGGGCGTGTCCGCCGGAGGCCATGGTGTCCATGTCCCTCCACACCTCGCGGACCCTGGCCCAGTCCTCGGCGAGGGCGGACCAGTGGGCGGTGGGGTCCTCGCCCGCGGGGCCGGAGGCGGTGGCGGGCAGGGTTCCGGCCTGCTCGGCCAGGAGTCTGGTGAGCATGCGCACCTCGCCGGAGCGGTGCCCCGGTCCGCCGACGCGCACCACGGGGTGCGCGGGCGAGGTGTCGGCCCTGGCGGTGGTCTCGTCGATGTCGGTCTCGGTGCGGCCGCAGACGAGGACGCGCTGGCCGTTGCTGACGGCGGTGCGGACGATGGCGTCCACCAGGTCGTGCGCGCCGCTCCCCGGCGGGGCGGCGGCCACGGTGAGCTGTTCGCTCATGGCGGCGCGCAGGACCGCGTACTGGGCCTGGTCGAGGGGGGTCGTCGAGACCGGGACGGCGGCGTCGGCGGCGGCGTCGGCGTCCTGGGCGGTGTCGCGCGCGGCGCGGCGTGCGGCGGCCCGGCCGCCCCTGAACAGCCGCCCCGGGGGCCCTGCGGGGTCGGCCTCGACCCTCCGGGCGGCGGCCTGCCCGAGCAGGGTCTCCAGGGCGGTCCCTGTGACGTCGTCGGGGTTGAGGCCGTCGCGGTCGGACGGGTCGAGGTCGGCGAGGACGCCCTCGACGGTCCCGGGTTCGGCGTCGTCGGTCTCGGCCTGCCCGCTGGGTCCGGCCAGGAAGAGCACGGCGACGTTGTGCGCACCGCCGGTGACGGTGCGAGGGGTGCCTCTCGTGCCGAGCGGGTCGATGTCGTCGACCCGCTCGATCTCCAACCGCGAGAGGAGGGCGCGGATCTTGACGGCGAGGTCGTGGACCGCGGCGGGCCTGCGCACGGAGTCGGGGGCGCCGGACCGCAGCCGTGCGCGGAGCTCGAACAGGTCCTCGGGGTCGGTGATGCCGAGGCGGCTCAGGAGGGCGGTGTTGACGTCGGGCGGACCGACGGCCCTGACCAGGAGCCCGTCGGGCTCGCGCCGGGTCTCGTCGAGGTCGTCCACGACCCGGACGTCGACGGTCAGCAGGGGCAGTGTGACCCGGTCCGGCCCCTCGCCGACGACGACGAGCGGATACCCGTAGCGCAGTGCCTGTCCTCTGCGCCGGGCCAGGCGCAGGACCCGGGCCGACTCCGGGTGCGGCCGGAGGGTCTCCCCCGCCCCGCTGAACAGGACCTCGGGACCGTCGGGCAGGCAGGCGCAGGTGTCGGAGCCGAGGCGCTCGGCTCTGACGACGTGGGTGTGCACGGCCTCGCGGCGGACACAGGCGCGCAGGTAGGAGAGGAGGGAGCGCACCTCGGAGCGGTCGATGGGCGGCTTCCAGCGGAGCGACGCGGCGCCGACCCCGGACCGGCCCGGTTGGCCCGGGGCGCAGACCACTCCGGGGATCCCGGTCACCCTCCCCGGGCCGATCCCCTCGCCGATCTCCTCCGCGTCGTCCCGTAGTGACCTCACTTCGCCCCCCGCACCCCGCTTGCGTGACCAAGCGGTTACCCCCTGCTATCGGGGTCCATTGTGAGGGATGAACCGCCCCCGGATCCCCGGAACGCCGGAAACCACCCCTGATTTTCGGCGTGTGCGGCGCCGGGGATCCGGCGCCCCTGCCGGAGGGGCGCCGGCCCTACCGCCCCCGGACGCCGTGGACGCGGAGGGCGATCCAGAGTTCGGCCCGGTGGTCGGGGTCGTCGAGGTCGCCGGGAAGCAGGTCCCGGATGCGGTTCATGCGGTAGCGGAGCGTGTGCCGGTGGACGCCGAGCATGTCGGCCGCCGCGTCCCAGCGGCCCGAGGCCGCGAGGTAGGCGCGCAACGAGGCGAGCAGTTCCGGGGCGGCGCGCTCCCGGAGGAGCGGTGCGAGAAGGTCGGCCGCCATGCGCGCCCCGTCGGGGCTGTCCGCCAGGCCGAGCAGCCCGCCGGGGAGGTCGCCGGCACGGACGATCCGGTCCTCCGCACCCGTGGCGTCCGCGGCCTCCAGCGCGCGCTCCGCCTGGGAGAGCGCCGGGGCCAGATCCCCGTAGGCGGCCGGGTCGCTCACCCCCACCGGCCCCTCCAACACCTCGCGGATCACCCCGTCGCCGGTGTCCGCGGGCGCCAGCAGCAGGGCCCGCCCCTCCCCCTCGGTGACCAGGACCCCCTCGGGGGGATGCGCGGGACCGAACCCGGTGGCCGCGGCCACCACGACCGGCTCCGCCGGCAGCGTCTCCCGCAGTCGGCCGGCCCCCGGGTGAAGCGGGTCGAGGGCCCCGGTGAGCAGGGCGGAGAGCACCCCCTCGTGCACCCGCGCGGTGCGGCTGTGCGCGGTGCGCTCCAGCTCCAGGGAGAGCAGCGACACCGCCGCGTTGACCAGGGTGCGCTCGTCCGGGCCGAGCACTCCACCGGCGCCGACGACCAGGAACCCGCGGACCTGGCGGCCCGTCGCCAGGGGCTGCGCGGAGACCTGTTCCCCGACGGAGGTCAGGGACACGCTGGCGCGCACGCCGGCGTCCCGCAGGCGGTCGAGCTCGGACCCCAGCCCCGCCGCGCGCCCCGCCGCCGACGGGGGCGCCGCGTGGCGGACGGAGCCGTCCGCGGACAGCAGCAGCACCCAGGCGCCGAGGTCGCGGGCCAGCAGGTCCACGATCGCCGGCGCCCCCGTGAGCGCGGCGCGGGTGAGCCCCCGCTGCGCGGCGAAGGCCCGGCTGAGGCCCTCGTACTCCTCCTTGGCCAGGAGCCGCGACACCTCCTTGCCGACCGCGATGAAGGGGGTCTCCCGGCCGACCTCGACCAGGGCGAGCCCGTACTCGTCCGCGGCCCTGCGGAGGGGTTCGGGGGTCTCCTCCAGGACCACGCCCACGGCGAAACCCAGGGCGGTGATCCGCCTCTCGGCCAGGCGTCGCGTGTAGTCGCGCAGGTCGGGGACTCCCCCCGCCCAGCGCACTCCCGTGGTGAGGAGGAGTTCGCCGCCCTCCAGATAGGGGGTGGGGTCCTCCAGCTCGCTGACGGCGACCCACCCCACGCGCCGGTCCTGGTTCTCCTGCCCTGCCAGCAGGCTCAGCCGCAGGTGCGGCGTCCGCAACAGGGCTCCCAGGGTCGGGGGCATTCAGGTCTCCCTCCACACGTGTGCGCCGTCCGAACCGCACCGCGGTGGCGCAAGGCTCACTGCTGATTATCCACTGTGTCCATGCGTGTCCCGCTCCGGCCGTCCTAGTGTCAGGCGAGTCGGGGAGCCCACCCCCGACCTGTCCACGTCCGTTCCGCATCCCGTGCCCACCGCAGAAGGAGGCAGCCGCATGGCAGCGACCGAGGTCGTCCAGTCCCGCCGGATCGTCACCGAGATCCCCGGCCCCAAGTCCCGCGCGATCCAGGAGCGCCGCAGCTCGGCCGTCGCCCAGGGCGTCGGCAGCGTCCTGCCCGTCTACGTCGAGCGCGCGGGCGGCGGCATCGTCGAGGACGTCGACGGCAACGCCCTCATCGACTTCGGGTCCGGCATCGCCGTCACCAACGTCGGCAACGCCGACCCGCGCGTGGTGGAGCGGGCCGCCGAACAGCTCGCGCGGTTCACCCACACGTGTTTCATGGTGAACCCGTACGAGGCGTACGTGGACGTGTGCGAGGCCCTCAACCGGGTCACCCCGGGAGGCCACGAGAAGCGGTCCATCCTCCTCAACTCCGGCGCCGAGGCCGTCGAGAACGCGGTGAAGATCGCCCGCAGCGCGACGGGCCGCCAGGCCGTCGTGGTGTTCGACCACGCCTACCACGGCCGCACCAACCTCACCATGGGGCTGACCGCGAAGAACATGCCCTACAAGCAGGGCTTCGGGCCGTTCGCGGGCGAGATCCACCGCATGCCCATGGCCTACCCGTACCGCTGGCCGACCGGCCCGGAGAACTGCGGCCCCGAGGCCGCGGCCATGGTGGTCGAGCAGATCACCAAGCAGATCGGCGCCCGGAACGTCGCCGCCGTGGTGATCGAGCCGATCCAGGGCGAGGGCGGGTTCATCGAGCCCGCTCCGGGTTTCCTGCCGGCGCTGGCCGAGTTCTGCCGCACCAACGGGATCGTGTTCGTGGCGGACGAGGTGCAGACCGGTTTCGCGCGTACCGGCGACATGTTCGCCTGCGACCACGAGGGCGTCGTCCCGGACCTGATCACGACCGCCAAGGGCATCGCGGGCGGGCTCCCCCTGGCCGCGGTGACCGGCCGCGCCGACCTGATGGACGCCGTGCACAGCGGCGGGCTCGGCGGCACCTACGGCGGCAACCCGGCCGCGTGCGCGGCGGCCCTGGCGGCCCTCGACGCGATCGAGTCCGACGACCTGGTCGGGCGCGCCGGGGAGATCGGCGAGCTGATGCTGGGACGCCTGCGCGAGCTGGCCGCCGCACACGACGTGATCGGCGACGTGCGCGGGCGGGGGGCGATGGTCGCGATCGAGCTGGTCACGGGCGAGGACAAGGACCCCGCCCCCGAGGCGCTCGCCAAGGTCCTGGCGCACTGCCACTCCCAGGGGCTGATCCTGCTCAGCGCGGGCACCTATGGCAACGTCATCCGGATGCTGCCGCCGCTGGTCATCGGCGACGACCTGCTGCACGAGGGCCTGGACATCCTGGCCGAGGCCTTCGACCGCCTCTGACCGCGAGGGCCCCCTGCCCGGCCGGTGACCGGTCGGCGGGGGGCGCGACCCCGCCGCCCCCGGCCGGTCGCCGGAACGGGTCGGTCACCGCGCCCGGGGTCGGTCGCGGACTGGCGCCGGGCCGGACCCGGCGCTAGCGCGTTCCCCAGGCGTAGGTCTGCTTGCGCAGCTTGAGGTACAGGAAGGTCTCGGTGGAGGCCACCGTGTCGATGCCGCGGATGTTCGCCAGGATGTCCAGGAGCTTGTCGTCGTCCTCCGCGACCACCTCGACCATGAGGTCGAAGGAGCCCGCCGTGATCACCACGTACTCCACCCCCTCGACCCCGGAGACGGCGTCGGCCGCGGTGTTGAGGTCGCCGGTGGTGCGCACGCCGATCATCGCCTGGCGGTTGAACCCCAGTGTCATGGGGTCGGTGACGCCCACGACCTGGACCACTCCGGACTCCAGCAACCGCTGGACGCGCTGGCGCACGGCCGCCTCGGAGAGCCCGACGGCCTTGCCGATGGCGGCGTAGGACCTGCGGCCGTCCTCCTGGAGCACCTCGATGATGCGTTTGGCGGTGTCGTCCAGGACGACGCCGTTGACCCTGCGCGCGGGTCCGGAGTCCGACTGCTCGGTCACGTGGACCTCCGCTTTCATCAAAAGAATCCGATTCCTGAAGGTGCACTGACAGGCGGATTTCATTGCCACCCTGACACCGAACAACGGATTCCAAGGTACTGCACTGTTGTGACGGTGGTGAGACCCGGGAGTGGCGACCGGGTCGCACGGGGTTCTGCCCGGCCTCAGCGCTCGTCGCGCACCGAGTCCAGGGACAGGAGCGCCACGTGCAGGGACACACAGGCCTCCACCCCGTCCAGGTCCGTGTCGAGGACGTGGGAGATCCGCCGCAGCCGGTCGTAGAACGCGGGACGCGACAGGTGGGCGCGGCTCGCCGCCAGCGCCTTGTTGCGACCCGCGCCGAGGTAGTGGCGGAGCATGTCGGTGAGATCGCTCCCGTGCCGGGCGTCGTGGTCCAGCAGGGGGCCCAGCTCGCGTTCGACGTAGGTCTGCAACCGCTCGTCGTCGCGGAACAGGTGCAGCAGACCGCGCAGGTGGAGGTCGGGCAGCCGGTAGAAGGCCCTCCTGTCGCTCTGGCGGATGGCCACGTCACCGACCTGGCGGGCCTCCAGGAAGGAGCGCCGCACCTCGCGGATGCCGTCGGTGGAGGAGCCCACGGCCAGCACGGCTGCGTCGCCGACCGCCGCACGCATCCTCTCGGCGAGCATGTACAGGGTCGGGTCGAGCCTCTGCCGGCCCGGCAGCGCGAGCAGGATCCCCACACGCAGGTCGTCCAGCGAGCCGACCAGGGCGGGTAGGCGCAGTTCCCGGCAGGCGCGCGCGGCGCCCTCCGCCGTGTCGGACAGCCGCGCCTGGGCGGCGAGGCCGGTCCCGCTCTCGCGCAGGCGCAGCACCACCCCCACCAACTCGCGGCCGTTGAGCGGGACGCCCACGGCCCGGGCCCGGACGAGCGCCTCCTCCGGGTCGGAGTAGGCGCGGTCGATGATGCCCGCGATGATCGTCCGGTGCGTCTGGCGTTCCAGGCTCTCCTGGTGGCGTTCGAGCAGCCTGCCCAGGGCCAGGGTGGTGGCGGCGCGTTCGATGAGCATGCTCTGGCGCGGGGTGGGGTTGGCCCCGGCGACGAGGATCAGCCTCCCCCAGTCCTGCCCGCGCGCCCCGACCGTGGTGACCAGCCAGCCGGTGGCCGGGGCGTGGACGGTGCGCGACCCCGAGCGGACCGCGCGCGAGCGGCTCTCCCAGGAGGTGAGCAGGGTGCCGGGGTCCTCGCCGTTGAGGTCGCAGGCCAGCACCTGGTGGGTGAGGTTCTCCAGGACCACCGGGCAGCCGGACAGCTGGGCGACCTCGTGCAGGATGCGGCCGGCGTCGGCGCCCTCCACCGACAGCTGGGTGAACACCGAGTGCAGCTTCTCGGACTCCCGCAGCTCCTCCAGCTGCTCGTTCACCACGCGGATGTGCACGGCCTCGGTGATCTCGACGAACCTGGCCTCGCGGTCCAGCAGGACGACCGGGACACCGGCGTCGCGCGCGGCGTCGAGGAAGGCGGCGGGCAGCTCGGCGTGGTACTTGCGTCCGAGCTCGACCGCGATGCCGCTCACCCCGACGGCGGCGAGGTCGTCGATGTAGCGGCGGAGCGCCTCGGGGTCGTCGGGCATGGCGATGCCGGTGCTGAGCACCAGCTCACCGCCCCGGAGCAGGTGGGCGAGGTCGGTGACCTCGGCGATGTGGACCCAGCGCACGGCCACGTCGTCCAGTCTCTCGGCGCCGACCACCACCCGGGGGCGTGCGCGTTGCAGGGCGGGGAGCTGGAGGACCTCGGCAAGGGTGGGGAGCACCGGCCCAGTCTAGGAGACCGCCCCGGGACGCAGTGTCAGGTCAGGACCGCTCCGCCTTACACCGTGCAGGGCTCTCCGGAGCCGGGGCCTCGGGTTGGAGCATCACACGGACTCCTTTACAGGTCGTAACGTCGACCACCATGTTGTCAACATGCTGATTCTGGCCAACCGGGTGGGCCCGGGTGAGACTGGACCCATGTCGGAACTTCTCTCGCGCCACCGCGCGGTCATGCCCTCCTGGCTGCCCCTCTACTACGACTCCCCGCTGGAGCTCACCAGCGGCAAGGGCGCCCGTGTCACGGACGCCGACGGCAACACGTACCTGGACTTCTTCACCGGCATCGTGACGAACATGCTCGGCTACGACGTGGCCGAGGTCCGGGAGGCCGTCGAGCGCCAGATCGCCAAGGGGGTCGTGCACACCTCCACGCTCTACCTGATCCGCAACCAGGTCGAACTGGCGGAGAAGATCGCCCGGCTGTCCGGCATCCCCGACGCGAAGGTGTTCTTCACGAACTCGGGCACCGAGGCCAACGAGACCGCCCTGCTGCTGGCCACGTTCGCGCGGGGCAGCGACGAGGTGCTGGCCATGCGCGGCAGCTACCACGGGCGGTCCTTCGGCACGGTGGCGGTGACCGGCAACCGAGCGTGGAAGAACTCCTCCCTGTCGCCGCTGAACGTGCACTACCTGCACGGCACCGACCACGCCTCCACGGCCTTCCGGGGGATGACGGACCGGGAGTACGTCGACGCGTGCGTCGCCGACCTGCGCGACGTCCTGGACACCACCGCCCCCGACGTGGCCTGCCTGATCGCCGAGCCGATCCAGGGGGTGGGCGGGTTCGCGATGCCGCCGGACGGCCTGTACGCCGCGTACAAGGAGGTGCTGGACGAGCACGGCATCCTGTTCGTCTCCGACGAGGTGCAGACGGGGTGGGGCCGGACCGGGACGAGCTTCTTCGGCATCGGCAACCACGGGGTGACCCCGGACGCCATGACCTTCGCCAAGGGGCTGGGCAACGGCTTCGCTGTGGGCGGTGTCGTGGCCCGCGGCGACCTGATGGACCGGCTGGGTGCGCTGGGCGTGGCCACGTTCGGCGGCAACCCGGTGTCGATGGCCGCCGCCGGGGCGACCCTCGACTACGTGCTGGAGCACGACCTGCAGGGGAACGCGCTGCGGCAGGGCTCGCTGATCATGGAGGGCCTGAAGGCGCTGGCGGTGCTGCCGAGCGTGAAGGACGTGCGCGGCAAGGGGCTGATGTTCGCCGTGGAGATGGCGGACCCCGCGACGGGGGCGCCGTCGCCGACGCTGGCCGCGCGGGTCCTGGAGGCCACCCGCGAGCGGGGCCTCCTGGTGGGCAAGGGGGGCGTGCACGGCAACGTGCTGCGGATGGCTCCGCCCCTGACGCTCTCGCAGGACGAGGCCGTGGAGGGCCGCGACGTGCTGCTGGACGCGGTGCACGCCGTCAACGACGGGGCCTGAGGCCCCTGAGGGCCTGGTGTACCGGAGGGGCCGGTGTGAACACGCTCCCCCCACCTGGGGGGATTCCCCCGTCCCCTCCGCGCGACCCCACGCCTTCGCACCTGTGGACAACGCCTGTGGACAAGAAGAGGGAGCACATGAGCAAGCACGTCACCCACTGGATCGGCGGGCGCACACACGAGGGGCCCGCCCAAAGCCGGGGCGACATCCACAACCCGGCCTCCGGCCTCGTCTCCGGCACGGTCGACCTCGCCGGGCCCGAGGAGGTCGACGCGGCGGTCACCGCGGCCCGGGAGGCCTTCCCCGGCTGGCGGGACACGTCGCTGTCCCGGCGCGTGCAGGTCCTGTTCCGGTTCCGCGAACTGCTCGACCGCAACCAGGACCGGCTCGCGGAACTGATCAGCGCCGAGCACGGCAAGGTGTTCTCCGACGCCCGGGGCGAGGTGGCCCGGGGGCTGGAGGTCGTGGACTTCGCCTGCGGCATCCCGCACCTGCTCAAGGGCGGCTACTCCGAGAACGTGTCCACGGGCGTGGACTCCTACTCGATCCTCCAGCCGCTCGGCGTGGTCGCCGGCATCACCCCGTTCAACTTCCCGGCCATGGTGCCGATGTGGATGTTCCCGGTCGCGATCGCCTGCGGCAACACGTTCGTGCTCAAGCCCAGCGAGAAGGACCCCTCCGCGGCCGTGCTGCTCGCCGAGCTGTGGGCCGGGGCCGGGCTGCCCGACGGGGTGTTCAACGTGGTGCACGGCGACAAGGCCGCGGTGGACGCGATCCTGGAGCACCCGGACGTGGCCGCGGTCAGCTTCGTGGGCTCCACGCCGATCGCCCGGTACATCTACCGGACCGCGGCCGAGCACGGAAAGCGCGTGCAGGCCCTGGGAGGGGCCAAGAACCACATGGTGGTGCTGCCCGACGCCGACCTGGACCTGGCGGCGGACGCGGCGGTCTCGGCGGGGTTCGGATCGGCGGGCGAGCGCTGCATGGCCATCTCGGCGGTGGCCGTGGTGGAGTCGGTGGCGGACGAGCTCGTCGCGAGGATCCGCGAGCGGGTGTCCCGCCTGCGGGTGGGCCCCGGCGACGACGACCGCAGCGACATGGGACCGCTGGTCACCCGGGAGCACCGCGACAGGGTCGCCTCGTACCTGGAGTCGGGCGTGCGCGAGGGCGCGACCCTGGCGATCGACGGCCGGGTGCACCCGGTGCTGGGCGGCGCCCAGGACGGCTTCTGGCTGGGGCCGTCGCTCCTCGACCACGTCGGACCGGAGATGGCCTGCTACCGGGACGAGATCTTCGGCCCGGTCCTGAGCGTGGTGCGCGTGGGCGACTACGACGAGGCGGTGAAGCTGGTCAACGGCAACCCGTACGGAAACGGAACCGCGATCTTCACCAACGACGGCGGTGCCGCGCGCCGGTTCCAGAACGAGGTCCAGGTCGGCATGGTCGGGATCAACGTCCCGATCCCCGTGCCGATGGCCTACTACTCGTTCGGCGGCTGGAAGCAGTCGCTCTTCGGCGACTCCCACGCGCACGGTACGGAGGGTGTCCACTTCTACACCCGCACGAAGGCGGTCACGGCGCGGTGGGCCGACCCGGGGCAGCGGCCCGCAGGCGGCGTCGACCTGGGATTCCCCACCAACGGGTAGTCGCGAGTTCGGGGAAATACCGGACGGATGTCTCTCACTGACGGTCGGCGGTGGACGACACGGAGTATCGTTGTCACCGCACGCCCTCACGGGGCGTGTTCGGCGGCGCCGACCGTCACAGGAGACCAACCCGGATAGACGCGCTCATTTCCCCTCCTCCCCGATGGAAGCGGGCGCGTCAGCGGAAGCGCTCCGGGTCCGTCTCTCCCCCTGGACCCGGAGCGCGACCGTCTTCCTGCTCCTACCGAACGGCGAACAGCCGCTCGCCCGCGCGGATCACCGACTCGACGCCGATGATCCCCGCACACTCGTCACAACCGAACACGCGGCTTCCGTCCGGAAGCTCACCGAGAATCTGCCGTGGCCGCGGCCACTTGGTGTGGCAGACGACGCAGGCATCCCCCATGCACTGCGCTCCGCTCAACGACCCCGGGTCGTACACGTAGATCTCGTGTGTGTCGTCAGGCCGCGTGTCTGGTTCGCACATCGTGCTCGTTCCGCGCAATGTCCTTGCTCCCCCCGTGGTTTAGGACAGTCTGGCGGGCCGATAGTTACCGGCTCTTTATTGAATCAGAAGCTCTGGGCACCTGGAAGGGTCCGGACCGATCTAAATCACTCCGTGCAGGGTGATCATAACCCTAAGTGACCAAGCCTGGGAAGACCCCGACCGGAAACTGCACGTCCATGCTCTTTGTCCGATATCTACAGCGGGGCTGCGGCGCGACGCTCAGTCGGTCGGGCGCACGGCAACCGAGAAACGGCGCAGCGACAACGCCGGATTGACGCCTCGCACCTCTTCGACCCTGTCGGCCGAAACCCGGGCCGTGGCGACCGCGAAGGACTGCTCCCCCAACGCGGCGACCGCCGTTCCCATCGGGTCGACCACCATGCTGTTGCCGGCCCCCGTCGGCGCCGCCTGCCCGGACGCCGCCACGTACACGGTGTTCTCGATGGCGCGGGCGCGGGCCAGCGTGCGCCAGTGTTCCTCCTTGAGCGGCCCGGGGACCCACTGCGCGGCCAGCAGCACCACGTGCGCCCCGGCGTCGACGATCCTCCGGGTCACCTCGGGGAAGCGCAGGTCGTAACAGGTCTGGAGGCCGAACACCACGCCGTCCGCGGTGAAGGTCTCCGGCTCCTCGATCGGGCCGGGCCTGAGCACGTCCGACTCCCTGACCCCGAAGGCGTCGTACAGGTGGATCTTGCGGTAGTGCGCGACCCGCTCCCCCTCAGGGGAGAGGGCGACCAGGGTGTTCGTGAAGCGGTCGGCGTCCGCGTCCCCCGCCTCGTTGACGCCCAGGACGACGTGCACGCCCTCCCTCCGGGCGGTGTCCGCGGCCGAGGACACGAAGGGGCCGTCCAGCGGCTCGGCCGCCTTGACGTAGCGGTGGTCCATGCGCGACGCGGTGAACATCGTGTACTCGGGGAACAGGACCACGCGGGCCCCCTCCGCCGCGGCGTGCGCGGTCAACTGCGCCACCGCGCGCTGGTTCTCCGCCTTGTCCTGGCCCGGGGCGAACTGGGCGACCGCGACCTGCACCATGAGCCTCTCCTCGTCGTCGTGGGGGCGCCCGCGGGCGCCGTGCCCCGAGTGTACGGCCGGCCCCGCGACCGCACCCGCCCCCACCGGGGTCAGGGCAGGAGGGACAGGGCCCAGGCGGGGGCGAACACGACGATGAGGAACCTCGCGGTCCGGGTCACGAAGGTGACCACGGAGAACAGCACGACGTGCATTCGCACCACCCCGGCGAGCACGGACACCACCATGAACGGCGGAACGCTGGCGAAGGAGCTCAGCGCCACCAGTCCCGCGCCCCAGAGCGGCCGGGCCTCGGCCTTGCGCCGCCACCCCTCCGCGCGCGCGGCCCACTTGCCGGGGGTCTGTGCCTTGCGCCGCAACCAGGGCACGGCGATCGTGCCCCGGCCCACGTAGTAGTAGGGCAGCTTGCCGAGGGTCTGCCCCAGCCCCGCGGCGACGGCCATCGCGACGAGGGCGCCGTCGTCCATCGCGACGACGGCGCCCACCAGGTAGAGCTCGATGTTGATGACCGGAACGGCCCCGGAGACGAGGGCGACCACGAAGGCCAGAGCTGTCTCGATCACGTGTCGCCCCCGGCTCCGGGCCGGCCCCCGGTCAGTTCTCGGCCGCCGCGAGCTGCCCGCAGGCCCCGTCGATCTCCTGGCCGCGGGTGTCGCGGACCGTCACCGACACCCCGTGCGCCTGGAGCCGCCGGACGAACTCGCGCTCGTCCTCCGGCCGCGACGCCGTCCACTTGGAACCGGGCGTGGGGTTGAGCGGGATGAGGTTGACGTGCACGAGGTGGCCCTTGAGGAGCTTGCCGAGCATGTCGGCCCGCCACGCCTGGTCGTTGATGTCCTTGATGAGCGCGTACTCGATGGACACCCGGCGGCCCGTGGTCCCGGCGTAGCGCCAGGCGGCGTCCAGGACCTCGTCGACCTTCCAGCGGGTGTTGATGGGCACCAGCTCGTCCCGCAGCTCGTCGTCGGGGGCGTGCAGGGAGATCGCGAGGCGGACCTGCATCTTCTCGTCGATGAGCTTGTTGATCGCGGGCACCAGGCCGACCGTCGACACGGTCACCCCGCGCTGGGAGATGCCCAGGCCGTTGGGGACCGGGTCGGTGATCCGGCGCACCGTCTGGAGGACGCGCTTGTAGTTGGCCATGGGCTCGCCCATGCCCATGAACACGATGTTGCTGAGACGGCCCGGGCCTCCCGCGACCTCGCCGCGTGCCAGGTCGCGGGCGCTGGAGACGACCTGCTCCACGATCTCGCCCGTGGAGAGGTTGCGGGTCAGGCCCGCCTGGCCGGTGGCGCAGAACGGGCAGTTCATGCCGCAGCCGGCCTGTGAGGAGATGCACAGGGTGGTGCGGTCCGGGTAGCGCATGAGCACCGACTCGAACAGCACCCCGTCGAACGCCTTCCACAGGGTCTTGCGGGTCATCCCCTTGTCGGCGGTGACGTGCCTGACCGGGGTGAGGAGGGTGGGCAGCAGGGCTTCGCCGAGGCGCTCGCGGGACTCCGCGGGCAGGTCGGTCATCGCCTCGGTGTCGGACTCCAGACCGCCGAAGTAGTGCTTGGCGAGCTGCTTGGCACGGAAGGGCTTCTCCCCCAGTTCGGTGACGACCTCGGCCCTCTCCTCGGGGCTGAGATCGGCCAGGTGCCGGGGGGGTTTGGCACGGCGCGGGGCGACAAAGGTGAGCTCGGCGGGCATAGGGAGTCCGTAAGGGTGGAGTCGATGGTCTCGGCCCGGCGCGGGTGTCAGCGGCGCGGGTCGTTATACGACCTATACGCGGCTGCGGTGCAGCTCCGCCTGTCAGGGCACTACCGTCGATTCTACGCACTGTGCGGACGGCCCGGACTTGTTCGTCCGGCAGCCACGACAATCAGGGGATCGGCGCGTTGGAGGGCCGGTGACAGGGATCGACGTCCTGCTCGACGAGATCAGCCCGTACCAGAGCCGCCGTGTCGTGGTCGAGTGCGACTCCCACACCACGGCCGCCTACCTGCTGGACGCCCGGGGTCGCATCCGGGTCCCGGTGTGGTTGGCCAACCACGAGATGGCGCCTCGCACGAGCGAGTCCGGCGGACTCTACGAGGGCCAGGCGCCCCTCATGCCTGAGGCGTACACGAAGCACCCGCAGGGCCGTCCCCGCTTCGACCCCTCGTGCCTGCGCGCCGTGTGGTTCGAGGAGGGCGACGGCGTGGCCCTGGTCGACGAGGAGGGCCTGCTCGCGGTCATCCCCGGCTGGGCCGAGGCGGACAGCGGGCTCCCGGGGTACGCGCGCGAGGCCATCGGCCGCAGCGCCTACGCCTGGGAACTGGACTCGGTGCGCGGCCAGCTGTGGCCCCGCGTCGTGCACGCCGAGGCCTACTGGGACTGGCGGCGCGCCTCCGGGGCCTGGAGGAGCGTGCAGCGCACCGTCCTCAGCCACCTGAACCGCCGCGTGGGCGAGCCCGGCCACTACTGGGACGTGTCCGACGGCCACCCGCCCCTCCTGCGCGTGTCCGAGCGCCCGCCCACGGCCGAGCGCCCGTTCACGGTCCTGTCCACGGTGGGGATGTGCGGCCAGCGCATGCCCACCCTGGACCGCTACATGGCCAACACCTCCCAGCACGCGCGCGTCGAGCTCGCCCTGGCCACGACCATGCCCGCCCACAGGGCCGCCCGGATCTTCCGCTGGATCGGGGCGTTCCCGTGGCGGGCGGTGACCTGGTTCGGGACCGGTCACACGGTCAAGTGGCTGGACAACCCCGAGGACCGCGGGATGCGCGGAGGGGCGGGCGCCGTCCTGCTGATGGAGGACCCCGAGCTTCTGGTGACCCGCCCCGACCACCGGCCGCCGGACACCTCCGGGCTGTCCTTCCAGGGGGACCCGGTGCGTTGGCTGTGGATCGTGCCGATCACGCGGCCCGAGCACCTGTTCGCCAAGGAGCACGACAGCGCCACACTCGTCGAGAAGCTGGCCGCCGAGGGGCGCAGCTGGGTCCTGGAGTAGCCGCGGCCGGGGGCGGCGCCGTGCCGCCCCCGGCCGGGGTCAGCTGGCGATGCCGCGGCGGCCCCGCACCTGGCCGAGCATCTGGTGGAAGCGCACCATGTCCTCGTCGCTGAAGCGCTCCACGAAGCTGAGCAGCGTGGCGCGCGGGTCGGGTCCGGCGTTGAGGACCTCGTCCATCACCCGCGCGGTGTACTCGGCGTGGGTCTCCCTGGGCCAGTACACCCAGGCGCGTCCGGACTTCTCCCGGTCCAGCAGCGCCTTGTGGAAGAGGATGTTCGCGACCGTCATGACGGTCGTGTAGGCGATGTCCCGGTCGTAGACCATGTTCTCGCGGACCTGGCGCACCGAGAGCGGTTCGTCCGACCGCCACAGCGCGTCCATGATGGCCGCCTCCAGTTCCCCCAGCCCCCTCATGGGCCTCCCCCGCGGTGTGACCTCGGTGTGCTCGTCACCGTGATCGTAGACACGGCGTGCCCGCTCGCGTGGGAGAACTCCGGAGAGCGCACAGATCCGCACATCCTCGACGGCCCGGACCGGCGTTTCACCAGCGGGCGCCCGGCGGGGACCGGAGAAAGAGGCGGGGCGGCCGGCCCCCGGTGTGCGGGGAGGGTGTCCGCGGCCGGGCCCGGGCTCCCCCGCCTCCGCTGGGAAACGCCGGCGGTGGGAGCCCGGCCGTCCTGCCCGGCCGCTCACACCCACTCCGACGCGGCTTCCCGGGCGCCGGTTCCCTGCCCTCCGGACACCCCGCAGTGGCACGCGCCACACCCCGTATGGCCGAAGCCGGACACCCGCTTCACATCCCAGAACCCACCCATATGCCTACAAAACAGACAGCATGGCGACGCTGCGCTTAGTTACCCGCGCGTAGGGACAGCATGGATGTGAAAGCTTGTTACCTATCTCCTAGTTTCAACAACGCCCGCGTTCCCCGCCGGGAGGCCGGTACAAGTAGCCTGGTGTGCGACGAGTGCTGGCCAGGTCAGATGCTTCCCGCCTGCGCGGGGATGCTCCCATGTTCCTTCGAGCCCGCCTTGCCAGCAGCCACCCGTCTCCATACACATTCACAAGCGAGCTGCGGAAGTGGGCGATCTCCGCCGTGTCGTCTGAGGCGTCTCAACCCCTGACAGACTTCGGTCCCAACGAGTGGTTGGTCGAGGAGCTTTATCAGAAGTACTTGAACGACCCGAACTCCGTTGACAAGGCCTGGTGGAACTTCTTCGCGGACTACAAGTCCGCGGAGACTGCTGGTGCGAAGGGTGGGGGCACTGCGAAGCCGCAGAACCAGAAGGCTCCCGCAGCCCCCGCGCCGAAGAAGTCCGCCGCGACCCCTGCACCCGAGCAGGCGAGCAAGGACAAGGCTCTCCAGGTCAACCAGGAGCGTCTGCGCGGTGCACCCGCGCGGACCGCTACCAACATGGAGTCGAGTCTGACCATGCCCACCGCGACGAGTGTGCGCGCGGTGCCGGTCAAGCTCCTGTTCGACAACCGCATCGTCATCAACAACCACCTCCGGCGCGGACGCGGTGGGAAGGTCTCCTTCACCCACCTCATCGGCTACGCGATGGTCAAGGCCTCCAAGGCCATGCCGGAGATGAACTACTCCTACGTCGAGATCGACGGCAAGCCGGGCGTGGCCAAGCCCGAGAACGTGAACTTCGGCCTGGCCATCGACCTCCAGAAGCCCGACGGTTCCCGTCAGCTCGTGGTGCCCAGCATCAAGGGCTCCGACGAGATGGACTTCAACGAGTTCTGGAGCGGCTACGAGGACATCGTCCGCAAGGCCCGCGCCAACAAGCTGGGGGTGCCCGACTTCCAGGGCACCACGATCAGCCTGACCAACCCGGGCGGCATCGGCACCGTGCACTCGGTTCCGCGCCTCATGCCCGGCCAGGGCACCATCCTCGCCGTCGGCGCGATGGAGTACCCGGCGGAGTTCCAGGGGGCGTCCCAGGACACCCTGAGCGAGCTGGGCATCAGCAAGGTCATGACGATCACGTCGACCTACGACCACCGCATCATCCAGGGCGCGCAGTCCGGCGAGTTCCTCCGCCGGATCCACCAGCTGCTCCTGGGCGAGGACGGCTTCTACGACGAGATCTTCAACTCGCTGCGGATCCCGTACGAGCCGGTGCGCTGGGTGCAGGACATCCACGTCAACAAGGCGACGCAGCTCGACAAGACCACCCGCGTCCAGGAGCTCATCCACGCGTACCGCGTGCGCGGCCACCTCATGGCCGACACCAACCCGCTGGACCACGAGCAGCGCAAGCACCCCGACCTGGACGTGCTGGAGCACGGGCTCACCCTGTGGGACCTGGACCGCGAGTTCCCCACGGGGGGCTTCGGCGGCAAGCAGGTCATGAAGCTCCGCGACGTGCTGGGCGTGCTGCGCGACACCTACTGCCGCACGGTGGGTATCGAGTACATGCACATCCAGAGCCCGGAGGAGCGGGAGTGGATCCAGTCGCACGTCGAGCGCGAGCACGAGAAGCTCGACCGCGACGAGCAGCTGCACATCCTGCACAGGCTCAACAGCGCCGAGGCGTTCGAGACCTTCCTCCAGACCAAGTACGTGGGTCAGAAGCGCTTCTCGCTCGAGGGCGGGGAGTCGCTGATCCCGCTGCTGGACGGCGTGATCTCGCGGGCGGCCAAGGCCGAGCTGGACGAGGCCGTCATCGGCATGGCCCACCGCGGCCGGCTGAACGTGCTCGCCAACATCTGCGGCAAGTCGTACGGGCAGATCTTCGGCGAGTTCGAGGGCAACCTGGACCCGCGCAGCGCGCACGGCTCGGGTGACGTCAAGTACCACCTGGGCACCGAGGGGGTCTTCGAGACCCGCGAGGGCGACAGGATCCAGATCTCGCTGGCCGCCAACCCGTCCCACCTGGAGACGGTCGACCCGGTCGCCGAGGGTATCGTCCGCGCCAAGCAGGACGTCCTCAACAAGGGCCCGCACGGCTTCACGGTGCTGCCGATCCTGATCCACGGGGACGCCGCGTTCGCCGGACAGGGTGTGGTCGCCGAGACGCTGAACCTGTCGCAGCTGCGCGGCTACCGGACCGGCGGCACGGTGCACGTCATCGTGAACAACCAGGTGGGCTTCACCACCTCCCCGGCCGACAGCCGCTCCAGCGTGTACGCCACGGACGTGGCGCGCATGGTGCAGGCGCCGATCTTCCACGTCAACGGGGACGACCCCGAGGCCGTGGTCCGGGTCGCGCACCTGGCCTTCGCGTACCGCCAGGCGTTCAACAAGGACGTCGTGATCGACCTCATCTGCTACCGCCGCCGCGGTCACAACGAGGGCGAGAACCCCGCGTTCACCCAGCCGCTGATGTACGACGTCATCGACGCCAAGCGCTCCACCCGGAAGCTGTTCACCGAGGCCCTCATCGGCCGCGGGGACATCACCGTGGAGGAGGCCGAGTCGGCCCTGCGCGACTACCAGACCGAGCTCGAACGGGCCTTCACCGAGACCCGCGAGGGCGAGAAGAAGCCGATCGAGCCGGGCGCCGTGGTCAAGCCCGAGGTGTTCACCGAGGGCCGCCTGGACCACTCCGCGGTGGAGACGGCGATCAGCAGCGAGACGGTCAAGCGGATCATCGACACCCAGGTGTCGCTGCCCGAGGGCTTCACGCCGCACCCGCGGCTGGCGCCCCAGCTGGCCCGTCGCGCGACGATGGTCGAGACCGACGCCATCGACTGGGCGACCGGTGAGCTGCTGGCCTTCGGCGGGGTGCTGATCGACGGCCACCCCGTCCGCCTCATTGGCCAGGACAGCCGCCGCGGCACCTTCGGACAGCGGCACGCCGCCATCATGGACCGCGACACCGGCGAGACCTACACGCCGCTCAAGCAGTTCGACGAGGGGACCACCCGCTTCCACGCGCACGACTCGCTGCTGAGCGAGTACGCGGCGCTGGGCTTCGAGTACGGCTACTCGCTGACCCGTCCGGAGGCGCTGGTCATGTGGGAGGCGCAGTTCGGCGACTTCGTCAACGGCGCCCAGACCGTGATCGACGAGTACATCAGCGCGGGCGAGCAGAAGTGGGGTCAGCGCTCCAGCGTGACCATGCTGCTGCCGCACGGCTACGAGGGCCAGGGGCCGGACCACTCGTCCGCCCGCATCGAGCGGTTCCTCCAGCAGTGCGCGCAGGAGAACATGACCGTCGCGATGCCGTCGACCCCGGCGAGCTACTTCCACCTGCTGCGCTGGCAGGCCAAGTCGCCGTTCCAGCGCCCGCTGGTGGTGTTCACGCCCAAGTCGGTGCTGCGCCTCAAGGCCGCCACCTCGGCCACGTCCGAGTTCACGTCGGGGCACTTCCAGCCGCTGATCCCGGACGACTCGATCGCGCCCGAGAAGGTGCGCCGCGTGGTGCTGTGCTCCGGGAAGATCTACTACGACCTGGACGCCGCGCGCCGCAAGAGCGGTGACAAGCACACGGCGATCATCCGGGCGGAGCGGCTCTACCCGCTGCCGATCGAGGAGATCCGCGAGCAGCTCAAGGCCTTCCCGAACGCGGGCGAGGTCCTGTGGGTGCAGGAGGAGCCGGCGAACATGGGCCCGTGGCCCTTCGTCGCGCTGGTCTTCTCCGAGCAGCTCGACCGTCCGTTCACCCGGATCTCGCGTCCGGCCTCCTCCGCGCCCGCGGCCGGTTCGGCCAAGCGCCACGAGGCCGAGCAGCGTGCCCTGGTGGACACGGTGTTCCCGCCCGCCGACTGACGACGGGACTGAGCGTGTACTACACCGATCGCGGGATCGAGGAGTTGGAGAGCCGCCGCGGCGAGGAGGAGGTCAGCTTCGCCTGGCTCGCCGAGCAGCTGCGGGTGTTCACCGACGTCCACCCCGAGTTCGAGACGCCGGTCGACCGGCTGGCCACCTGGCTGGCCCGGTTGGACGACGAGGACGAGGAGTAGGCACGGCCCTCCGCGCGAGCGGTGGGGCCTGAGGGGCCCGGGTCATGACGACCCGGGCCCCTTTCGCGTACCCGTGGGAGCGGTCGCGGGGAGCCGCGTGCGGCGGGAGCGTGGAGGCGGAGGCGGGAGGGGCCGGATATGGCACCGACCGCGCCACCCCCGGCCCGGGGCGGGGGCCGACTCGGGGTGAACCCCGGTCCCTCCCTGAACCACCCCCGAAACTACGCGACATATCTTGAGTTCTCCCCACTCGCGACATATCGTGAAGCCACAGAGCAAGCGAAGGGATCACACGATGGCGCGTTGGACCATCGACAGGCCGATGACCCAGACCCTGGACGGCATCGTCGCGTTGCGGGTCCGGATCATCGGCGGTCACGTCAACATCCTGCCCACCGACGACCCGGCCACCTTCGAGATCACCGACATCGTCGGCGAGCCCCTCCTGGTCACCCAGGAGGCTGGCATCCTCACCATCCAGTACGAGGACCTCACCGGGCACGGCTTCCTGGACAAGCTCCGCCCGATGCAGCTCTCCACGTACAAGCGCGTGCAGCACCGCAAGGCGACCGTCAACCTGCGCCTTCCCCAGGACTGCCCGGTGGAGGTCACCACGGCCACCGCGCCCATCGTGGCGGCCGGGATCAGCGCCCGCAGCCAGCTGCGGACCGCCTCCGGCGAGATCACGCTCGACGAGGCCGCGGGAGAGACCGACATCGCCACCGTCTCCGGCAACACCGCCGTACGGGGCGCCAGCGGCAACCTCAAGTTCAACAGCGTCAGCGGCCAGCTCGCGGTGGCGGGGGGCCGGCTCTCCGCCCTGAACGCCAAGACCGTGTCCGGCCAGCTGCTCGCCGACACCGACATCAGCCCCGCCGGCCGGGTGCGGCTCAACTCGGTGTCCGGGGAGATCGCCCTGCGGGTTCCCGCCGACACCTCGGCGACCGTCGAGCTGCGCACCTCGACCTCGCCCGTGAACTCCGACTTCGGCCTGGACCGGCGCAGCGCCCCGGGCAGGACGGTCCTCAGCGGAAAGATCGGCAGCGGCGTCGACCCCGCCTCCATCACCGTCAACTCCGCGTCGGGTCGGACCGCGCTGCTGCGGCGCGCGCCCGAGGCACCGGCCGCGATCCCCGAGGGGGCCTGAATGAGCACCATCTTCGGCCACGGCAGGCTGCGGCTCTACCTGCTCAAGCTGCTGGACGAGAGCCCGCGGCACGGCTACGAGATCATCAGCCTGCTCCGCGACCGCTTCCTCGGGGTGTACTCGCCCTCCCCCGGCACCATCTACCCGCGCCTCGCGCGGCTGGAGGAGGAGGGCCTGGTCACCCACACCGAGGAGGGCGGCCGGAAGGTCTACAGCCTCACCGACAAGGGCCGCGCCGAACTGCGCGACCGCAGCGGCGACCTGGACGACCTGGAGCAGGAGATCACCGACTCCGTCCGCGACGTCGCGCGGGCCGTCAAGCAGGACGTGCGCGCGACCATCAGCTCGCTGCGCGAGGAGCTGAAGTTCGCCGCGGGCGGCGCGCGCCGCCCCGAACCCCCGGCCGCGGACGACTCCGCGGGACGGGACCGCGGCGGCCCCTCCGGGACGCCCGCCGCCGACGAGGGGGCCTCCGCCTCCGACCGGGGGGCGACGACCTCCGGGGAGCGGTCCGGCGACTCGGCCGGGCAGCAGGGCGGTGAGAGCGGCCGGAGTGACGACCAGGGATGCGAGGACGGTTCTCGCTGGGCCCGCGAATGGGAGCGCTTCGCCCAGGGCTTCGGCGCGTTCGGCGCCGTGTGGGGCCGCGGCGAGTCCGGCCGCCCGTCCGGAGGGCCGGAGTTCGACCAGGCGCTGCGCGACTTCAGCGACCGGGTGCGCGACGTGGTCCGCGAGGCGGGGCACGTCGGCGAGGCCGCCGCGCACGACCTGCGGCGCATCCTGGACGACACGGTCGAGGTGATCCGCAGGGACTCGAGGAACTGGGGCCCGCCCCGTGACGGTTCCACGGGGCCGGGGACCGCGGAGGGGACCGCGGACGACGCGGAGTCACCGGCCGCCGGGGACACCGCCGAAACCTCGGACTCCCCCGGCCCGGACGTGCCGACCGACGCCCCCGGTGAGCGGTCCGGGGACGGGCCGCAGGCCCGGCCGATGCCCTCCGACCAGGGGGCGGACCCCTGGGGCGAGGCGGTCGGCGAATCCGGCGGCGCGGACGGTACCGCGGAACCCGGCAGCGGTCCGGCGTCCGGCGGCGACGGCAGCGGTGAGGGCACGGAACGCACGAAGTAGTCGCAGGGACGGGGCCCGGAGGCGTCGCGGGGGCGCGCCGACCGGGCCCCGTCGTGTCCCCGCCCCACCGGAGCGCGGCGAGCGGCCACCGCCGCGGAGAGCACGGCGAGCGGCCACCGTCGGCGTCAGAGGGAGGCCAGGAGGACCAGGAGGGCCGAGCCCGCGGCGGCGACGGGGACCACCAGCGACCACCTCACCCATCGCCGGGTCCCGCGCGCGGTCGGGAGGTCCCGCCACCGGCACGCCCCCACGACGAGGGCCGCGGCCAGGAGGACCGCTCCCGCGACCCACACCCACGGGGACACCAGGTGCCAGAACCCGGCGAGACGGGTGTAGGCGAGCAGCGCCGCCCCTCCGAGACCGTACGCGGCGAGACCCGCCCTGTCGGTGGGACGCCGCCACCAGCGCCCCGGGGAGCGCCGGGCGGCGAAGCCCAGGGCGAGGAGGCCGGGGGCGAGCGCGAGCACGGCGGTGGCTGCCCCGTAGACCCTCTCGCCCGTCGCGTTGTCGGGGCTGGCCTCGTCGACGCCGAGCAGACCGATCCCGATGTCCTCGCTGAACCGGTGCGTGTTGGACAGGACCACGGCCCCCCGGTCGCCGGTGTACCCGATCCACGCCGTGTGACCGTTGGTCGTGGCGTTGCCGCCGTGGCCGGTGATCTCCACACCGCCCAGGGTCTCCACGTACCAGCCGAGTCCCTGCTCCCGGCGCTCCACGTCGCCCGGCGCGACGGGCAGCACCGACGCGGCTCCCGGCGCCGAACCGTCCATCACCGCCGCCAGGAGGAGGCCGAGGTCGCGTGCGGTCGTGACCAGCCCTCCGGAAGGGCTGTTGGCCTCGGCCCGGTCCGGGGCGAGGGGGTGCCCGAGGTCGGCGTTGTGGACCTCGAACACGGGCCCCGCCGCATCGGTCCAGACCGCGCTGTCGTCCATGCCCAGGGGGTCCAGGATCCTGTCCCTGACGAGGTCCGCGTAGCCGGCCCCGGCGTGCTCGGCCAGGGCGTGCCCCAGCAGGTCGACGCCGGTGTTGGAGTAGTGGTTGGCGCCCCGCAGGCCGGGATCGACCCGCGCCCGCCCCGCCACGCTCCGCAGGAACTCCCCGACGGAGCCGGGCGGATCGGGGTGGCGCTTGGCGGCGAACTGCCACAGCGTCTGGGGAAGGCTCGTCTCCTCCCTGGTCAGGCCCGCGGTGTGCGTGGCCAGCTCCTCCACCGTGACAGCCGCGAGTGCGGGGTCGGCGAAGTCGAGGTCGTCCAGGAGGTCGCCGACCCGGGCGTCCGGCGCGAGTTCTCCGCGGTCCACCATGTCGGCGAGCAGCATCCCGGGGAGCACCTTGGCGACCGAGGCGGATCCGAACAGGGTCCGCTCCCCCACCGGACCGCCGTCGGCCCCGGTTCCGCCGATTCCGGCCGTGCGCACGCGGAGTGCGCCGTCCCGTCCCGGTTCGACCAGGGCGACCGACAGCCCGTGGTACCCGGTGGTGTCCGCGATCCCCTCCCGTACCTGTGCGGCCAGCTCCGCGTCCCCGCTCGTCCGGGGTCCGAGTTCGTAGGGGCGCGGCGCCGCGGTCAGCGCCCCCACCGCGGAGAGCGCGGCGAGCAGCGTCGCGATCGCCGGTGCCCACCGTCCGGCACGGCGGCGGCGCAGAGCGGGGGCGGGGGCGGGGGCGGCTGCGTTCATCGGCGGTGGGGCTCCTCGATCCGGTCCGCGCCCTCGGAGGCGCGGCGACCTGGAGAACCTACGGCCGCGGCACCGGGCACCGCGCTACTCCCCTCCCCCGACTACGGGGTGGGTCCAGCCCTACCCCTCGGGCCGGCGGGGCCGACCGGGTCCGCCACGGAAAGGGGCCCGGCGCGTGTGCGCCGGGGCCCCGTCCTGTCATCGCCGTCCCGCAGGGGCGTGCCCCCACGGGGCCCGCGTGCCGGTGGGCCCCCGTCCGGGCCGGCTCTCGCGGTGCTTCACGGGGGCGGAGCGCGGCGGGGGAGTCGCCTAGGCGCGGGCGACCCCGTCCTCACGGGCCTGGGCGGCGACCGCTGCGGAGACCGCGGGGACCACCCGCGCGTCGAAGGAGCTGGGGATGACGTAGTCGGCGGACAGGTCGTCGCCGACGAGTCCGGCGAGCGCCTCGGCGGCGGCCAGCTTCATGTTCTCGGTGATGTCCGTGGCGCGGGCGTCGAGCGCCCCACGGAACACCCCCGGGAAGGCCAGGACGTTGTTGATCTGGTTCGGGAAGTCGCTGCGCCCGGTGGCGACGACGCTCGCGTGCCTGCGGGCGACGTCCGGGTGCACCTCGGGGTTGGGGTTGGCCATCGCGAAGATGATCGCGTCGTCGGCCATGGTGGCCACGACCGGCTCCGGGACCTCCCCGGCGGACAGGCCGATGAACACGTCGGCCCCGGCCAGCGCGCTCTCGATGGAGCCGCGCAGGCCCGTCTTGTTGCTGATCCGGGCCAGCTCCTGCTTGACCGGGTTCAGGCCCTCCCTGCCGTCGTGGATCATGCCCTTGGAGTCGGCGACGGCGATGTCGCCGACCCCGCCGTCGATGAGCATCTTGGTGACGGCGACCCCGGCGGCCCCCGCCCCGGAGACCACGACCCGCAGGTCGGCGAGGGTGCGTCCGGTCAGGCGCGCGGCGTTGTGCAGCGCGGCGACCGTGACGATCGCGGTACCGTGCTGGTCGTCGTGGAAGACGGGGATGTCGAGGAGCTCACGGAGCCGGCCCTCGATCTCGAAGCAGCGGGGGGCCGAGATGTCCTCCAGGTTGATCCCGCCGAAGGAGGGGGCCATCCGGACGACGGTCTCGACGATCTCGTCGACGCCGGTGCAGCCCAGCGCGATCGGCACGGAGTCGACGTCGCCGAACTGCTTGAACAGCAGCGACTTGCCCTCCATGACGGGGAGGGAGGCCTCGGGGCCGATGTCGCCCAGGCCCAGCACCGCGGTGCCGTCGGTGACGACGGCGACCAGGTTGCTCCTCCAGGTGTAGGTCTCGACGAGCTCGGGGGTCTCGGCGATGGCGTCGCAGACGCGGGCGACGCCGGGGGTGTAGGCGAGGGACAGCCCCTCGTGGTCGTGCACGTCGACGGAGGAGGAGATGTGGAGCTTGCCGCCGCGGTGCAGCGCGAAGGCGGGGTCCTCGTCGAGGTGGGAATGCTGGTCCTGGGTACGCGAAACGGTCGTCACTACTCAAACCCTTCGGATGCGTGTACGCCCTGCCGTCGGCCATGACGGGGGCGGACCTCGGCAATGGTGCGAACCGCGCGCGAAGAAGTGAAGGTGCCAGGGGAGCTCTCCCACGACGCCGGTCGGCCATGACCGGTGGTGTCGCCGGGGGGAGTCGTTCTTCGCCGGACTCTTATGCGAGCACTGCGCGGTCGCCTCTCACGGGGATGACCCGTTACGCAATCCTCTCACAACGGTGACCGCAGGAAAATCGCGGGTCGGCACGATAGGACGGCACCGACTTATTAGCTTTTGTCGCATCATGCTCTCAATGTCGTTTTGGCTCGGGCGGTGGGGCCGCGAACCCGCCTCCGACCAGGCACTCCGTGCTCTGAAGGAGACCTCACGATGGCCCTGCTCAAGCCCCACTCCGCGCCCTTCGCCCTCGGCGCCCTGTCCGTCGCCGGCGTCCTGGCCCTGACCGCCTGCGGTGGGGGCGGCGGCTCCTCGGAGGAGGCGGCGCCCGAGGCCCCCGCCGTCGAGGTGGACGAGGAACTCGCCGCGCTGGTGCCCGCGGACGTCGCCGAGGCGGGAAGCGTCCGGATCGGCGTCGAGGCCTCCTACCCGCCCGGGGAGTACCTGGACGCCGACGGCGAGACCGTCCTCGGCTTCAACGTGGACCTCCTGAACGCGGCCCTCGGCAAGCTCGGCCTGGAGGCCGAGTGGGAGCCGACCGCCTTCGACTCCATCATCATCGGCGTCGACACCGGGACCTACGACCTGGGCTCCTCCTCCTTCACCATCACTGAGGAGCGCATGGAGCAGGTCAACATGGTGAGCTACTTCTCCTCCGGCACCCAGTGGTTCGCCCAGACGGGCAACCCCCAGGACGTCGACCCCGACAACGCGTGCGGCATGCGGATCGCGGTCCAGTCCGACACCACCCACGACGTCGACATCGAGGCGCGCAGCGAGGCCTGCGTCGAGGCCGGTGAGGACGCCATCACCATCCAGAAGTTCGAGAACCAGCCGCTCGCGACCGAGACCGTCGTGTCCGGGGTCAACGACGCGTCCCTCGCCGACATGCCCACCTCCGCCTACGCGCTGGAGCAGACCGGCGAGGGCGTCCTGGAGTTCATCGGCGAGCAGTACGACGCGGCCCCCTACGGCATCCTCGCCCACAAGGAGAACGAGGAGCTCGCCGAAGCCGTCGCCGCGGCGTTCGACGCCATCATCGAGGACGGCACCTACACCGAGATCCTCGGCGAGTGGGGCGTCGAGGCCGGTGTCCTGGAGTCCGCCGAGGTGAACCCCGAACTGTAGGGGCACAACCCCCACAGACATCCACCGAGCGAAAGACTGACCTGTGTCCTCACCGACCGAACCGGTGAGCGGCCCGGGGTCGCCGAATCCGACCCCGGGCCGCTCGACCGAGCCCATCACAGCCGTCCCCGTCCGCTACCCGGAGCGGTGGGTCGCCGCGGCGGTCATCCTGGTCCTCGCGGCCATGTTCGTGCACATGCTGTTCACGAACGACGCGTTCAACTGGCCGTTCATGGTCGAGCACATGTTCTCGGACCCGGTGGTCCGGGGCGTGTGGGTGACCATCAGCGCCACCGTGCTGTCGATGCTCATCGGCATCGTCCTCGGCATCGTCCTCGCGGTGATGCGGCTCTCCGGGAACCCGGTCCTGGTGGCGGTCTCCTGGCTGTACACCTGGTTCTTCCGCGGTGTGCCCCGCCTGGTGCTGGCGGTGCTCTTCGGCAACCTGGCCATCCTGTACACGACGATCGCGATCGGCCTCCCGTTCGACAACTACTGGATGCCGTGGCTCGGCTTCGAGGGCGACGCCCGCTTCTTCGAGATCGACACCCGCACCCTCCTGAGCGGCTACATGGCGGGCCTCCTCGCCCTGTCGCTGTCCGAGGGCGCCTACATGGCCGAGATCATCCGCGCCGGGCTCCAGTCAGTCGACAAGGGCCAGACCGAGGCCGCCCAGGCCCTCGGCATGGGCCGCGCCAAGATCATGCGTCGGATCACCCTGCCGCAGGCGATGCGGGTCGTCATCCCGCCCACGGGCAACGAGACCATCGCCATGCTCAAGGACACGGCGCTCCTGGCGTACGTACCGGTGACCATCGAGCTCTTCTACCAGCTCCAGGCCATCGGCTCCCGGACCTACCAGATCTTCCCGATGCTGATCGCCGCCTGTCTCTGGTACCTGGCCATCACCAGTGTGCTGATGATCGGCCAGTACTTCATCGAGCGCAGGTTCAACCCGGGGCAGTACGGCGGCATCCGTGGCCGCGTCGTCGGAGGGGCTCACTGATGAGCGAACAGAGCAGCGATCACGTCATCGAGACCGCCGAGGGCGCCGCACTGCCCGCCGACGCGCTCGTGGTGGCCGACAACGTGCACAAGAGCTTCGGGCGGCTGGAGGTCCTCAAGGGCATCGACCTCCAGGTCACGCGCGGTGAGGTCATGTGCATCATCGGCCCGTCCGGGTCGGGCAAGTCGACCTTCCTCCGGTGCATCAACCACCTGGAGAAGCTCTCCGCCGGACGGCTGTGGGTCAACGGCGAGCTGATGGGCTACCGGCAGAAGCGCGGCCGCCTGTACGAGCTGCGCGACAACGAGATCGCCACCCAGCGCAGCGACATCGGCATGGTCTTCCAGCGCTTCAACCTGTTCCCGCACCTGAGCGTCGTCGGCAACATCATCGAGGCCCCGGTGCAGGTCAAGAAGGTGCCCCGGGCGGAGGCGACGGCCAAGGCCCTGGAGCTCCTGGAGCGGGTGGGCCTGCCGGACAAGGCCGACGCCTATCCGGACCAGCTCTCCGGAGGCCAGCAGCAGCGCGTGGCGATCGCCCGCGCGCTGGCCATGGAACCCTCCCTCATGCTGTTCGACGAGCCGACCAGCGCCCTCGACCCGGAGCTGGTCGGCGAGGTGCTGGACGTCATGCGGGACCTCGCCAAGGGCGGCATGACCATGGTGGTCGTCACCCACGAGATGGGTTTCGCCCGGGAGGTCGGCGATTCCCTGGTGTTCATGGACGACGGTGTCGTGGTGGAGGCGGGGGTGCCCTCCGAGGTGCTCTCCAACCCCCGGCACGAGCGCACCCAGGCCTTCCTGTCCAAGGTGCTCTAGATCCTGCGGCCCTCGGCGGGGGGCCCCCCCCCCCCCCGCGCGGGGGCCCCCCCCCGCGCCCCCCCGGGCCGGGGGGGGGGGCCGACTCGGGGTGAACCCCGGTCCTCCCTGAACCACCCCCGAAACTACGCGACATATCTTGAGTTCTCCCCACTCGCGACATATCGTGAAGCCACAGAGCAAGCGAAGGG